>JANMLS010000088.1:0-16252 GCA_031372675.1 Verrucomicrobiaceae bacterium
TTGTGTTCGTGAAAACCGCCCGCTTTCCCTTCGCAAGATAGCGCGATGGCTGCTCGCCAGGTTTGGCGGGCTTGTCCTGCGTGATGATCACATTTCCCTCCGCGATTGCCTCCTCGATGTTCCCCATTCCGCCATCCTCACTCGCTGGCTCCGCCGGGTCTGCCGTGGGAGTGCCGGGAGCGGGTTTTTTCTTCAAGATGATCTTCAGCCGGTCGCAGGAGATTTCAAAATCCGGCGCCTTCACATTCACCTCGCCTTTGAACTCCGCGATTTGCGCACTGCTCTTAAACATCGCATTGCTGCTGGTGATGATGGTCGGCCCGTCTGCTTTCTTCACGCGCTTCGGCGCAGGCTTCTCTCCAGCCACGGCGGGGACAGACCGCACCGGCTCTGGCAAGGGCTTGGTGAGTAATGATTCCTGAGCGATTGCGGCAGTGCAGCAGAGAGTAAAAAGGAGCGTGGATTTCATTTGATTGGCGGTTCTTGCGGAAGTGGTTCGATTTCGATTTCCGGGGCTTTTTTGTTCTTCATGTCCACCATCGAGTCGGTGTTGAAAATCGTCATTTTCACTCCGCCTCCCAATGTCGCGATGCGGTCGGGTTTGCTTTGCTCGTCCTTCGCGTCCATGTCGTAGCTTAACGAATTTGCGGTGATTTCAAAGCGCTCATCTCGGATGCTGATTTTCGCCTTCGCCGTAATCACATTCGTCGGCACATGCAGCACTGCATCGGGCAGCTTCACCAGCGACTCCTCCTTGCCCTCGGCGTTGTAAGTTTGCAGCTCCATGTTCCGCATTTCGATATTTTCGTCATCGGTCCAAGTCGCGACGCCGATGCGGTAGTACATCGTTTTATTTCCTTCCGTGCTGTAAACGGGAAAGCGGATTTCCTTCTGCGGCGCTCCTTTTGGGATCGGGAGATCGGACAGTCCAGCCGGGCCTTTCGGATTCTCCACCTTCTTTGCAGGCTTCGTCGCTGCGGGCTTTTTTACAGGCTTCTTTTCCTGCCCGGAGAGGACCGCCGGAAAAGCCAATCCGACTGCGAGCAGAGCGAATAGTGAGGGCCTACTGAACGAGTTCATGGATTTGCAGCAGAGTCTTTAGCAAAGGAGTAATTTCCGCCAGCGGAATTTGATTCGGCCCGTCGCTCATCGCCAGCGCAGGGTTTTCATGCGTCTCGATAAACACACCGTCGCACCCCGCCGCGACCGCCGCCCGTGCGAGAACGGGCGCAAGAATCCCATCGCCGCTCGTCTTGTCGCCACCGCCGCCGGGACGCTGCACGCTGTGCGTCGCATCAAAAACTGCGAGGTAGCCCATCTCGCGCATCCAGAAAAGCGACCGCATATCAGCCACAAGATTGTTGTATCCGAAAGTCGTTCCCCGCTCGGTGAACATGAATTTCTCGCACCCAAACGCCACGAGTTTATCCGCGATATTCTTCACATCGCCCGGCGCGAGAAACTGGCCCTTCTTCACATTCACAGCGCGTCCAGTTTCCGCAGTCGCTTGGATCAAATCCGTCTGTCGGCAGAGAAATGCGGGCACTTGCAGAAGATCAATATACTCCGCCGCAATGATCGCGTCTTCGGGCGAGTGGATGTCTGTCGTCACGGGCACTCCGAGTTCGCGCCCGATCTCCGCCAAAATCTTGCAACCCTCGCGCACACCAGGCCCACGAAAGCTCTTTCCGCTCGTGCGATTCGCTTTGTCGTAGCTCGCCTTGAAGATGAACTGCGCGCCGACTTCCTTGCAGATTGCGTGGAGCGAACGCGCCATGCGCCAGACAAACTCCTCCGACTCGATCACGCATGGACCGAGCATAAACACAGGCTTCTCGCCGCCCCACGTCACGCTCCCGATGTCAAATTTCGGCCTCATTCCGCATCCTCCTGCATCGCTTCCACGAATGCGTTTTGCAAATGCGTGACTGCATTATCCAGCGCCGTCTGCTCATCGGCGGTGAGATTTCCCTCCATCTTCCAGCGCAGCATGACCAGATGATCCACAAACAACTTCCCGAGCTGAAGATTCGGCGGCGGCGCTCCTTCCGGGCGCTTCGGATGCTTGCCGAGCGCGAGCAGCGCCTGCTGCGTCTGCATCATGATGAACTGCATAAATGTATTCGTGAGTTCCTGCGTTTGATTCGTGCGTTGGATTTCGGCCATGCCCCACGCTACGCGCGGCGGCGGACGCTGTTCAACGGTTTTCCCTCCTGCCCGTGTTAGAGGAACGACGGACTATTCCCCGATGGCTTTTCGCCAAGTGTAGCCAAAGACGGCGTGGAACTCCGCACGTTGCAGCGCGACACACTCCGCAGCAGATTCCGCTTCACCGAATTTCACCCGCTCGCAAAGCCCGGTAAGCAAGTAGGCATCCCACTGGTCCTGCCGCGCCATCGTCGCAGAGTCCGCGCATGATTCGCTGTGCAAGTCGGAAAAAAATGCCAGCCGTCCCACGCGGCGGAACCAGTATCGTGCGTTGTCAAAATCGCCCTCGCGCCGATGCACCATCCCGTGCCAGTAGCTACCGAGGTCGCTGGATTCATCCTGAAAAAACCGGTGCGCTGCATCAATCGCATCCACCGCATAAAGCAGCCCACCGCGCACAAGCTTCAGCATCGCCGCATCGCTGGCCACCTTTCCGCCGAGCAGCGTGGCGTCGTCTTCTTTCGAGATTTCACCGGGCAGACTCCAGAGCAGCGATTCGCCGGGCACGAGCACTTTTAGCAAATCGGGCGAGCGCAGGATGCGGTCAATAAACTCGGAATATCTCATCAAAAGAAGGCTTACTTTTTCGGGAGATACTTCGCCCGCAACGTCGGCGAAACGGAAGGGGAGTTGGCTACAAATTGAAGCGCCGCATTTCGATCCCGCTGCGTCCAGTTCTTGATTACGCGGTCGAGTGCGCCGTCGCGTTTCTCTTGGTTGTTGATGGTGCCCGCCCACGCAGCCGCACCTTCGGGATCGCGGTCAGTCACTTGTCGCGAGAAGTCAGACACCGCAGCGTCGCGAGCCGTGCCAGCGGGCAGTTTGCCTAGCCATTGCGTCGTGTTCACGATGTCGCGCTCCGCCAGCACGCCGACCATGCTGCGAGCAGCGCGCGTCTTCGTATCGCCTTCGGGAAGATTGAGCGCCCAGTTTCCCGCAGCAGCCGGATCGCGTCCGGCCCAGCGCGAGACGAGGCTATCCGTGGCGTCGTTCCGGGACTCCTGCGGAAGCGAGGGAATGAGGTCCGCTGCTTTTCTAGGATCGGTTTCCGCCATCACGCCGATGACGTTGCGAATCGCGCGGTCTTTCAGCTTCCCCTCATCCATCGTCCTTGCCCACGAGAGCGCATCCTGCGGCTCGTTTTGCGCCCACATTCTTAGCACAGTATTCAGCATTCTTCCGTCTTCGGACATGAGTTGTTTTTTCGCCGCAAAATCGAGAGCAGCCTGCGGGTCTTGGATGCCCCAGCGATACGCGATTCCACCCAGCGCACTCCGCTGCTCATCGGGTGCGAGCTTCTCCGCCCATGTGATCGCGCTGTTCAAATCCTGCCGCGCCATCATGGAAGTCACCTGCTGCATGAGTTCGCTGCGCGTGGAATCTTGCGGGAGCGAGAGCAGGTAATCACCGGCGGCAGTCGGGTCGGAATACGAGAGACTCTCCATAAAAGAACGGATGCCCGCAGTGCGCGCATTGCCTTCGGGGAGTTCATTGATGAGCGCCTTCGCGGTGTCCGTGTCGCGGTGCGCAAAGTTTTGGATCAAAGCACGCAGCGCACTGTTGCGAACATCGCCCTCGGCCAGCGCGAGCACTGCGGTTTTTGCCCCAACTGGATCGCTGCCAGACCAAGTGCCGAGCACGTTTTGAATCGCCTCGCGCCGGAGGTGTTCTTGCTCGATGCCCTGCGCAAAACCAAACGATTCCAGCGGGTCCACCTTCGCCCATTCAGCGAGCGCGGATTTCACCGCCGCATCGCGGTTCGCGTTCTTCGGAAGTTCCAGCGCCATCTTCGCCGCGCCCGCGCCGTCCTGAAGCGCCATCTGCCCAAACACCGTCGCATACGCATTATCCACACGGCTTCCGGGCGGCAGCGTTTTCACAAAGGCGATTGCATCCAGCGGAGACCGCTTCGAGAGCGCAGAAATGTAAGCCTCCACCGCGTTGCTGCGGTGAAAACCTAGAGGGAGCGAATCCATCCATTGCTTCGCCGCGACGGGATTTTTTTCCACCATCGCAGCCATCACGTAGCGCATCGCCTTTTCGCGTCCGTTGCGGTCCGTGAGCGTGGCGAGGTAATCTCCCGCAGCCTTCGGATCAAAACTCGCCCACCGCGCGAGCACGACTGGCATCAGCGATTCGCGGGCATCCGGCGGCATCGAGCGAATCTTCGCGATCAGCCCCGGTATTTCCTCCAGCGAAAGCGAGTTCATCGCCTCATACATCGTCGCCGTCCTGCGCATCTCATCGGGATCGCGCAACGCACCGAAAAGCTTCGCCTCCTTCTCGCCGGACGGAGCCGCCTCTCCAGTAGGCGACGCACTCGATTCCGCCGCTCCGCTAAAACCCGCAGAGCCAGTCGGCGAGAACGTCCCCGTTTGAAATGCTGACGACTTGGAATCGCCCGATTTCCCTCCCGAAAAAGCAAGCCCCGCAATAGCGATCCCCGCAGTAAAACCGATCCCAGCGTAGATGATGTTTCGTGAAAGAGTGAATTGGAGAGGCATATTGATGTTACTACAACCATCCCAACGCCCGATTTTTAGCAGATTCGCAGTAGCGCGACCTTGTAGTGCGGCGGGAAACGAGGAACGAGCGCCACGCCGCCTTCGCAAGCCGAAAAATTGTGCGAACTACCAAGCACCCGCGACTACCGAGAAAACCACACGCGCCCGTAGCACATTGTGGCGCTTACAAGGCGGTGTCGCGCTCGTTCCTCGCTTTGCCACCGCACTACAAGGTGTCGCCAGCGTTCAACGAAGCGTAGCGCGCAAGAAAGCCACTTCTGTCATATCCGTGTCTTTGGATGCTCGGCGATCCGGTTCTACGGTGCCAAGCAGGACTACGCCTCCGTTTTTCACCACGACATTAGTTGTAAATTTTTTCGTGTAGAATTCTGGCTGCTCTACGTAGGAATTCTCAGCCGCCTTGTATTTGAGCATTCCGGTGTGGGCTACATTTTGGAACGCTATGTTGAGGGTGATTATGGAGTTTGAATCATCTATCATTGGCTCGACTTGGAGGGTCGAACCTGTGTTTTTTACTTCAAATGCTGTTGGTGTTGTTGGGGTTTGTGGAAAGGAGGTTGTCTCTTCGGTGACCGTGGTGGTCTTGGTTACCTTGGTAACAGTGGCGTTAGTGCCAAAACTCTGCGGGATTTGAGGTTCCTCGTATTCGCTCGGATAACGGAATTCGAGGATGGATTCCACGATGGCTTGATTGCCGCTGATGACTGAAAGTGCGCTAGTTGCAACCAGAGTCGCCTGCTTGCTCGCTACAAGGTCTTGAGTGCTTTTGAAAATAGCTTCTGCACTCACGCTTGCGGGTTGGTTGAAAATAGTCTGCACAGCCAAGGAGCGCGGCATACTGAACGTCTGCACTTCAATCAAAACACCGGCAGGTTTTGCTGGCGGCGCTGGTGGTGCTGCTTTCTGCTTACAGCCAGTTAGACAGAAAATCGTGGAAGCAGTAACTGTGAGTAGGATGAGCGGATGGAGACGACGGAGATTCATGGTGGATTTGGATTCTTGGAGTTGGAGTTTTGGCCGAGAAAATCACAGGCCGGTGTATTGACGAATCTATTCCCCAATAATTCACCGTTATTTCCAAAGCGCATCGCGCAGGCCGCTGAAGCGACAGACTGCGCGGGCGAGACATGCGCTGAGGGCGGCTTCGTTCCACCAGATTTCTACGCGCTCGCGGGCGCGGGTGGCGGCGGTGTAGAGGAGTTCTCGCGAGAGGAGTGGCATTTCGCGCTGGGGCAAAACGAAGAGCACGCGCTGGAACTCGGAGCCTTGGGATTTATGCACGGTCATCGCAAACGCTGTCTCGTGTTCGGGCAGTCGCGCCGGGCTGATTCCGCGTAGTGCGCCGTCTTCGCCGGTGAAGAATGCGCGGAGTGTACCGTCCTGTGGATCGTGGAAAAGGATTCCGATGTCGCCGTTGAAAAGGCGGAGATTGTAGTCGTTTCGCCGGATGAGAATGGGACGCCCGGCGTAGTTGATTCCGCCGGGGCGGATGAGTCCCGCATCTGCAAGGATGCGCTCGCAGAGCTGGTTGAGATGCTCGGAGCGTCGCTCGCCGTCGCGGGTCGTGGTGAGGATTCGGAATTGCGAAAAACGGGCAAGCGCATCGGCGGGCGTCGTCGCTTCGAGATAGGCGCGGTAGCCTTCGATGACACGCGGTTTTAGCTCGGCGGCGAAATCACCGCTCACTTCCCACGAAGCAAGATCGGGATGCTGCGATGAAAATAAACTACGCACCGCTTCCGCATCACCCACGCGAATTGCGCGACTGAGTTTGTGAATGTTGCTGGCATCTCCGAAGCGATAATTCCGCGAAAGCTCGCGGATGTTTTCGCGAAGTGGGCCTTGTCGGTTATCGTGCAGTCCGGCGCAAATGTCGCCGAGCACATGTCCCGCTTCCACGCTGGCAAGCTGGTCGCGGTCGCCGAGCAGGATGATGCGGCAATCGGTGCGGAGCGCGTCGAACAAACGCGCCATGAGCGGGAGGTCCACCATCGTCGCCTCGTCCACAATCACGAGGTCCGCTTCGAGCGGGTTTCCCGCGTGATGTTTGAAATCTGGTGAGCCGGGGCGACTGCCGAGCAAACGATGCACCGTGGATGCCTCGCGGGGCAAAAGCGCACGCACGTTTTCATCGAGAGTGAATCGCGCAAGCGTGGCGTTCAGCGATTCGCTGATGCGTGCTGCCGCCTTGCCGGTGGGCGCGGTGATTGCGATGCGTGCGCGATTTCCAGCAGCGGCAAATTGCGCGGCAAGCAACACGAGCGCGACGGTTGCTGTGAAGGTTTTTCCAGTTCCTGGGCCGCCCGTGATGACTGTAAATCTGCGCGTCACCGCCGCCCGCACTGCGTCGCGTTGTGCTTCGTCAGCATCCGGCAAATACTGCGCGATTCCGCGCTCAAGCAGCTTCGCATCGCAGTCTGCGTGAGCAGCGGCGCGGGCTTTGAGCGATTCCGCGAGGCGGTTTTCATGGCTCCAATAACGCTGGAGATAAAGCCGCCCTGCGCCATCGAGGATGAGCGGATGGAACTCGCCCGGTGCGCCGACGACATCGGATTTCCGAAGCTCCGCGATGATTTCGGTGCTGCTCTCCTCCGGCGGCAAACAGACGTGGCCTTTTTCCAAAGCAGTGCAAAGCGCGGCGACGGATTGCTCGATGGCGGCGGACGCCGAGCCATTCAGACGATGCAGCAGGCGGATAAGATGTGGCGCGAGTGCGGTGCTCATGTTCCTGAAAAAAGCGCGTCGAGTTTTTTGAGCGCGACTAAATCTAGCTCTGCGCGGTGGATGCCCAGCTCCGGCTGCGACGAATCAACTCCGCGAATGAACACGTAAAACACAGTCCCAAGATGCCGCGCCGGATCGTAGTCCCGGCCAAGCCGCGAGCGAAGATAGCGGTGCAGCGCCAGCGTGTAGAGCTGCCACTGCAACTCGTAGCGGTGATGCGCGATTTCGCTCCACATCGCGCCCGCCGTGTAATCCTCAGCCGTGGAGCCGAGCCGGTTCGATTTCCAGTCGAGAATGTGGAATCGCCCATCGTGCTCAAACACGAGGTCCACAAATCCCTTCAGCACACCTTTGCGCGGTTCGAAGATCAGTCCGCTTTCGGTGAACTGCGACAAGTCGGCGGGTGTGATGAGCGCGGATGGTAGATGAAATTCCAGCTCCCGGATAGTTTGGTGAAATGGGACGCTTGCGAGCTTCAAGCCGGGCAGAAGCGAGGCATTCACGATCTGCTGCATCGTGAAAACTACGGCATCGAAATTGTCGTTGGAAAACATCGCGTGCGCATAAAGTCGGTCGTGGATGATGTTCCGAAAGCCCGCCGCATTTGCAAAATCCACCCGCTCGAAAATATCGTGCAAACAAACGCCCGCTTTCATGCCGGAGGGAAATGCGTGGATGCCTCTATTTTCATTCGTGATGTTTAGCCTAGCCACCGGATCGCGGTCTGCATCCTCGCTTTCCCGCTGCGCAGTAAACGCTGTGAAACTGGACACGCGCCAAGTGCGCTCGATATTCCCGTGAAACACTTGTGCGGAGCCGGGAGTCGCGCTGTCTTCGTGCGGGCGAAAATGCGTGGCGGAATTCTCCGGCAGTGGAACCACGGAGAATAGTTCCGGCGCGGATTCCGCCAGCGCGAGAAGCGTATTTTTCATCATCGTCGGCGTGAGCGCATCGGCCCGCGTCTTTAGCGCGGAAGGCGCATCGGTGCCGGAGTGAGCAGGGGATTCCAGCAGCCACATCAGCCCGCTGTTTTCGCACAGATTAAAGCGGCCCCAGACGACGTGGCATTCATGCCGGGCGCGGGTGAGCGCAACATAGAGCAGGCGTAGATGCTCGGCGAGAAGCTCGTGTTCCCACTGCGTTTCTGCGTGAGCGTATTCGTCGGTTCCGAGATCGATGACGGCGCGATCTTTGTCGTCATGGAAAACTGGGAGCGAATGAGTGCGCCCGTCCGCT
Source organism: Verrucomicrobiaceae bacterium (assembly GCA_031372675.1). GTDB lineage: Bacteria > Verrucomicrobiota > Verrucomicrobiia > Chthoniobacterales > Chthoniobacteraceae > SXWH01. The sequence continues at coordinate 8,694 of JANMLS010000088.1, forward strand.
TTTCGCCATAGGAAAGGGCAGAAGACCACCGGCCATTCGAGTCCCTTGCTCTTGTGGATGGTGAGGATTTTTACAGCGTCATCGTCGCGCTCAAGACGGAGTTCATTCGCCTCGGCTTTGCTCTTTTCCGCGATTTGCCGCGCGAGCCAGCGCAGCAGCGAATCAACGCCAAATTGCAATTCGCTGACTGCCCCGTGGAGCAGCTCGGCAAGGTGCAGAAGATTGGTGAGCCTGCGGTCGCCTTGCGGTAGCGCGAGCAGACGCTCCCGCATTTTCCACGAGTGCGCGAAGGCGTTGAACATCTGGAGAAATCCACGCTCGATCCAGATGCGGTGCGGCTCATGAAACCGGGCGATGATGGATTCCCATTCGTTTGCGGCAGTCGTCAGGCGGTCCAGCGCGGCTGCGTCAAATCCCATCAGCCGTGTCGCCAGCGCCGCACGGATGCCAGCTTCTCGCGCCGGATTTGCGATTGCGTGCAGGATGAGCGCAAGTTCCGCAGCCTCATCGCTCGCAAACACGCTGGCAGCGCTCAACACCACGGCGGGAACATTCCGCGCAGCGAGCGCGGCCTGCACGGACTGGCATTCCACATTGCTGCGGCAGAGCGCTGCGCAATCTCGCGGCATGAGCGGACGCCCATCGAGTGTGCCAGTCGAAAGCGTGCGGACAATTTCACTCGCGACGATTCCGGGCAGCTCTTTATCCGCACGAACCCCAGCGATGTCTTCATCCCCAGCATCCCAAAAACAGAAACGCATCGCGGGCCGTGGAGCATCATCAAAACGAAGCGGGCGGGCATCCGCGCTGCGTGCGGATTTCACTGCCGCAAATTGAATCCGTTCATCAATGAATGGCTGTGCGGGCTTGGAAAATAAGGTATTCACCGCGCTCACAAGCACTGCGTCGGAGCGATGATTGGTATCGAGCCGGTAAGTGCGGTCGGCTGCGGAGGTGACTCGGAGATAGGTGAAAAGGTCTGCGCCACGGAAGCTGTAGATCGCCTGTTTCGGGTCGCCGATGAGGAAAAGCCGCTGGGGACTTTTTGAGAAAAGGCGCACGAAAATATCCGCCTGAATCGGGTCGGTGTCCTGGAACTCATCCACCAGCGCCGCGCTGTATCGGCTTTGGATCGCAGCGGTGAGAGCCTCGCCGCTTTTCCCCGCAAGCGCGGAGCCTACAAGCGAAAGGAGGTCGCCAAACGCTGCGAGTCCGAGATTGGATTTGCGAGATGCGAGATCGCTCTCAGCCCAGCCGAGAAATTCCGCTTTCAGTGCTGATGAGTAGTGTTCCCGGACTGCGGCGAATTCATCGCACCACTCGGTAAAAGCATTTTCCGGCAGTGGATGTTTTTTGCTGACTCCTTTTGCTTGAATGACGGAACGGCGGAAAAAATCCGTGGCACTGTATGCGCCGAGCGGTGGGTGTGGAGAGCTGGCGAGCAGTTCGATTTGCGCGAGCTTTGCATCCGTGATTCCGCGTTTTTTGTAATTGCCGATAGCCCATTTTGCATCGTCGCCAAACATAGCCGCGACTGAATCTCGCCACTCCGGCCATCGGGCGCGGAAGTCCGCAAACACGGCCAGCAGACGTTCTCCGGCATGGCATGGAGATTCAGCGCGAGGTCGGACCAACGCTCCGGGGTGGTTCGCGGCGTCGCCGTAGATTTTTGCGAGAGCCTCCGGCGAAAGCCCGGCTTGGATTGCAAATGGTGTGAGTCCCGGCTCCGGGCTGCTGAATTTTTGCCTCCAGAAATCCATCGCAGTCTCCAGCACGAGCGCGTTTTCATCGGGCGCGATTTCGAGCGAAGGTCGTGTCCCGCTTTCAAATGTCCGCTCCTGGAGGATGCGCTGGCAGAGGCTGTGAATGGTGGAGATGGATGCTTGGTCAAAATCCCGCAGCGCGTCGGCGATCCGCTGTTTTACAGCGCCGTCGCCGGTGTGTTTTGCAACAAAGTCCGCGATGAACGGCGTAGGCTTTGGGTGCGGATGACCGTTCATCGTGTCGAGAGCTTCGGAGAATCGTGCGCGGATGCGTTCGCGAAGTTCGGCGGTCGCTGTGACGGTGTAAGTCGTGATGACGATCTTGCTGATGGGAATGCCAGCCTCAGCCACAAGACGAATGACCAGTGCCGCGAGAGCGTAGGTTTTTCCAGTGCCTGCGCTTGCTTCGAGAACCGTCGTGCCAGTTTCCAGCGGGGTTTTGAGAAGATGAAAAGAGGTGTTCATTTCAGCTAGTGCTTCGTGATCGTGCAGTGCTTCAGCAGCGGCTCGAAAACAAGAATCGCGATGCTTTGGAACTCATCACCGAGCGGGTTGTCGCAGTCGCGCCAGACGAGCGCGTTCCACTTGTCGAGTGCTTCGCCTTTAACATCCCGACCGCCCAGCCAGGTCGCGGCTGCTTTCGCGGCTGGTTCGGTTTTTTTTCTGTTGCTGGAATCGAGTTCGTAGCTGGCAAATGCGTAGGATGTTTTCGGAAAGAGCGGCAGCGGTCGCGAGTAGAGCGCGGTGTGCAGTGTGATGAGTTGGTGGAGAATCGCTTTGGCGTCACCTGCGTGCAGGCTGTTGAACTCTGCGGATTGGTCGCTGCCGATGACGAGCGTTCGCGGCTGGATTTCTTCTGGCTGCGCAGCGCAGAGCGCGAGGTGTTTGATCCATCCTGTAATCAAATCGGCGCCGCCAAGTTTTGCGGGGCGCATTTGTAGAACGCCGCTGGCTTTTGCGTGGGTGAGGTTGCCAGCAAGAGTCCAGTCGCCGATGGAAACGGAAATCGCGACGGGAGGAAGCAGCTTTCCCTGAAGCAGCTCGTTTGCTTGTCGCGAGAGCCACGCGGCTTCCGAGTTGATTTCCTCAAATCCGCCAATGCCTGCGTATCCGTGGGGAAGTTCGCCCGCTGCGGCTGCGGCTAGGCCGAGATGCTTGCTATTTTTTCCCGCGAGGTGCGACTCCAGTAAGCGTGATTCGAGATCGTATTTTCTCAGCCCGGAAATCTCCATAGGCTCCGTGTCTGATGGCTGCGCTTCGTCGTAGGGCAGGGCGATTCCGAGTCTTTCCTTTGCAAAAAACTGCGATGCTTTTGTGAGTGAGTAAATCAGCCGCTCAAGCGTGAGTTCAGGCGAAATATCGGACTTGGAAACCTCGGCTGCAAACGGTGCGTTCGGCTGCGGGTTGTTGTGCGCTACTGCGCCAGTTGCATTCGTCGCGGAGTAGCTGAAAAGCGGGCCGCTGGAAAAATATGCCGGGCTGAATGGCTGGAGGCGGTGTTTTGTGACGAGCGACTCCGGCGTGATTTTATAGGCGTGACCGAGCATCTCCAGAAGCTCCACGACTACGACACTCGGCGGCATCGGGCTGTTATCGCGCGGCGATTGGCCGCAGTAGGAAATGAGCAGTCGATCCCGCGCACTCAGCAAGGCTTCGAGGAAAAGATAGCGGTCATCATCGCGGACGAGGCGGTCGCCGGGGCGCGGCTGCGCGGCGGTGATGTCGAACGACGCGGGGCGGTCCTGACGCGGAAATGCGCCGTCGTTCATCCCAGCGAGACAGATGATACGATGCGGAATCGCTCGCATCGGTTTCAGCGAGCAAAAAGTAATGCCGCCGCGCAGAAAGCCAGAGCCGCGACTTCCGCCCGAAACGGCATTGGCTGCGCATTCGCGGATGATTGAGAAAGGAAGCACGCCTTCATGCCCGGCTTCCGCTGCGTGGCTTTGCAGTCGGGAAATTGCCTCAGCTACCTCGCGCCATTCGGAAGCAAATTCGTGGTCGCTTTCGCACAGCTCCGTCAGCGCGGTGCGCAAAGTATGCGTCCATTCTGCGGCTGTGCGCGGCTGCTTCATCGCGGCGCAAGTCTGGAAGAAAACGTGGAGCAGCGAGGAAAACTTGCCGAGCGTGACTGCGAGACTTCCCTCGACTGTGGGATCGGGAAGTATCTCGTGGAAAAGCTCCGCTCCATCGCCGGGCAGTGCGAAGCCGAGGACAAGGCGGTCCAGCCCGAACTGCCATGTGTGTTCGTTGCTCGCGGGAAGCCCGCATTCTGCGCGATGCGTGGCGTCGCGGCCCCAGCGGATTCCGCTTTGGGAAATCCACTGCCGGATGGATTCGAGTTCCGTTTCATCAATGCCGAATTTGCGATGCACTGCGGCATTTTCGATCAGCGCGAGCACGGTAGTCGCGGGCAGCCGTGTGTCGGCGAGTTCGAGGATGCGGAGGAAAGCGTCTGCCACGCCGGATTCCGCGCGCAGCTCGCGATCCGCGACGGAGTAGGGGAAGCGCACTGATTCTGTTTCCGGCGAGCCGAAGACGCTGTCTATGAATGGAGCGTAAGCCTCGATGTCGGGCACGGCGACGAGCACATCGCGTGGGGTCAAAGTGCGGTCGGCTTCAAAGAGCGCGAGCAATTGATCGTGCAGCGCTTCCATTTCGCGGAGCGGCGAGTGGCAGTTGTGAAACTGGATGCTGCGGTCTTCGTATTTCATCTCACCGCGATCTTCGAGCGGGCGGAGATCGAGGATGTCGTTTTGCAGGCACGCAAGCAGTGTGTCGCCGGATGATTCGTGAAACTGCTCCGGCAGTTCTTTCGCAGGGAGATCGATCAGCGCATCATGAAAATCGCGCCCGACTTTTCCAAGGCTGGCGAGCAGCGGATGACCTTCCTCGATGTTCTCGGAATCAGCCGCAATTCCGCGTCGCTCGCACCAGCGGAGGAAGCGCACTTTCTCCTTCGCGCTCTGCACATCGCCCCAATAGTGCCGCGTGGGAGCGAGCATGAATAGATGGGTTTCGCGGTGCCGTGCGAGGATTTGGAGAAATTCGAGATAAGTCGGCGCGAGGGAACTCAGGCCGAAAATCGCGCAGCGCGACGCGGGTGAAATTTTCTCGCTGCGGCTCGCTTGCTGGAGGAGCGCGGCGGGATGGAGCGAGCCGCGCGTGATCGTTTTCCAAAGCCGCGCCTGCCATGCGTGTTCCGGGTTAAATTTCCCAGCGTCCCATTCGCGCAGCATTTGCGGGCGATGGGCTATGTAGCGGTCGAATGTCGCGGCGAGTTGCTTGCAGAGGTCCCACTTTTTGCGGTCGTCGCCTTCCGCGTAGTTGCGAAGCATCGAGAAGTCATTTTCTTCCAGTAGCTCATCGAGCACTGCGTGGATGCGCCACGGAAGGATGTCGCGCTCCAGAAAAGCGGCGACGTTTGCGCTGGGGAAAAGTCGCGCCAGCTCGCCGGTCGCGAATTTCGCAGGGAAGGGAAAATGGATGTTTGCAGCGACGCCGAGTTTTTCCGCGAGTGTGAGCGCGAGCCAGCGGCTCATCCCGGTGCTTTGGGTGACGACGGTTTCCGCTTCGAGTGGTGGGAGCGGATTGCCGCGCATGACTTCCGCGAGGCTCTCCGCGAGCGATTCGAGGCGGTTGCTGGTGTGGATGATCAGCATCGCGTGCTTACATCCACTTCTTCCGTTTGAAGAAATAAATCTGCCCTGCGGCGATCAGTCCCATCAGCCCCAGCACCATCGCGTAGCCGTATTTCCATTGCAGTTCGGGCATATTTGCGGGCGCGGGTTCGCCGCTGGCTGTGGTGCTGGAAAAGTTCATCCCGTAAAGCCCGACGATGAATGTGAGCGGGATGAAAATTGCGGAGATCACGGTGAGCACGCGCATGATCTCGTTGGTGCGCATACTCACGCTGCTGAGATACATTTCAAACAAGCTGGTGGTGACTTCGCGGTATGCCTCGATCAAGTCCATGATCTGCACCGTGTGGTCGTAGAGGTCGCGCAGAAAGACGCGGGTTTCCTTGCGAATCAGCTCGCTGTCGCTGTGGAGCATCGCGCTCACCACATCGCGCTCCGGCCAGACGAAACGGCGAAGCTGCATGAGCGTGCGTTTGAAATTGTGGACCTGCCCGACGGTGCGCGAGTTTGGCTTTTCGAGCACTTCGTTTTCCAGCTCCTCCAGCGCTTCGCCGATGGTTTCCAGCACGGGAAAGCAATGGTCCACAATCGCGTCGAGCAGCGCGTAGGCGAGATAGTCCGGCCCCATTTTCCGCACGTATCCACCGCCAACGCGGATGCGCTGGCGCACTGGCTCGAAGACATCCGTCTCATAATCCTCCTGCACGCTGATAAGTATATTCCGCCCGACAAACATGCTCACTTGCTCGCCGCAGAGCGTTTCGTTGCCCTCGTTGTAAACCATCTGCGCGATGACGAAGAGATGGTTTTCATAAGACTCGAATTTCGGGCGCTGACCGATGTTCAGCACGTCTTCGAGCGCGAGCGGGTGGAGCTGAAATCGCTCGCCGAGTTCCCGCAGCAGATTCACATCGCCGAGGCCGTTTAGCTCGATCCAAAGGACGTGATCCTCTGGAACATCGGCAGGGATTTCCGCGACGCTGTGGATGATTTTTTCCGAAATGGAATCCGGCCCGTAGTCCATCACGCGCAACACGGTTTTGCCGTCCGCGCAGGGCAGGGGATTCAATGTCGCCGGTGCGGTGCCCGGTCGTGAGTAGCGCTTCTTAAACATTTGCTTGTGAGAGTAGCGGAGCGGTCAAGCCATCGGCGAAAAGTAGTCAAGTCACGCCGTGACTGGACTACTTGCGTGATGGGCTACTTTTTGAAGACCTTGTGCTGCGTGTCTCCGCCGGAGAGGAGGTAGGCGATGAGGTCCATGAGTTCTTCGCGGTTCATGGCTGCGATCATTCCCGGCGGCATGAGCGAGATGTTGGAGAACTCGATGCTCTCTACTTTTTCTGCCGAAGTTTTTGTGAGTTGGTTGAGGTCGAAGGGATTCGGCGCGATGGCGACTTCTTTGATGTCTTTTGAAATGAGCCGCCCGGAGAGGATGCCGCCGTCTTTGAGCTTCACGTTGCTGGCCATGTATTGCTCGGAGATGGATGCGCTCGGCTCCACGATGGCTGCGAGGATGTCGCGGATGGTGAAGCGATTGCCGAGCGAGCCAAGGTCGGGGCCGGAGTGTCCGCCTTCGCCAGCGATGCGATGGCAGGCCACGCACAGCCCGGCGGAGAACATCTTCTTGCCGTTCTCAAAATCGCGGGCGCGGAGGTCGCCTTCAAACAGCTTCATCGCGCTATCCACGGTCCATGCTCCTGCGGGGCCTTTGGCTTTTGGGAGTTTGGAAAGATCGACGGTGGGGAAGTCCTGGAGCAAGCCTGCGAGCTGCTCCACGTCTTTTGTCTCCAGTTGCGAGATAGCGTCTTTGCGGATGGCGCGGATGTAGCCGGCGAAGCTTTTGCCGCCGTCTTTGGCGAGCGCGTCGTTGAGCCAGCCGAAGAAGTATTTCCGGTCATCGAGCGTCCATCCGCTGCGGACGCTGCGCAGGCAGTATGCGTAGAAAATGTTCCGCGTGTTGGGGGTGTTGGCCATCATCTTCAAAATGGCCGCGCCGTATTCGTGGCGACCGAGCATTTCCTTGTCGTAGTCCACTGTCTCAGCGCGGGTGGCCTTCATCAGTGCAATTGTTTTCTGCACGACCGATGGGGCGTCGAGCGAGGACAGCACGCGGCAGAGTTCGGCGTTCACCGTGTCATCTTTCGACGGGAAATGC
>JANMLS010000092.1:0-10687 GCA_031372675.1 Verrucomicrobiaceae bacterium
GCATTTCCCCACCTGCTGCTTTGTGCAGTTCAAAACGACGCCTGTTTTCTTTCCCTATCGGCCTAGTGTATTCATCGTGGAAGTCATTCCTCTCCTTTTCTTCTTTTTGGATCGTAGCTTCGCGCTTCATTGCTTCTTCAAGCTGCTTTGCCATCCTTTCCTTATCCTGAGCAGTCGGAACATACTGAGCGATGGTTGTGGTTGAGGCGCATAGCCATAGCAGGCAGACAGCTAATCGGAGAAATCTATTAATTTTGTGGTGCATTTAATTTCTCTAGTAGTTCGATGAGGTTTCCGTGAATAACATCGCGCTCTGGTTTCACAAGCCGACGCCCAGTATTGTCGTATGCCATGACTCGGCTCCTCACATTATCAGGAAGTTTTTCTTCGCCGTAAGCACCAGTTGCAATCCAAGGATGTGATAAGCCAAGGAGATGACCGATTTCATGGGGATAGGTTTGTAGTGATGATGCCCACTTTGTAATCACGGCAAAAAGAGCAAAATCTGGTCTGTTGTCATTTGCGAAAGAGTGCAGGTTTGTTGAAATGGGCGGCACAGGTACATTCGGTGTCGGCCTAGCTCGTGTTTTCGCGTCTTCGGTACAGAAAATGGTGAAAATGTAGCCATTCGTGCGGTTTGTTCGCGCTAGTTGGGTGTACCAGTCACCGCCAGGAACTGGTGGACGTTCAGGCTGATCAAAGGCCGGTATCCCGTCTATATTTTCGTTGGAGACAGATTCATCATCGTCGTCATCACGGATGATTGTCTCTTTATCCACAGTGAAATAGATATTGGCCTGTTCCGCGTAGGTGGCGTTTAATTCTTCTGTGAGAGCGGTAATGTCTGGATTGGGAACATCCTCGTCTTTTTGTATCCATAGACCGCCGTTTCTGAGACCCCGCATCCGCAGTCGCACAACCTTTACTTTCACTTCCACGCGAGGACGGCTGTCCAACATCAAAGGAATGCGTAGTCCGCTTGAAAGTAAAATATTACCTAATGGAGGTGTTCCATCATGCGAGATTTCGAGGCCAGTTGCGCCGGGTTTCACAGAAAGCACAAGCCCTCCCGTGAATGTGTCTTTTATGGTTATCCCAAAGGCATTGAGGCCAAATATGCGCGTTCCAATATTTGGCTCAATTTTCAGACTTACTGATCGCTTTCCATCTTCTCCGCCGTCTTTTGGAAGCATTTGCCAGTTCGGATTTGATGCGTTGTCGTAACCTCGTTCTGGCGTACCGCTCCAATTTGAATCGTAAAAGCCAATCGAACCCTCCAACATAAATCGGTTGCCCCCACTTCCGTCCGGGTATGTGATGGGAACATTTTCACCGTTATTATATGGGTCTGTAGAGGGATGATCAGAAGTCATGTCGGCATAAGCAAAGGATAACCAGTCCTGCGTATCAAAATAAGCCGAAAGCGTTGTCATGGTACGGGTCTTTGCAAAGACGTTCTTTGTCAAAGTATCGCTAATGGGTCCGTTTAGATTAAAAGGATCGGGATCAACTGCTTCAATGGGATCCGGCGTCTCCGTCTTGAAAACACGCGATGCAGAGAAAACACCCACCGCCGGGCTTTGCTGCTCGGCATAAGACCACTGCCCTGCTGTCATTTGGGCGACGACATCGCCTATCTCCTGAATGGCTGACGGCGCAGAAGTGACTTGTCCCGGCCCACCGTCGGCAAGCATCCCGGAGAAATAGGTAGTCTGAACGAGATAACGATAATTTTGACCGGCAGGTGCAATGTCGAGATATTCGCTCGGTATCGCGTTTACGGGCCAATTACCTACCTTAACCCAAGGCTGATCGTTGGTGGCCCTCATTAAGCGGCAATACTGAGCATTGCCCGGAGGCACCGCGCCAATAGTAATTTTGACACGAGACTTGTTAATTCTCTCCGCAGTGAAACCAAGGGGCGGCTCTGGGCGGGGAATGGTAAGCTGCTGCGCAAACGCAGTGGATGAAACACCTTGGAGGTTTCCAGAGCGGACTCCAGAATCACCAATCGCAAAGTGAGTCCCCAGCAGCGCAAGTAAGGAAAGCGTGAAGCGCGTTTTCATCGTGAGGGAGGGATAACAACCGAAGTCTGCCCCGGACCTACGCGGGCGAGTACGATCACTGTGCCGTCTGGTAAGGTTTCGACGACTTCAAAAAACGTCTCGTTATCCGATGTATCCACCCACTTCACCAGTCGCGAGCCATCTTCCAGCGTGGTAATCACCACGTCTTTCGGAGCACTCGGGATTTCAACCTCGGGCTGTGGTTGGTCGTGCGTCAAAGGGTCTGTTCCATCGAGAAACTCTTGATATGCCGTGCGCCCATCACCATCCAAATCAGAATTCCAATCGGAATAATCGTAGGAGCTTAATCCATTGAGCAATTCCCACTGGTCCGGCAGGCCGTCCATATCCCTGTCGAAATCAGCCATGAGCCGAACAAACCGTTTAGAAACAGATGCAGGGTCCAATGTATCCCGTAGAATCTTTGTGAGAAATCCGGGACTATCGACTTGTGATGAAACCAGCTCCAAACGAGTGGGGCCGCTCGTCCACACGGTTCCCAAATTACTGGTGATCTGCGGAATCAATACTACATCTGACATGTAGAGCGGCTGCCGAAACTCAAACACCAGTCTGCCCTGCGAATCACGCGAAACAGCATAGCCCTCGTTCGCATCATACATTTTTGGGTTTGTTCCGAGCGCATATTCCAAAAGATTTACCCTCCCGTCGGAATCCGGGTCTGCAAATGAAGCGGATATTTCTGGAGTCAACTGTTCAGCAGAAGTGAAAACCGTTTGCTTCCAATCCTCGAAATCTCCTGCGTGCAAAGCTGGACACAACAGCATTGCGCTTAATGTGGTTATCTTGATGGATTTTTTCATAGAACGATTTGGATTTATTGGAGAGGAGGCTTTTGGGAACGATGAGTGGTTCATACGCAGAGGGAAGTAGGGAATGCGGAGTAAAACATGAGTCATTTATGACTCTCTGCCTTGTGGGTGCAAGCTCACAATCCTTGGAGCGTGCCGAACTTGCACGTCCATGTAGCCGACTTGATTGTAGATGCGCTCGCTGCTGAACGTAAGCGGCTGGGCTGGTCTTATGAGCATCTTGCGGTAGAGGCCGATGTCAGCAGCTCCTGTATCCGTCATTTAGAAAACCAGCGGTCCACACCCACGCTTGTGACCGTCTTGAAACTCGCAGCCGCCTTGCAACTCGACTTGAGGACACTCTTGCGTGAGGCGCATGAAATCGCATCGCGCAAGGTTCGCAAAAAGTAGCAGCAGCCCTCAGCGGCTATAAAAAGTGAGCAGCAGCAATAGGAGCGGGGCTTTTGTAGCCCCGTATGCCACGCAGTGGCATCCAAACCGTGGCAAACACAGACAGCGTCCACCGGGCAAACAACACGGATCGTGCGTGCCAGCGTTTGTATGTCCCGACGTGTCGGGACAGACGGGGCTACAAAAGCCCCGCTCCTATTGCGCCTGCCCACTTCCTCTCTTGCCCTTTCCCGCCACAAAAAGAACCGCCCCGCGTGTGCGGCGGGGCGGCTGGTTTTTATCGAGTCCCCAGTTTTCTCACACGGGACTTCTTCGATGGCGGCTCGCACTTACGGGCTGCCGGGTGCGGCGGGCGCACCGCCTGAAGGCGCGGGCGAATCGGCGACTTCGTAGCCGAAATCACCGAGCTTTTTCGGGTTCGCGCGATTGAGGCCGAGGAGCACGTCGCGGGCGGCGCGCAAGGCGTCCTGGATTGCAGGCATATCCTTGTTGCGCTCGCCCGTCTCGCGCTCGGCGTCCTTGCGGAGCTGGTCGGCCTTTACGTCGTGCTCATCGGCGCGGGTGAGAGCGAGGTTGATTTTATCCCACTCCAGCCCGGCAAGCGGTGAGGCAGCGGCGAGGCGCTCGTGCTCGGCTTTGACTTTCTTGAGCAATGCGATGCCCTCTGAAGGGTCGCGCGGGATTTCGACTCTGACTGGTTTGCGTGGCATGTTGGTTCACCTCCTGTCGTTCCTGATTGGAGCCGTGTCGTTTCCGACACTGGGAGAAACTACCCCATTTTCCCCAAAAAGCAAATCGCCACCGCCAGTGCGCGATTCGCCGGAAGCGGTGTCGGATTCGCCGAGAGCAAAGTCGGGTTCAACAACGGTGAAGTCGGGTCCGACGAAAGAAAAAGCGGATTCTACAGAGAAAAAGTCGAATCACGCACCTGCGTTGTCGAATCCGACAATTGAGAAAACGAATCAAACAACAGCCTTGTCGAATACCACAACAGAGAAAACCAATCCGACAATTGAAGTGTCGAATCACGCAACAGCCTTATCGAATCCGACGAAAGCAAAGTCGAATCCCTCATAAGCTTTATAGGGGCAGAATACATGGAAGAGCAGGCGTGATTTCCTGCCTTCCTGAGCGACTTTTCTAAATCGCATTCCGCTTCCAAATCGGCACATCCGCTTTCATCCGATCAATCAGTTCTCCGCACAACGCAAGCGCTGCGCCTCGATGCTTGGAAAATACGCGCACCAGCAGTGAAGCCTCGCCGACTGGGACGTGTCCGAGTCGGTGAATGAAGACGACTGCCGCGCACGGATGCAGCGTGGAAAGTTCGCGGATGTGGCCGATGAGCTGCCGCCGGGCCATCGGTTCGTACGCCTCATAGTCGAGGCCGGAAATTTGCGCAGCACCCTCGGTTGCGCGGACGATTCCCTGAAACTCCACCACTGCGCCGATCTCGTGAGAGGGTAATGGCGAGGGCGTGAAATCAATCGGCGAAAAGGTGAATGCGATGTTGATTTCCATAGCCGCCTATCCGCCGCTCACAGGCGGGATAATCGCAATCTCCTGCGCAGTCGCGCCGATGGCCTCATCCCACGAATCATACTCGCAGTCCACGGCCACGCGCCATGCGCCGGGATCAAATCCCGGTGCGAGCGTGCAAAGGATTTCGCGTGGCGATTGGTGGGCCATGCAATCCGCGAGCAACTCACGAAATCCGAGCGAATCGGCGGCATTTGCGAAAGCTAGGACGGTCACTTGCATCAGCGGATGAGTTGAAATTCCGGGTGATTTACGAGCATCCACACAAAATCTGCGACGTGTGCTTCATCCAGTTTTTCGCTGAGGATTTCCTTTGCGACGGCTTCCTCGTTTGGCTGGGGATTGCGACCGAGCGTTGCGCGGAAAGTATCCTTCACCCACGCAGCCGAGTCCTTCGTGGCGGAGGGCAGTTGCTTTGCTGCGATTTGCTTTAGGGTTTCATCCAGCGTCGCGCCATTGGTCAGCTCCAGAGCTTGCATCGTCGTCGCTACGATGGGGCGCACGGTGGTGACTACTTCGCGATTCGGGCGGTCCAGCGCAGTTTGTAGGGTATCAGCGGCGAGTAGTGAAGCGCGGATGTTTGCCGCTTTTGCTGCGATGCTGATCCCCGGCAGCAGCGTCGGCGCGAGGTCCACGGCGATGTTTGCAAAATCTACGCGCTTGATGGGTTCGAGCGCCGGACCTTCATCCGCAGGCGCTGTTCCCTTTGGCAGCAGACGAGCCGCAGGCCATGCGGTATCTGCGAGGCCGATTGATTTCCAATCGCCATCTGGCGCACGCTGAGACTTCCAGTTTTCGTCGGAAATTATCTGCACCATTCCGCCGCCTTCCATCGCGATGTGTGCGTAGAAAGCGACGCCGGGCGTCTTGTTTTCGTGGTGGCTGCTCTGCGGATATTTCGCGGACTCCGTGGAGTTCATGCCCTTCTCCGTGTGGCTGGAAACGCTGACGGACACAGTGTTGCTCCCTGCGGAAAGGAGATGCGTGATTTCGTAAATCCTCGCCCTTCCCCTACGAAATCCGTCGGACATTTTTGCCTTCGCTTCCTTACCGTTCACAAAAATCTCCATGCCCTGTGACGCTGCTGCAAACGCCCGCGCTTTCGTGGGCGCGGCGGGAAGCTGGAACTGTTTGCGGAAAATCACGCGGTGCCGGTCGCTGGCCGGTCTTGCGATGATTTGTCCGGGTGCGCCAGTCGCGCGGACTTGCTCCGCTTTTTTCAGTTCCGCCTGTGCGGCAGCGAGCGCGGCGGGTGCATCATTTTTTTTGTTCGCCGCTTCGATCTTCTTTTGCGCCGCTCGAATTGCATCGCGACGCGGCCCTGCATCCGTCGGCTCTGCAGTCCATATCCATTTCGGCTGCGCGAGGTCTTTGCTTCCGAAATCAAACTCCATTGAAGACGGCAGCGATGGTGCTGCTGCGCCGAGCTGCATGAGCGCGTCGGAAAGCTGCTCGGCGCTCAGTCTGCGTGTGAGCGGGCCGGTGAAAGTGAAGTTTTTTTCGCCTTCTTTTGGTCCCTCGACGGTGGGCATCGCGTAGGCTTTTGATGTCAAAATCACTCGCAGCGTTTTCTTCACATCGCGTCCGTTTTTTTCGAAGTCCGTCGCGAGCCAATCAATCAAGTCTGCATTCCACGCTGGCTGATCCATATCGTCCACAGGCTCCACCAGCCCGCGACCGAGCAACCGCGCCCAGAGCCGGTTGATGAGCGTTCTGGAAAGCCGTCCGTTTTTATCCGAGGTGAGCAATTCCGCGAGGCGGCGTGCGCGTTCTGGTTTTGGAAGCGCACCGTTGATGTCGCCGAGTTCGGGATACAGAAAACGCACCGCAGCCTTTTTGCCGAGTGGCTTGTCGCACTGCACAAGTTCCATCGCTTCGTCGGAATAAACCGCTGCAAGACCGTAAGCATCGGACAGCGCCCAGTCGTTGATAAAGCTGTCGTGACACGATGCGCACTTGAGGTTGATGCCCATAAACACTTGCGAAACCGACTGCGCAGCCTGCATCGGCGGGACCATTGAAGCGTTCACATTTCCGCGCCACAGGATGCCGCTCGTGAAGCCCTCTGTCTCCGTCGTCGGCGCGGTGAGTTCGCGCACAAAACGGTCGTAGGGCATGTTGGTTTTCAGCGCGTTGTAAAGCCAGCCGCTCACCTGCTTGCGCCCGCCATCAATGAATCCCGTGCCGCGATAATCGTTGCGGAGAAGATCATTCCAAAAGCCCAGCCAGTGCTCGGCGTAGCCCTTGGAATCAGCCAGCAACCGGTCCACCAGCGCGGCGCGTTTCCCCGGCGATGTGTCTTTTTCAAAAGCGGAGAGCTGCGCGGAAGTTGGGAGCAATCCCACGACATCCAGCCACACCCGCCGCGCAAACACGGCATCCGAAACGACATCGCCCGCCTTCACGCCGTGGCTGGCGAAATACGGCGCGAGAATCCGGTCAACGGGATTTCCCTCGCCCTGCGGCGCCTGCACGGAGCGCGGCGCAAGATTGTGCGGCTGCGGCTTTGCAAAATTCACGCCTTCCGGCCAGCGCGCACCTTGATCGATCCACGCGCGGAGAAGCCCGATTTGCTCCGGCGTCCAGCGCGTGCCTTTTTTCGGCATCCGTTCATCTGCATCCTCGGAGGCGATGAGTTCCACGATGAGACTCTCCGCACTCTTCCCCACGGCTGCGCCCTCGCCGCTATCGCCGCCTTTTAGAAATCGCTCGCGTGTCTCCAGCGAAAATCCGCCCTTCTCTTTCCCCTTCGCATGGCACTTTACACACGCAGCTTCCAACAGCGGTTGGATGTCTTTTTTGAAATCCACCTGCCGCTCCGCGGGGCGCGGCAAATCGGCTGCTAACACTGCTATGGGAGCCAGAAAGAAGAACGCAAACTTCATGGCGCAAACATGGCGCGGTAGTGGGGGATTTTGCAAGGGCTGTGAAAAGCGGGTTTTGGCCCCACAGCATCACAGCCGACACAATCTCAGTGAACTTCCAGTTCCTTGATCCACTCCGGCTTGTCGATTTCCTGAAGCGTGATGTTTGGTCCCACGACGGTTGCGGCGCGGCCATTCGGGTAGCGGTTCTGAGTGGCATAGGGCGGCGGCGTGGTGCGCTCTATGGCTTTAATTAAATATCCTTCCGGCACTTTCCTTACACGCCCTTCCGCGACCCAATCGGAAATCGGGTCACCTTGAAGATCGGTGACGCTGATGTGGGTAAAGGTCTGACATCCAGTCAGGGCGAACACGGCGAGCAACGAGAGATATTTCACGGCGCGGAAAGTGGCAGGACGATATTGAATCGGCAAGGCGGGAAAATGGCCGTCACTTTGCAGCGGGGGCGTTGCGCCAGTAATCGGGGAGGGTCTTTTTTGTTTCAATGAGGATTTCTAAAATCGCCGCGCGATCTTCTGGCGAGATTTTTGCAAACTGCTCGTCGGTTTCCTTGCCGGTGAGGATGTCGTGCAGCTTCTTCAAGATGACTTCTTTAATCGGCGCAGCCATCGCGTCGAAGGCCGGGTTGGTGATCAAATAGCTGCACGGGTATTTGAACATCCGCGTTTTCATGTCGAGGTCGCGCAGGCTCCGGCCTTTGCTGTCGCGAATGGCTCCGGCAGCGAAGTCTTTTATAAACTCCGCGCTTCCGCTCACGGGCACAGCGAGCGGGCTTTCCTCGGTGAAAAGCAGGTAGCGGAGAAATGCGTTCACCTGACTACGCATGTAGCGGACATGCCCGTAGGCAGCCATCATCTGCCGCGCCTCGATGTTCAGCCGCGCGATGTAGTTGTGCATGTGCGCCTGATGTTCGAGGACCATGAGCGCGACGATGTCGCTGCCTTTTGCGAGGTGTTTCGATTCGTCGAAAGATTTGCTCAAGTCGCTCACGTTTGCCTTTGCGAGCGGGTCTTCCTTGAAGTGCTGGAGGTCTTTTTCGCCGATGAGATTTCCACGGTGCGGACCCGATTTCCCCGTAACGTACCAGCCAGCCCAGCGGTCGGCGACGGGCGTGCATTGGGTGATGTCGCGCACTTCCTCCAGCGTGTTCAACTCGCCCTCCGAATTCGTCGGCACGCTTCGGACAAAATGCCCCGGAATCCCCAGCGAGCGCTGCCCGCCGTGGCAGGAGAGACAGTCTGCACTGCGGACAAACTTCGGTTTCCGCACCTTCTCCAGTTCGAGGAAATAGAACGTGCCGCCGAGATTTGGGTCCGCCGCCGAGATCTCCATCACCGGCGCACCGGGCACGTAGCCGATGTACACGTCGTCGTTGAAATAAAGTGCGCGGGGATTCTCCGGCGTGATGTGTTTCCGCTGGAGCGAGGTTTTGGAAAACACGAGCGTCTGTGAAGACTTCGGCACTTTCAGCGCATCGAGCACCGCCGGGAGGTATCCGAATTTCTCATCCCACCCGAGCTTCACTTCTCCGCTGGTGATTTTGTTTTGCAGCGCAGTGATGGCATCCGTCGGCTGGGTGTCGCTGTATTTAATCGGGTCGTGGTCATACTCCAGCGGATGATCCGAGCCTTGGAAATCCTCCGCAAAAAGCGGCAGAGCGAGAAACGAAGCAAGTAGGGCAAAGCAAAAACGCATACCCACTACTACCCCAAAGCCCGCCCGCGCACTGGCTGAATTTTGCTCAATGCCAACCTTGGTCTGTAAGGACCATTTGCCAGAAGTCATTTCTGCTGATTTGGCAACCGTCCGGCAGCGCGTTCTCTTGCGAGAAAAAGATTTCGATAGCCCGCCTCATCATCCGCAATCCATTGGTCGATCTGCTCCTTCGGAATATTGCGAGGCGGCGGTAAAACTCCACCAGCCGCGTGCAACCTCGTAGCGATATAAAGCATCAATTCCTGCTGTTCCTGAACAGGCAGCGAATCCACTAAGGCTTCGATTTCAATCAGTGTGCTCATGCGCCAAAGATTCACATCCGTAATATGAGCGTCAACGCGCCAGTCGGCTCTCCGCGAACTATCAGTCTGGCACCGCAGTTTCCCAAGCGCAAACACCGGCGAGAACTCCAATGAGTCCGGCGGTTTGTTTGTGTTCTGCATCTGAAAAATAATGTGGATAGCTATCGAAAAAAGGGGGGGAGAGCGTGGCGACAGCCTTTGGAGTGCGGCGGCTTGACGCCGCTTTAACTTTCGGCGAATGCAGCGTTGAGCTTCGGCCAATGGTGAAGCGCGATGCTGCACCGGTCCTGCCTGTGACAAGTTGTGAAAAATCCATATCCTCCGTGATGGAAGCTAAAGCGGCGTCAAGCCGCCGCACTCCAAAGCCTCGCGGCACTCACTCGCCGCTCTTATTTAAGGCTATCAAGATACAAAAAACCCTCGCTACGGTGCCGTAACGCTATTTTCGGGATGCAAAAAATATCCACCACGCCCGTGGCAAGCATTTTTTTGAACCAAAAATCGCCCCCACGCCCGTGACCACCATTTTCAGGAGCCAAAACTCGCTCCCACAGCCGTGACCACCATTTTCGGGAGCCAAAAATCATCCCCACAGCCGTGGCCACCATTTTCAGGAGCCAAAAATCGCTCCCACGCCCGTGACCGCCATTTTCAGGAGCCAAAACTCGCTCCCACGCCCGTGACCGCCATTTTCAGGAGCAAAAAATCGCGCCCACGCCAGTGACCGCCATGTTCGGGAGCAAAAAACCGCTCCCACGCCCGTGACCGCCATTTTCAGGAGCAAAAAACGCCGTTACGGAGCCGACGCGCCGTGGACTGCGTGCGACTTGTCGCCGCCGTCACTCAAGCGACTTGTCGCGCCGAGCCTCGCTCGCAAACACGGTAGCCGTTGCCACGGCTCTTTGCGTGACAAGTCCCGCAGGCCACGGCTGGAACAAGTTCCAGCACTCCACGGC
>JANMLS010000117.1:0-3170 GCA_031372675.1 Verrucomicrobiaceae bacterium
GACAACGGCAAACACCTCGATCCAATTTCGCGGCAACAACAACACGCTCGTCGGAACCAGCACGGGCAGCGGCGCAGGCTCGCTCTATTTTGGCACCGGTCAGCTCCACGCCGACGCTGCGGGCGCAGTGCTGAATTTCCCAGCGGGCTTCTTCAACGTCGGCGGCAACAGCACGCTGGCAGGGCCGGGCATTTTCACAAACACCGGCACTTTTCAAATCAACGACAACGACCCGAATCTCGCGACGGAGTTGGTAAATGCGGGCACGGTGCGTGTGGGCAATGCGTACCTCGATTTGGACGGCACGTCAGCGAAAGTCCGCGTGATTTCCGGCGGCATTTTTGAAACTGCAAACACTGCGAGCGGCTACGCGCTGCGTGGCCTCAACAGCCCGGCGGGAATGTTCATCGAAGCAGGCGGCGTCTTCCGCCACGCTTCCAGCAACGGCGCGAGCTTCATCATCGAGAGCACCGCGCCCTTCGCCGTGCAGGGTGGCACGGTGACTAATTCGGGCGTCTCCGGCACCATCCTCTATCTCGACGGCATCGGCACTTTTACCAATGCGACTTTCACGGCGACAACGGCAAACACCTCGATCCAATTTCGCGGCAACAACAACACGCTCGCGGGGACGAGCACGGGCAGCGGCGCAGGCTCGCTCTATTTTGGCACCGGCCAGCTCCACGCCGACGCTGCGGGCGCAGTGCTCAATTTCCCGACGGGCTTCTTCAACGTCGGCGGCAACAGCACGCTGGCAGGGCCGGGCATTTTCACAAACACCGGCACTTTTCAAATCAACGACAACGACCCGAATCTCGCGACGGAGTTGGTGAATGCGGGCACCGTGCGCGTGGGCAATGCGTACTTCGACATGGACGGCACGGCAGCAAAAGTCCGCGTGATTTCCGGCGGCATTTTTGAAACTGCGAATACCGCGAGCGGCTACGCTTTGCGTGGCGTCAACAGCCCGGCGGGAATGTTCATCGAGGCAGGCGGCGTCTTCCGCCACGCTTCCAGCAACGGCGCGAGCTTCATCATCGAGAGCGCGGTGCCGCTCAATAATCTCGGCACCGTCGCCGTGACCGGAGCGGCTGGCACGGTGCTGAATATCAACGGCTCCATCGCGCAAAAAGGAACGAACAGCCTGAGCGGTGGCGCGTGGGAAGTCGCAAGCGGCACTTCGCTGAATCTCGGCTTCACCGCGCTGACGACAAACGCCGCAGCCATCACCGTGCGCGGCACCGGCAGCATTTCGGGACTCGGCGCGCTGGCGACGAATAGCGGTTCGCTTTCGCTGCTCGCGGGTGCGGACCTCACGACGACGACTGCTTTCACAAACAGCGGTGCGCTCACGCTCTCGGCAGGTTCGGTGCTTACCGCACCGTCATTCACGCAGTCTTCCACCGGCAGCGTCGCGTTTGAAATCGGCGGTGTGGCTGCGGCGCAGATTGGGCGCATCTCTGCGAGCGGCGCAGCGACGCTTGCGGGTAAAGCGAGCGTCTCCATCGCGGGCAGCTTCGCTCCGCAGGCGGGGCAAAATTTCGCGCTGATGTCTTTCGCTTCCCGCACTGGCGCGTTTGCCAGCGTCGCTGGGTTGAATGTCGGCCACTCGCCGCTTTTTGAGGCGGTAAATGCAGCGACAAATTTCTCGGTGAACTCGCTCGTGAACGCCTCCGACCTCGCAGTGGAGACCGTCTCCACGCCCGGCCCGGTCGCAGCGGGGAACGACGTGACCATTTCCTACACCGTGCGAAACACCGGCGCATTCGTCACACCCGTCGCTGGGTGGAGCGACACTGTCTATCTCTCCCGCGACGGTGTGCTCGATGCCTCGGACATCGTGCTCATCCGTCTCCCGCACAACGGTGCGCTCGCAGCGGGCGACACGTATTCGGTGAACGTGAGCACGCCGCTCGTCGGCGCATTGCCGGACGACTACCGCATCCTCGTCGTCACCGACGCGCTGGGCCGCGTCGCCGACACCGACCGCAGCGACAACAAGCTCGCGAGCACCGGCGCGTTCACGCTCAGCATCCCAACGCTCACGGCGGGCGTCGCCTTCAACGGCAGCATCGCGAACGGGCGCGATCAGTATTTCCAAATCACGCTGCCCGCAGGCCAGACGCCGACGTTCACTTTCACCGGCGCAGTCGCTGGGCAGGCGGAGATTTACGAGTCCATCGGCACCGTGCCGACGCGTGCAGCGTTTTTTGAAAGCGCGTTCACCGCAAGCAGCACGGTGCAACGCATCACCGGCGAAATCACGGCGGCGGCGACGTATTACATCCTCGTCCACGGGCGGGAAAATGCGGGCGCGGGGCAGACATTTTCGCTCGTCGCGGATGGCGCGGGCTTCGACCTGACGGACACGAGCGTCGCGGGCGGGCCGAACATTGGGAAAGTCACGACCACGCTTTCCGGCACGCAATTTTCTCCGGCGACGACGTTCACGCTCGTCCCCGGCGTGGGCGCACCCCGTGCGGCGACGGCGACGTATTTTCACGACAGCAAAAGCGCGGATGCGACCTTCGATCTCACCGGCCTCGCGGCGGGCAGCTACAGCATCGTGGCAAATAACGGTGGGCCGACGGATACGCTGGCAAATGCCTTCACCGTCACGAGCGGCGGCACGGCGGGCGCGCTGCAATACAGCCTCTCGGTGCCGCGCTACATTCGTCCGCCGTTCAATGGCACGGTAGTGACGCTGACTTACGCAAACGTCGGAGGCACGGATATTGACGCGCCGCTTTTCAATCTGTTCGCGGAAAATGCGCGGCTGCGGCTGGCAGATCAGTCGGGTTATGTCGCGGGTTCGTTCACGCAGGCGGATGGGCGGACGCTCGGCGTCTTCGAGCTGCTGGGCGTGAGTGGCGGGCTGGCGGGCGTGCTTTCTCCGGGGGAAAAAGCGACGATCAACGTGGTCTTCGAGCCGATCAATTCGGCGACGCGCGAGGTGTCGAATTTCGATGTTTTCGTGGCGGACTACGATCCTGAGCCGCTCGATCTCACGCCATTAAAAGAAACGCTGAAACCCGTGCAGATCGCGGACGATGCGTGGGATGCGGTGTTCGCGAATTTCCAAGCGGGGACGGGCGCGACGGTCGGCAGCTACAAGGCGATGCTCGTGGACAATGCAAATTACCTCGGGCAGTTCGGCCCGGTGTCGCCGG
>JANMLS010000118.1:0-2099 GCA_031372675.1 Verrucomicrobiaceae bacterium
CGCCATTCCAGCGCGTGTTGTCTGGCAGCGCTTGGTAAGCTGCGGCAGTGCTGACCAAACGATGCGGGAAAACATTATCGTCATCGCCATCGAGACTAAAAGTGAGGAATGAAAAGGCGTTCAGACCTTCGCCGGCGAGGTAGGAGATCGCGCCCAAAAGCTCGGATCCTTTGCCGCTCTGCCAGGTGTAGGCCGACATGGATACAGCGGCGTAATCTGTCTGGTGGGGAGACCACGATTTGCGGCGGTTGGAGACATTCGGGGTGGCGTCGAAGTCTTCATAATCGAGCAGATTTTCCGGCGAATCGCTTCCGCATTTTAAGAAATACTCGCCGGTTTCAGCAAAGCGCAGGTGGTGTTTGCCAACGTATTGAAGGCGACCTTTCGCGCGCAAATCGGGGGCGGTCTTATCGGTCGCGAGCACCACGAAGGTGCCGGACGCGCCATCGAAAAACGAGGCGGACGCACCAGAATTGGGATCGTTCGCGACGGCGACATCAATGCCGGTGCGGAAGGAGACCGAGTAGTTCCAAGTTCCGATCTCGTCGGGCGCAAAATAGGTGCGCCAGATGTTTCCGGAGTCCGCCGAGGACTCGGCGGCATCACCATCTGCGGCGAAGAAGCCTGGGACCCGATAGGTTTTTCCCGAGGCTGGATGGGAAAAGGTCACATCCATGCGGAAGTCGGAGAAGGGATTTGGCGTGGCGGTTTCCGACGTGAGCGGGCCGAGGCCGGTGAGTGTGATGCGGTGCCATTTGCGTAGTTCACCCGAGACGGCCACCTCGGCCACACCGGGAGGCAGCACGGTGACCTGCACGTCGTCCGTGGCGGTCTGATTATCCACGGCGGTGACGGTCAGGCGAAACGTGTAAACGCCCTGGATCAAGTTGCTGATGGAGAGATTCGCGGTGCTGGTCCCGGCCAGAGTGGCGGTCGATGGTCCGTTGAGTTGGCTCCAAGTGAAGCCGGGGGGTTGTGCACTGTTGGCACTGCCTGCGAGGCTCAGCGAGTTGCCAGGCAGCATTAATGTCCGATCCACGCCGGCGCTTGCGGCCAGAGCGGGCGGCGGCGTATCAGTGGTGACGGTAAACTGGATTTCCAGAGCCGGCGATGCCGTGCCCGTGCCGGCCGTGCCGGACCAGGGCGTGCCACTCAAGGTGTGAAGACCGTTGTTTAAAACGCCATTCGCGTAGTTACCGTTTTGATCGGCAAAAAGCGCGTAGGGGGCGACGCTCTCCGTTTGGATGCGGGATGTCGCACCACTTAACACCATGGCAACGCTACCGATGCCAGTGCCGACCGTGACATTGGCGCGCACGTTGAGCGTGGTGAAACCGAGTGTAGACTTATTGATGAAGGAACCCGGCGCTATCGGGTCGAATCCCACTACCGGCTGGTCGGTGGCAGAGTTGATCAGCGTGAAAGAAACCACCTGTTGGCCATGAGCCGCTGTTACAACAAACAAAAATCCGACAAAGGCCTTGAAACAAAAGATGACGCGAATGAGACCGGATGTATACATGGTTAATAATAATGACTCTCGATAAGCGTAAAACGCGGGACGATTTCAACGCAAGCAACTTGGTTCTTCGACGTTTCCAGTGGTTGGATCGAAATGATCGAGCCAAGACAGGTTACACAGAGAGCACGGAGCCTAGCCCAAAGAGGCGGCAGGAGGCGGCTTGCGCGGGCGCGATGTCTACTGCAGTTGCATGTCGCATTTCATCATCGATATCATAATTACTATGTAAAAAGATTACATAGATCCACGGACTTCGTTGCGGACAGCGATCACCCACTGCATCACAAGTGAGGAGGTCATTTCAAAGCTTCTCGACCTGACCCCGTTGGATCGACCATGTTATTTGAAAGTTAATTGCGTATTAAACTGAAGCGCCCGTCATAAAGTGTCTGCTTAAAACTTGGTATCTAGTGTAGTGGGCGAGAAATAATGTAATAAAATAACGGATTAGGCGTCACAGGAGGGATGAGAAAAGCCCCCGGGGTCGTTTTGGATGAGAAGCAAAAGGCGGAGCTGAGTGCGCTTGCGCGGTGCGGGAGCACGGAGCAGCGCCTTGCGCAAAGATGCCGCATCGTGC
>JANMLS010000123.1:0-2341 GCA_031372675.1 Verrucomicrobiaceae bacterium
TCTTCCGTGACGGCGCAACCACGCTCCTCGACCTCGCCGACTACACCGCCGTGAACTTCATTCTGCGCCCGCAAAACGACTTCGACGCGGAGCCATACCTCACGCTCGGCGGCGAAGTCGGGACCGCCGTCCCCGTGGACACCTTCGGCGAGCGCGAAGCGTTGCGGTTTGAGTTCCCCGTCACCAGCGCCGCGATTGAAGACGCATTCGATGAGCTGAACCAATCCGCAGGCGCAGAGCCTTTGAGCGCTGTGCTCATTTGCCACGGCGAATTTGAATACGTGACGACCGACCGCGTGCGCTCCACGCAATCCTTCCTCGTCGACATCGAGCAGGATTACGAACGCTAAACTTTATGCCCGTTTCACCGCCAATTCCGTATCACGAAATCAGCCGCATCAAAGCGCCGCCCGGCATCGATGCGACCGCAGTCGAGCCACCCATTGAATTGGTGTCACGCGCCTCGGACCCGGCAACGCTCCGCAACGGAATGCTGTGGTATAACAGCACGCTCGGCGCTCTCCGCGCTCGCGTGGCTGGCCTCACATTCTCGCTCCTCGAAGGCGAATGGGAAGTCACCGACCTCGACGCCTCGGCAATCACCACTGGCGTTTTTGAAAATGCGAGACTCCCCGGAGGTCGGTTCCTCGAAGTCGCGAACGAAGCGGCCCGGCTCGCGCTCGCGTCGCCAGCCGATGTCGTCATCGGGGACGTGGTAAAACACGTCGGCGAAAAGTTTTTGCTCCATCTGGAAATCACGAACCCCGATGTGGCCGGAAACACGAACGACATGGGGTTCAATATTAGCGGCCAGATATTTTACCTAGACACAGCCAATGACGGTCCCGGCCCGCAAATTCAATACTTCGAAGACGCAACCGCAGCCGAGCGCCGTGAAGCTGTGAGAGCATTCCTCGCCGATTGGTTTAACGGGATTTTCGACGTAACCACAGTCGGCGATTACGTGCGCATCGAAGCTTTGGAGGCAAACAGCGACCACAGCTACGACGCCGGAAACACCGATTTCGGCGGAGGCGTGCAATCGGCAGGCTTCGCGGGCGATGGAAAAATCTTCACCCTCGCCGACGCCTCGCAAATCGCCAGCAACGCTGGCTGGGGGGACGTGGCATCCGCCAACGCCGCACTTGCCGCCGCCGAAGCAGCGCAGACCACTGCTGACACCGCACTAGGCACCGCGGCCAATGCCCAATACGAAGCAGAAAACGCACAGACCACAGCGGATGCAGCTAACGCCGAAAGCTACGCTATCCGCGCCGTCGCAAATGGAGGGACCGGCGTGACCACATTGACCGGCCTCGCGAAAGGTAATGGCGCATCGCCTTTCGGTTCCGTCACGACGCAGGCACAGCTTGTGACTGAGGTGCCGGACCTTTTCGTCGATCACACTTTTGCGCTCCTAGACGAGGATTTTATCGGCGGCTCTAATGGCGATGGTCTCGCAGGCACCAACGGATTGAGATACAATGCGATTAGCGGGACTAATTCGATAACTTATGTTGCCGGGACCGTCAATAATCCCGGGCAACTCCAGCTTGGTTGTGGGGCAGTTTCCGGCAACGCAGGTTCGCTTTCATTTTCCGGCAGTAGTCTGCCTGTGTTTGTTGTCGGGACGAACCCCTTTGAGGCGCGTTTCACGTTCAAGCTCAATCAGACAACTGCAACAAAATTTCGCATTGGCCTGGCAAATGATCAGCTTTCAATCGCCCCCGGGCGTGGCGAGTATTTGAGGTACGATACATCACTCGGTGACACGCATTTTATGTATGTTGTGAAAGACGGCGGAGCCGAAACCGCAGTGTCCACCGGCATTGCGGCGGACACAAACTGGCACACGGTTCGGATCAGGACAATCACGGCGACGAGCTACATTTACGGCTTTTCTATAAATACTAGCGGCGGCGCGTTCGGAGCCGAAACGCAGATGACCAACACAAATGCGGTCGGCGGAATTACGCGCTACGTCGTCGCGATTATCGGCAACGACGCGGTCGCGGTCGCCAAGTCCTTCATTTGGGACGCGGTTAAAATGCGCTTCAAATGCACTCGCTAAAAAATGAAAGAAAAAATCCTAACGCTCTATCATTCGCTGCCGCCGGAAGCTCGCGCCGGAGTCAGCAGCATCGTGTCTCGCCTTATATGGGCCGCAGAGCACGACCCAGCTATCGTTCAAAGCTCAGCGACAAGCGGGCCTGGAGGCGTTCAATGAGCACGCAAACCGCCATGCCCGCTTGTTCGTCTACAGCGCCTGGTTCCCCGAATTTCGGATTAGAGCCGCGTGCTGAAAGCACGAGAGACCCGGCGCGGAGCGGAGTGGGCGGAG
>JANMLS010000193.1:0-1547 GCA_031372675.1 Verrucomicrobiaceae bacterium
GCAGCTCGCGGTCCTCGTGGCGCACGCCGAATTGCTCCAACTCGGCGAAAATCTCTTTCTGGCGCTCCAACTGGAGCTGATCGACGCGCGTGCCGCAGTTCGTCGTGACGATTTTCAAGTTCTCCGGCTCCACCTCCAGCAGGCGCGGCACGAAGGTGCAGCCCCGCTCCTCCAAATGGCGCAAGACGCGGACCTCATGGTTGAAACGTTCCCGCGCCTGATGGCCGCGAAAGGTTTTATGCACCCGCCCGTCGTAGCCGATGCGCACGAGCGCGCGGGCGGTGTCTTTCATTTCATGCATGTTCGTGGAGCGGTTGAGGGTCCGCTCCGACCCGGGCACTGGCAAGCGCGTCTTGCGGCGATTGGCGTGGCGTGGGTGCACCGGGCAGTTACTGCGTCCGCAATATGTCATGAATGAAACTTCTGGTTGCCTCTGGCATATAAGGTGCTGATTCATTCGTGGAGTTACGCGCCCGGTTTCGGGTGTTTTACTCCGACGTTTCAGCCTCCAAAATCCCTCAACTGCACTCTGTCCGCACAAACCTAAATCAAATGGCCAAATACAAACTGGAATACATCTGGCTCGACGGCTACACGCCCCTCGCCAACCTCCGCAGCAAGACCCAAATCAAGGACTTCGCCAGCTTTCCGACGCTGGCCGAACTCCCGGCTTGGGGCTTCGATGGCAGCTCGACGCAGCAGGCCGAGGGCAAGAGCTCGGATATCGTGCTCAAACCCGTCGCCGTTTTCCCTGACAGCACCCGCAAGAATGGCGTGCTCGTGATGTGCGAGTGCTACCAGCACACCGGCGAGGCCAGCCCGTCGAATTCCCGCGCCACCATTCCGGATGATGCGGGCACCTGGTTCGGCTTCGAGCAAGAATACTTCTTCTACAAGGACGGCGCTCCCCTCGGTTTCCCGAAGGACGGCTATCCGGCCCCGCAGGGTCCCTACTACACCGGTATCGGCTACAAGAATGTCGGCTGCGTCGCCCGCGAGATCGTCGAGAAGCACATCGATATCTGTCTCGATGCGGGCATCAACCTCGAGGGCATTAACGCCGAGGTCGCGAAGGGCCAGTGGGAGTTCCAGATCTTCGGCAAGGGCTCCAAGAGCGCCGCCGACCAGATGTGGGTCGCCCGTTACATCCTCACCCGCCTCGCCGAAGGCTACGGCATCGACATCGAATGGCGCTGCAAGCCCATCCTCGCTCCCTTCCAGCAGCCGCTCGATTGGAACGGCTCCGGCATGCACGCCAACTTCTCGACCACCTACATGCGCGAAGTCGGCGGCAAGGCCTACTTCGAGAAGCTCATGGAAGCCTTCAGCAAGAACTGCAACGAGCACATCGCCGTTTACGGACCGGAGAATCACCTCCGCCTCACCGGTCTCCACGAGACCCAGTCGATCGACAAGTTCTCCTACGGTGTCGCCGATCGCGGCGCCTCGGTGCGTGTCCCCCACAGCTTCGTCAACAGCGGCTACAAGGGCTACCTCGAGGATCGTCGTCCGAACTCCGCCGCCGACCCATATCTCGTCGCCGGTCG
>JANMLS010000204.1:0-9095 GCA_031372675.1 Verrucomicrobiaceae bacterium
CATTCGTGCGGTGGATATAAAGCCGTTTGAGCAATGGTATCAGAAGTTTGAGGATGTGGAGAATCACCACCTCGACCTTGGGGAAAAGGAAGCGTGCGAGAAGGCGGTGGCGGGGTGTGACTGGGTGTATAATCTGGCGGCGGATATGGGCGGGATGGGCTTTATCGAGCTGAATAAGGGGCTGTGTATGTTGAGCGTGCTGATCAATACGCACTTGCTGATGGCGGCGAAAAAGCACGGCGGAGTGGAGCGGTTTTTTTACGCATCGTCGGCGTGTGTGTACAACGGTGATTTGCAGAAAGACCCCAACATCACGGCGCTTGCGGAGGGCGACGCATACCCCGCGCTGCCGGAGGATGGGTATGGGTGGGAGAAGCTTTTCAGCGAGCGGATGTGCCGTCATTTTCGCGAGGATTTCGGGATCGAGTGCCGGGTGGCGCGATACCACAATGTGTATGGGCCAAACGGAACTTACGACGGCGGGCGCGAGAAGGCGCCAGCGGCGATATGCCGGAAGGTGATTGCGGCGAAGTTGAGCGGGAACCACGACATCGAGATATGGGGAGATGGAAATCAGACGCGCTCATTTATGTATATAGACGACTGTCTGCACGGGACGCAGATGCTGACGCGGTCAGATTTTATCGAGCCGATCAACATTGGGAGTTCGGAGAAAGTGAGCATCAATCAACTCGTGGATACCGTGGAAAGCATCGCGGGAATCAAACTGAACCGGCGCTACAAACTGGATGCGCCCAAAGGCGTGAACGGGCGCAACTCAGACAATTCGCTGATCCAAAAAGCATTCGGCTGGGAGCCAAACATCAAGCTGCGCACGGGGCTGGAGAAGACATACGCGTGGATACACGACGAGGTGATGCACTGCCAGCAGACGGGCAAGGCGAGTATCGTAAATGTGGCGTAGGGCGCGGCTGTTGGCGGGCTACTTCGCAGCCACTTTGGCGTCCTTCTTCGGGCGCAGCGTTTCGAGTAGGCTGAGGCCGGCAGTGTGGAATGTCGGCATGTGGGCGTTGGCGGCGATGTGCTTGCGTACCACGGCGTCTGCGAATCGTCCTAGCTGGCTTTCCTCCAGCAACGCGCTTGCTGCGGCCTTGTCTGCCTCGATGCCTTCAGCGTAGCGCATGAAAGTTTCGTCGCCAGCGCGAAATCGCCTTGCTTTGTCTGCCTCGGTTCCTTCGGCGTAGCGCATGATTGCTTTCATCACCGTCCACTCCTGCGCGGGTGTGAAAATCTCTGCGCGGCCCACGAAGACGCGCTCTAGTTTCTTCGGTGCGGGTTTGAATGTGAGCGGCAGCACCTCATCGCACCACGAGCGTGGCAGGATGTAGAGAATGCGCGTGCCTTGTTCGCCGAACCATGATTCCTCCCAAGTCTGGACCATCGCGGCGGATTCCTTTTCAAAAAGCCCGGCTGCTGTGAGCGAGGTGCGCAATGTCGCACTCAGTTCCTTGCGCACTTCGGCGAGCGGGCGCGCTTTTTCAGCAAACTTCAGCGTCGCAATCGTGGCCTCCTTATCCGTGTCTGCGATGCGCGGGAGCGGCTCAATCACTGCCTGGTCGCCGCGCACGCTGTAGATGAATGCGGCGGCAATCGTGACCTTCGGCTGCGTCACGCGGATGTAAAATTGATCGCTGCCGGAACTGGTGACATTCAGCGGCGCGACGAAAGAACCGACGCCGCGATAAAAGAGAAACTTTTCATTCTGCACGCCATCGCTTGTCTGAACACGCAGCGGCGCGGCATCCGTCTGCCGGGCTGCGTAGTAGTGGTTGCCCGTGTTGTCCGTTGGGAACTGCGGGTCCTTGCCTGGCACGATTTCCACGCCCGCCCAATCCAGCGTCCGTTTTGGCACATAAAATCCTGGTGTTGGCGCAGGGTCGGTGGGCTTTGGTGCAGCGAGCGCCGGATACCATTCTGTGAGAAGCCCGGTGGGGAAATTCACGCCCACATCCACCTTCAGCGTTTGGTCCGCGTAGAAATAAATCACCGGCGTCTCCATGCGCTGCCGCATCATTCCATAGCCCGATTTCGCAGCGTAGGTACGGAGTGTCTGCGGTGATTTGCCATCCTTGTCCACGGGCTTAAACGATGAATAAACGAAATCCGGCAGGTCCCAAACGACGAATGGATTCCACTCCAGTTGCACCCCGTTCGCGCCCTGCACAGAGGTGAATGTGCCCCATTCGTGAGCAGTGTATTCGGGCTGTGTTTCATTTGCCACAGCAGGGAATGCGGCGGCGATTGCGGTGAGTAGAATAAATGTTTTCATCGCTGCGATACTGCCCATTCTCGGAGACGCATGTGTCAGGAGAAAGGCAGAAGGTTGTAAAAAAGATGTGAAGCTGGGCGAGGGACTCACTCTCGCAGCGACAATTGGCCGATGTTCAAAACCTGATTGCGAGCGGCTGCGATATGGCCTATCTGCAGAAATGGTCAGTAAGATTGAACCTGACAGATATGCTGACACGGGTTTCTCCGTGAAAGACACGCCGCCGGAGATCAACACGATGCTCTTTCGTGCGATGATGGCAAAGACGCCGGGCGAACGCTGTGCAATGGGCTTCGATATGATGGCAACCGCCCGTGCCCTCGTTTGGGCATCTATCCCGCAAGACTGGCCGGAAGAGCAACGTCGCCGGGCATTTTGCGAGCGATTTTACGGCACGGGCGTGATTGGCCAAATCGACTTCGCGTAGGCTGGATCAGCGTCGGTAAAATTTTGGTTGCTCGTTCACTTCGGGCGAAGTTCTGAGAGCGGGATTATTTTTGAAATGATGGCTTCGCCTTCTGCGTTGCGAGCTTCGATGCGGAGTGAGGGATTTGGCTCTTCCCACTGGACCTGCACGAAACCGAAGTTCGATTGTGAAAATGGGCGCTCGTGTAGGCGGTGGCGATTTGCCGGTGGTTTGGCAGGAGCAGCGGGTTTTAGCTTGGGCGCATTTGCGTCGTCAGGCTTTGGTTCCGGCTTTTTTGGGATGCCGAGGTTGAGGCCGCTTGTGGTCAAATCATGCAGCGGATAGGGGGCACCGTCGGCAACTGCGAGTGCGGAGAGTTCGGCGTGGTGGCGATCTCCACTGATGCAGATTACGCCCTTTGCTCCGGTGCTGCGGATAAGCCCGAAAAAACGCGCACGTTCGTTGGGGAAGTTTGACCATTTCTCCGAGCCGTGTTCGGTCGCGACAACTTGGATGCTGGAAATCACGATGCGAATTTCCGCAGGCTCGCGCAGGCGGCGTTCGAGCCAAGCCCATTGCGCTTCTCCGAGGATGGTAGCGTCGGCGTCTGTGTTGGGGATTTTGACTCCCGGTTTTGCCGGGTCTTTTTTTAGCGGCGAGCGAAACATCCGCGTATCGAGGAGGATGAGCTGCACTCGTTTGCCAGCAGGGCCGAGCGTCACGCAGTCGTAAATACCGGGCGTGGTGCGCCGGGGCGAATCGGCTGGGACTTGGAAGAAATCGCAAAACTCTTTCTGCGCGGTTGCCGCGCCGACAAAGCCCGCGCCTGCATCGTTTGCGCCGTAGTCGTGGTCATCCCAAGTGGCGAAGAGCGGCGTAGTCTCGCGAAGTTTTGCAAAGCCTGGCATGGCCGCGAGCAGAGCGTATTTTCTGCGGAAGACAGCAGGATCGGGGCTGTCGGCGTAAATGTTGTCGCCCAGCAAAACGAAGGCATCGCAGCGGGCGGCATTGATGGTGTCCCAAATCGGAGCGGGCCTGTCCTCGCGAAGACACGAGCCGAAGCCAAGCGTGGTGACAACAATCTCTGGCCGGGCCGAGACGCGATCCGCAGCGAGAATGTCGGCGCAAATGAAGACAGCGAAGACAAACAGCGTGACGATAGTTTTCATACTGCGCTTTAATGCGCGACATCCGCCCGCCCGACCAGTTGTTTGTCAGCGGAAAGATGCAGGGTGAAAATTGCGAATAAAGTGCGACCACATCGCCACAAACGACACACACCTTTCACAAAAAACTCCTGTCCCCAGCGGTCAAATTTTTCGCAGCATCCAGACATCATGCCAACGAACTTCCGCATCGCATCCTTCAACGTGGAAAATCTTTTTTCCCGCGCCCGCGTCCTGAATCTCAGCGACTACGACAAAGCTGGCGACCTCCTCGACCAAATCGCCGTCCTGAAAAAACTCCTCGGCAAAACCACCTACACCGCCGCCGACAAAACGGCCATTCGCAACCTTGTCAAAGCACTCAGCTTTTACATCGAAATTCGTGAAGACCGGGGGAAACTCCTCAACACCAGCGGAGCCGTCACCGCCAGCGGTGCAGGCGCGTGGGATGGCGCTATCGAACTCCGCCGCGCCAGCATTTCCGAACAAGCGCGCGAAGCCACGGCCGATGTCATCAAAGCGCTCAAAGCCGACGTGCTCTGCGTTGTCGAAGCCGAAAACCGCCCCACGCTCGAAGCGTTTAACTCCCAGATGCTCGACAGCAAAAAGTTCCCGCACGTCCTCGTCATTGATGGCAACGACAACCGTGGGATCGATGTCGGCCTTCTCACCCGGCCCAGCCTCGGCCCCATCCACACCCACGTCTATGACCGCAAGAGCGGCAAAGAAATTTTCAGCCGCGACTGCCTGCGCGTCGAACTCCGCAACCTCCCAAACGGAAAGCCCCTTCACATTCTTTGCAATCACCTCAAAAGCAAAGGCTATGGCGAACAAGCCGCCAACGACGCAAAGCGAAAACTCCAGACCACCCGCATCGCCGAAATCCTCACCACTCAATACGACCTTGCGCGGGATTACGTCGTCATCGCTGGCGACTTAAACGACACCCCCGACAGCGACCCGATGCGCCCTTTACTCAGCATTCCAAACCTCCACGACGCCCTCGCGCTCGGCATCACCAACCCCGCCGACCGCTGGACTTACCGCTTCAGCGGCCAGGGCAACCAGATTGACTACCTCCTCATCTCCGAACCACTCCGCCAAGCCTTCACCAAAGCTGGCATCGAGCGCCGAGGCATCTGGGGCATCCAGCAAATCACCGGCGAAACAGCATTCCCCTCCGTGAGCGAAAAACGCTACGCCGCCTCCGACCACGGTGCAGTCTGGGCAGAGTTTCGGTTTTAAGCCGTGTGGCGAAAAAGCGCCACCATACTCAACGGGGAGGCAATTCTCGTGCTCCCGTCTCTGTAGCTGTAAATTGTTTTGACGAACCGATCTCGCCGGGTAGTTTCCGCCGCTTGATAATGATACCAGCCCGATCGTTACACATATTTTTCATGGCCGTAATCGCTTGTTTCCTTTTGGGGGAGACGGCGTTTGCGAAGAGTTCCACGAGCAGTAATAAGTCCACGACTTCGACGGGAAAAACGAAGTCTTCGACTAGCAGCACCAGCACTACTGGCTCGAAGCCTGCGCCGAAGATTGATGTCCAATCGCTGCGCGACCCGGCGGTTTCCAAGAAGCTGGAGCCAGCGCAGTTTTCTATCTTCGGGCCGCGCTCGATGTTTTACCGCTATGACCCGCGTATGATTCGCGCTGCGGAAATCGCTGCATCGCGTGCTTGGGGCCGCAGTCAGGGTTCATGCTGGCGGTATGTGAAAAATGCGCTGCTTTCTGCGGGGCTTGTGGATTCGCGACCGACGACGGCTTACGCAAAGCAGGCGGGTGAGGAACTCAGCTCGAAGTATGGGTTTCGCCGCATCTCGTGTTCTGATCCCTACAAGGCACCGCTCGGCAGTGTGCTGGTTTATGGCGGCAACGGGCCGGGGCATGTGGAGTTTCGGACGAAGAGCGGTTTTGTGAGCGATTTCACGACGCCGCGTCCTTCCAAACGCCCGTTGATTGGCGTCTACGTGAAGTGAAGCAGGTGAGAGTTGGTAGTTGGTAGTTGAGAGACTGCCAGCGCGTGCTTTCCGAAGTAAAAGCTGGCTGCGCTGTGGTCGCTATTTCACGTTCAAGTCCATGTGCGCGTTCTCTCAACTGCCAATTTTTGTGTGAAAGGGAATTTCGGTTTGACGGTCGGGCTGCGGAACTCCACCTTCCGCCCCCTTTTCTATTATGCGCCACACGCTTTCCGTTCTCGTCGAAAACAAATTCGGTGTCCTCACCCGCATCGCTGGCATGTTCAGCGGTCGCGGCTTCAACATTGATTCGCTCAATGTCGGCCCGACGCTCGATCCAACGACTTCGCGCATGACGATTGTCGTCCGTGGCGACGACCGCGTGCTCGACCAAGTGGGCAAGCTGCTTTTCAAATTGGTGGACGTGATCGAAGTGCAGGACTTCCGCGATGGCGAATATGTGGACCGCGAACTCATCCTCATGCGCGTGAGCATCACCCGCGAAACCCGGGCCGAGATCATGCAGATTTGCGATATTTTCCGTGCGAAAATTGTGGACGTGCAGGCCAAGAACTTCGCTATCGAAGTGACGGGCGACGAGAGCAAGATCAACAAATTCATCTCGCTTATGGAGCCTTTCGGAATCGGCGCACTCACACGCACCGGCAAGGTCGCGCTGCCGCGCAAGAATTCATAGAGCCTGCCAGAATCTATCCGCAGAATGCTTGCGGATGAATAGCAATTAGCCGCAGGCGAAACCCTCGAACTGCGGCCAACAGAGACGAGATGCGCGGCTTTTGAAGTGGCACAACAGTGGCTAGACTGCGCAAGCAACCACTGGCAAACTTTCCACATGCGCATCATCACTTTTGTTTTTCTGGCCCTTGCGGCTGCGGTTTTTACGCAAGCGCCCGCATCTGAAAGTGGATTCCAAGCGCCGAAGGAAACGGCTCCGGGCATCTTTGAAATCGGCACTATCCGGCTCGATAAAAACACCGGAACCGCGACCTTTCCCGCGAAAGTGAATATGGTGGATGGGCTGGTGGAATACATCCTCGTGACGACCAAAGGGCCTACGCATGAAAGCATCCTAGCCACCGATGTTTCGCCGAAAAATCTCCACATGGCGATGCTGCTGCTGGGTGCAAAAGGAATGGCCATCGCGAAAGGTGCGCCGCCGCCGGAGCGGATAGATGCAGAGTTTCTCGCGAAGGCCCCTAAGCTGGAGGGCGACCGCATTTTTATCACCTGCAAATGGAAGGATGCCGACGGCACGGAAAAGACCGCGCCGATTGAGCGTTGGCTGATTCGCCGCGAACAGGTGGCACGAAAAACACCGCGCGAAGTGCCCGCCGAAGATGGGCCGTGGCTCTACACCGGATCGTTCATGCACGAAGGCCAATTTAATGCGGAAACGCAGGGCGTGTTTGGCTCCGTAGTTACTTTTCCGGGGGCACTGATCAACAATCCGCGCAAAGGCGCTAATGATGATCACATGTGGTTCGTAAAGACCATTGCGATGCCGCCGCTCGGCACGGATGTGGAAGTGAGCATCCGCATCGAGCCGCCGAAAAATCCTGAAACCAAAACAAAATGAAACGCCGTAATTTTCTATTCACCCTTGCAGCCCTGACTCCCGCTGCCATCTGCCTGAATCAGCTCTCCGCAATCGCCGTCGAGCCACTCCCGAAAAACGAGGCAAACGTCTCCTTTCGCAACGAAATCCGCGACTCGATCACACGCGGGCTGGAGTATCTTGTGAAACAGCAAAACGCGGACGGCAGTTTCGGCGCGGACCTTACTCATCCCGCACTGAGCGCGCTTCCGCTCATCGCGCTCCAGCGGGAACCCACGGGACGCTACACCACTACTCCGCAGCCCGATTTGATGCTAAAAGGGTACGCATATCTGCGCGGATTCGTGCAACCGGATGGAGGCATCTACAACCCGCAAAATGGCCTCGCAAATTACAACACCTCGGTAGGCTTGCTCGCGCTTTTCGGCGCAAATGAACCGAAGGACGAAAAAATCCTCCGCGCAGCCCGCGCCTACGTCACAGGCCAGCAGGCCAGCGGCCTCGCGCAGCCCGGCACCGATGGCGGAATCGGCTACGGCACTGTGGGCGCAAGTCCGAAGCGTGGGCATCCCGATTTGGACAACACGCTCATCGCCCTCGAAGCACTCAAAATTACCAAAAGCCTCGTTGCGGACGATCCAAGCACGAAGGATTTGAACTGGCAGGCGGCCATAAATTTTGTGAGTCGCTGTCAGAATTTACCGGGAACCAACAAGATGGAATGGGCCAGCGACGATCCCGCAAACAAAGGCGGCTTTGTCTATTATCCCGGCTACAGCAACGCGGGGAAAATGGAGCTTGTCGGCGGCAAAACCGCGCTCCGTAGCTACGGCTCCATGAGCTACGCAGGGTTGATCAGCTTCATCTACGCAGACTTGAAAAAAGACGACCCGCGCATCGTCGCCGCGCTGGATTGGCTAAAGAAAAACTACACGCTCGAAGAAAATCCGGGGCTGGAAATGCAAGGCTACTATTACTACCTGCACCTCATGGCAAAGGGCCTCGCCTCTGCTGGAGTGGAAACTTTGGAAGCAAAGGGCAAAACAGTGGATTGGCGGCGCGAACTCGGCCTCCGCCTGATGAAGCTCCAAAAACCAGACGGCTCATGGGCAAACCCAGAGCCACGCTGGAAAGAGGCGAACCCAGTGCTCGTCTCAGCCTATTGCACGATGGCTCTCTCCATTATCTATCAGAGCCTGTGACGCAGATCACGCGAGCCTCACGCTGCGCGTCTTATCGAGCTTCAGCACTTGGCCGGGCGAAAGGGCGGGCGTCGCTTTTGGGTCGGTGACTTTTTCGCCTTCGAGTTGAATGCTGCCTTGCTCGACCAAACGTCGCGCATCGCCACGGCTTTTTGTGATCTGAAAGCACTGACCAAATGCCGCAACTACTACGCTCAAAATATCGGGCTGAATGCCTGCGAGCGGAAGGGCCGGTAGTTCCACATTGCTCAAATCTTTCTTGGAAAACCGCGACTCGAAATCCTGCCGGGCGTTTTGGCCGGCGGCGTCGCCGTGGTAGCGGGCGACGATTCTAGCGGCGAGCTGCTTTTTTGCCTCCATCGGGTGAAGGTCTGCGGGCACGGTTTCGCAAAGCAAAAGGTCGTAGTAGCGGACCATGAGCGTGTCGGTGATGCTCATCAGTTTGCCAAACATGATTTCCGGCGTCTCAGAAAGGCCGACGTAATTGCCGAGGC
>JANMLS010000205.1:0-11003 GCA_031372675.1 Verrucomicrobiaceae bacterium
CTGGAGGTCGGGCGCGACTTGCAGCGTGTCCACGGTGGAGAGGTAGCCGCTCACGGGGTCCTGCCGTGGATAGACGTAAAGGCGGAGGCTGTTTTTGAAAAGACGCCCGAAACTTTCGAGGATTCCGCCGGGAAGATTGGCGTAGTATTTTTCCTGAAAAATCTCGATGAGCGTGGGCACTCCGAGGACGAGGCCGACTGGCTCTTTGGTCATCCGGTTTAAGTAAGCACCGAGGCGGAAAAATTCGCTGAAGTCGGAGATCATCACCGTGGTGCCGCAGGACGCGAGGACATCGGCGCGGGCGAGGAAATCGCGGCGGTCCATCGCGCCGGTTTGGATGAGATTATTCATGGTCAGTTCCATGACTTGCAGGATGGGTTTGCCAGCGACGTTTTCATCCGCGCTGAACTTCTCATTTGCGCAGCGCATCATGTCCACGTTGACGTGCGTGACGGGCCGGAAGCTGCCGCGCTCGACGAGGACAGCCTTTTTGTAAAAGACCTCGCTGGGCTGGAGAATCGCGCCATTTGCACCAAACATCGCCGCGCCGCTGAGTCCGACTTGCACGAGCTTCAGCGCCATCACGCGGTTGTCCACATTGCGAAATTCGATGCCGCTAAACTCGATGAGATCGATCTCGATGCGGCCCACGGTGAGGCCATCAAGGAGGCTTTCCACGAGCTTCTCCGGCTCGTGGTGCATGAAGAAACAGCCGTGGCAAAGATTCACGCCCACGATGCCGAGTGCCTCTTGCTGCGCCGCTGCATCCTGATCGAGCAGGCGGACGTGGATAACGACTTGGCTGGCCTGATCGCGCGGCTGCGCCTGAAATTTCACGCCGAGCCATCCGTGGCATTCATTCGTGCCCTGAAAGTTTCGCGTGGCGACCGTGTCTGCAAAAGCGAAGAACGAAGTCGTATCGCCGCGCATCGCGGAAAGACGCTCGATGTTTAGCTCAAACTCGATGTCGAGCATCGCCTGCAAACGACTGCGCGAGACGTAGCGTTCGGCGTTGCCGTAAATCGCATCGCTCACCGCCATGTCGTAAGCACTCATGCTTTTCGCCACCGTGCCGCTCGCGCCACCGACGCGGAAAAACCAGCGGACTACTTCCTGCCCCGCGCCAATCTCCGCGAAGCTGCCGTACCAGCGTTTCTCCAAATTTACCCTCAGTGCCTTTTGGTGCGTATTCAGTTTCTCCTCGTCAGCCATGCGGCGAGCAATATCGCGAATGGCGGAGATGTCGAGTTTGCGCTGTGCGTGGCTGTGCGAAAAACTTTTCTCTTTTCTCCCACACGCCGTGCGCGTATCTCCACGGGCGATGACAAGACTCTGGCATTGGTGGCATTCCTGACGGGCCGGTTCCGCTGACAAGGCGGAATGGTCGTCGCCACTGTGCGCCGAAGCCAACAGGCCCGATGATTCCACAACGCGAATCTTCGGGCCGTTTCATTTTTAACAACCCACGTTTTTTCCAATATGATCAGCCAGTTCAAATACAACGCAGACGGCCTCATCCCGGCCATCGTCCAAGACGCGAAAAGCAAGCGCGTGCTGATGATGGCGTGGATGAATGAGCAGTCGATCCGCATGACGCTCGGAAAAGGGATGATGGTTTATTTTTCCCGCTCGCGGCAAAAATACTGGGTGAAAGGTGAGACGAGCGGCAACGTGCAGCGCGTCGTCCGCTGGGCGGTGGATTGCGATAAAGACACGCTGCTTTTTGAAGTCGAGCAGACCGGCGGCGCATGTCACACGGGCTATGAGTCGTGCTTTTTTCAGGAACTCGATGGGCATGGGCTGCCGAAGCCGATTGAGGAGACACCGTTGTTTGATGCGGCGAAAACTTACGGCGAAAAATAATTTTTCTTATGAACACACATTTCACACCCTCTCAGGCCGAGTTCTCGGAGCTGGCTAAAAAGGGTAATCTTATTCCCGTTTATGCGGAAATTATCGCGGACGCGGAGACCCCGGTCGGGGCTTTTACGAAGCTCGATGATGGCGGCTACACGTTCCTTTTTGAGAGCGTGGAGAAGATTGAGCAGACGGGGCGGTTTTCGTTTTTGATCACGGGTGCGCGGACGATCATCGAGAGCCACGGGCGCACGGTGAAGGTGACGGAGAACGGCGTGGCGCGTGAGTTTGAGACGGAGCGCGATCCGCTGGCAGATGTGGAGGCGCTGATGTCACGTTATCAATACGTGCCGCTGCCGGATGAGCCTGCGGAGCTGCGCTCGCGGTTTGCGGGCGGTGCGGTGGGTTATCTGAGCTACGACATGGTGCGTTTTTTTGAACCGACAGTCGGACCTGCGCGCAAGGATGAGCTTGGACTGCCGGAGAGTCTGTTTGTCATCGCGGATACGGTGCTGATTTTTGATCATCTCAAGCGGCGTCTTCGCATCGTGGCGAATGCTTTTGTGGAAGGCGACGTGGCTGCCGCGTATGCCGAGGCGCAGACGCGAATTGCGGCGATTTTGGAAAAGCTGGCAAAGCCGACGAATCTCCCGCCTTTCCCGATCACGCCCGCGCCTGCTCCGGTGGAATGCGCGAGCAACACGACTCGCGAGGAGTTTTATGAAATGATCGCGAAGTGCCACGAATACATCCACGCGGGCGATGCGTTTCAGATCGTGGTGAGCCAGCGTTTCGAGACGGAGTTCGCGGGCGATCCGGTGACGCTTTATCGTGCGCTGCGTTTTGTGAATCCGTCGCCCTACATGTTCTGCATGAAGTTCGCGGGACGTTTCGCGCTCGTAGGAAGCTCGCCCGAAGTGCATGTGCGGGCGATCAACGGGAAGATTGAAATCCGCCCAATCGCCGGCACACGCAGACGCGGCGCGACTACCGAAGAAGATGCCGCAAATGCTGCTGACTTGCTCGCTGATCCAAAGGAGCGCGCAGAGCATCTGATGCTCGTTGATTTAGCCCGCAACGATGTGGGCCGCGCGAGCGAGTATGCCAGCGTGAAGGTGAACGACTTTATGATCGTGGAGCGCTACTCGCACGTCATGCACATCGTCAGCAACGTCGAGGGCCGCTTGCGCAAAGACCGCTCGGCTTACGATGTGATGCGGGCGACTTTCCCGGCGGGAACTGTGAGCGGCTCGCCAAAAGTGCGTGCTATGCAAGTCATCGCGGAACTCGACCGTTCTAAGCGCAATGTCTATGCGGGCGCGGTGGGCTATTTTGGATTCGATGGCAACAGCGACTCGTGCATCGCGCTGCGGACTGCGGTTTTGAAAGACGGAAAAGCCTACGTGCAAACCGGCGCAGGCGTTGTCGCGGACAGCACGCCCGAATACGAGTACCAGGAAACTGTGAACAAGGCGATGGGCGTGATGGCGGCCATCGCGAGGGCGAAGCAGGCGAAGTGAAATAACAAATTTTTGCGAGGCTACTCGTCTGCCGTCGCTTTCTTTTTGCGGGCGTAGCCGACGGTGAGATCGTCGAGGCGTTTGCGGAGGGTTTTCATGAGAGCAGGCTCGCGGGAGGCGAGGTTGGTTTTTTGGGAGATGTCGCTGGCGAGGTCGTAGAGTTGCTCTGCGGGAGCGCTGGGCTTGGGTTGGCCGCGCTGGTCCACGTCGCTGTTTTCAAACTGCATGATGGAGTAGGGGAGGCTCCAGGGCTTGGCAGGTTCCGGGACGGTTTTCCCGCCGGAGCCTCGCTGCGGGATGTAGAGCCAGTGGCCTTGGCGGAAGGCGATGCCGCTGGTGCCGTGGAAGACTGCTTCGGAGCGAGCGGGCGCGGTTTTGAGAGGATCGAGAAATGCGGGGAGTTCGGAGTGGCCGTCGGGTGATGCGCCTGCGGGAATCGTTGCGCCAGCGGCTGCGGCGAGTGTGCTCATAAGATCGACGTGGTGGAAAAATCCTTTTTGCTCGGTGGCGGCTGGGATGCGACCGGGCCAGCGGGCGAGAAAAGCAACACGGTGTCCGCCTTCCCAAACATCGGTTTTTTGCCCGAGCAGTTCGCCATTGGTGCGGTGGCCTGCGCGGAGAGCGGCGGCTTCGTAGCGACCTCCGTTGTCGCTGGTAAAAATGATGAGCGTATTTTGCGAGAGGTTGTTTTTTTCCACTGCATCGAGGACGCGCCCAACGGCGTGGTCGAGCTGCTGGATGAAGTCGCCATAACGCCCGGCTTTGCTCGCGGACTGGAATTCGGAGGATGGGGCGATGGGATTGTGCGGCGCAGCCCAGGCGAGGTAGAGGAAGAAGGGCTGGCTGGATTTTTGCGCGGCGAGAAATCCGGCGGCTTCGTCGGCGAGCATGAGATCGACTTTGTCTGCGGGGCGAAGTGACATGGCTTTGCGACCGCCGATTTGCTTGCCATGTGCGCCCGTGCCGGGGCCGCGATCCACGGAAATCGGGTCGTCTTTTTCGATGCCGACAATCCAGTGGTCGCGAGCGAAAACGAGCGGCGGCTCGGAGTGGGTGCGCGGTGTGCCGAAGTAGGAATCGAAGCCAAATTCGAGCGGGCCGGGTTTCAGCTCGGCATTCCAATCTACGATGGATTTTTTGCCAAAGCCGTTGTGCCATTTCCCGATGATGGCAGTGCGGTATCCGGCGGTTTTCAGCATAGCGGGGAGAAGGATTTGGCCATCGTCGAAGCTGCAAGCGTAGTCCATGGAGCGGGTGACTCGGTGAGCGTAGCGCCCGCTGAGAATGGTGTAGCGCGAGGGCATACAGATGCCGCTGTACGAGTGAGCATCGGTGAAGCGGACGCCGTCTTTTACAAGCGAATCGATCCTCGGTGTGGCGATCTTCGTCGCGCCGTAGCAGCCGAGATCGCGATAGCCGAGATCGTCGGCGACCATGAGGATGATGTTTGGTTTGCGCTCTGTCTGCGCCATTGTGGGAAGATCGAATGCGGCAAGCAGGAGGATGAAAATGGCGAGCGGTTTCATAGAGTGTTGGTTATTGGAAAAGTTTGTTTGAAAGACAATGGATTTGCAGCGAATAGACAGACATCGCGCATGGGTAATTCTGCCGAGCAATTGTAAAAAAGGTGTGACAGCGGACTTTCAGATAGAAAATTGGTTGCGATAAAATTGGCAACTTGCTTAAAAGATGCTCTCCTACCCGCCCGATTCACTAATTTCGGTTACTGCATGTCAGAGCTACTCAATCGTTTTCATTTTCAAGAAGCCAGTCTTACTACCCAAGTCTGGCTGGCAGCGGCTTTAATCTGGCTGGCCGTAGTCGCCTGCACGATTACAAGCATTATAGCCCAGCCATTCAGTGCCCGGCAGAGATTCGTTTGGGTTTTCATCGTGGCTGCCGTCCCGCTTTTTGGTCTTCTCTCATATCTGCCATTTTCTATTCGCCGCGATGATTTGCCAACCGCGTTTCTAATGCGCGGCCAAAGCAAATCCCGCGATAAAAAGGGGCATAAAAACCAGTCTCACGTAACGATTGAACGCTGATTTAGCCCAAGCACTCAAAATGCTCATTAAACCTGCTCTTACTTTTCTTGTAGCGATTACTTGCACCGCACCAGCGGCTATGCCCGTAAGCTCATCAAGTCCAGAGCAGCCGAATCCTCCACTTCCCCTCGATGAGCAAGGTGCATTGCCTAGAAATGCTTACCAAAATCCTGCTGCCGCAAATAACCCCTTTAGAAATCTATTCCGAGCCACTTCTCCGGGGCATTTTGGCACCAATAATCTAAATTTTGGTCCTCAAGCAAGGCCGGCAGAATCTTTACGGCTCGATTCTTCAATCGACTTGCCCGACTTTCGAGGAAATTTCCCTCTGCTCCAGCGTGGATTCGCTCCTGAAGATGCAGACCTTAAAATCGGGCCTGTTTACCTCAAATTACGCCAACTTTCATCAGGAGTTTACTGGTCCGATAATATCAACCGGTCCAATACCAATAAAGAGTCCGAGGTTAATGGCTTTGTAAGTGTCGGAGCACAAATTATTTGGCAGATTTCAGAAGCGACACGTATATCTGCGTATGGCAATTATGTCTGGCTTCCATGGGAAAATGAAGCTGGTCTTGCGGGATTCGCGGCCCGTTCCCCACTCAACTTCGGTCTCGCCTCCAGATTAGATGCTCGCGCCCAAGCTGCATGGGAGCCTGTTTTTTTTGGCATTCCTTGGGTTTTTTCTGATGAAATTCGGACAAATACAGGTTTTTTCACAAATGGTATTTACGATAATTTTGAACTTTATGAGGGATTTGAACTGGAAAGTGAGGAAGACGACAGTCCCCGTGTCATTGGTTTCCGCAATCGTGGCGTTCAATCCAGAGGACAGGGCGGCTCTGGTTTAAGAGATGGAGATTTAGATTTCCAAACTTCTGATCGCTACGACGAATTCACCTTTTTCTCAAATACGATCAGCGCTGCAACAACAGCGCGTGTCATTGGTGATACTCATTTCAAATTTAAGGCAAGCCATGAAGACTTGTGGTACCCAGATTTTGAGTATCGTAGAGGGCTACCTTCCACCAGAAACATCATCACGGCAAAACTACAGTCTTACCGTGAGAACCTTCGATTCAAACCCTACCTCAGCTACCGCTTCAGCGAGCAAGATGAGCCGGATCGCCGTTTCCAATATCTTCGCGCTGGTGTAAAAGGTCCAGTCACTGATTTGATCCAGTTTGATGGAAATGTTGGCTATTCTATCGAGGATAAAACAGATAACAAAAACCTGCTTTGGCTCGCTCGTCTTAATCACATTATTAACCCCCGCACACGCCACTCAATTGAATGGTCCCGTAACATTTTAGAGCTGTCTGACGAAGTAACCAAGCGCGCACTGTATCGCTTCAATCACGTTCTAGGGCCGGGCCTTAGTACGGAGCTGAACGTAGGTTATCACTGGGTTGAGGAACTCGATC
Organism: Verrucomicrobiaceae bacterium; assembly: GCA_031372675.1. GTDB lineage: Bacteria > Verrucomicrobiota > Verrucomicrobiia > Chthoniobacterales > Chthoniobacteraceae > SXWH01. Next base: position 6,847 of record JANMLS010000205.1, read on the forward strand.
AGACCAGTCCTGATCGCGAAGAACTTCGCGCTGCCGCCCATCTGACTTGGCTCGTAAGCCCACGCACAAACCTTCGTCTTTGGGGACAATACACAGACCTCGAAAACAGTGCGAATACACTTAACAGGCAATCATGGAGAGGTCGTGTTGAATTATCACACCGCTTTTATGATCAAGTGCAAACTCGTTTAATCTACCAATATACCGAACTCGATTCCCTCCGGCAGTCGCAATCATACAAAGAAAACTTACTATATTTTACTATGTCTTACTTGTTTGAGTAAATTGTCATACAAGCTGAATCGTTATTATCACCCAAATCATTGACCTTCCTTCTCAAGTATCTAGTCTGAGGAAACTTCCTAAAACCTGCTAATCTGGCACCGCCGACCACCATGAAACCATCAATTAATTACTACCGCTCTTTCTGTGCAGTTATTCTTATTCAATCACTCCTGCCATTCACTCCTTTAATCGCTCAGAATGCTGAAACTACAAAAAATACAGCAGAAGTGGCAGCGGCAAATGATCCCGGAAAACCAATAAATTTCCGACCTCCAAATGCCAACTTGAAGTCTGAGTCTTCTCTCGAATCAAGTGCTGAAGTCTCCGATCTAGAATCGTTGATAGATCGGCGTGATAGCTTGGAAGCGGAAATCCGTTACAGCCAAAACCGAATGGAAGCTGATAGAAAACGCGTTCAAGTTCTGCAAAGCCTCGGTCAATCAGAAGAGGCTGACAGACTACTCACTCAGGTGCGTGATTCAGAAGCTCGTATCAGAACGAACCGCGACCAACTTTCGCAAATTGAAGATGAAGTTAATCGACTCCAGAACAATACATCTGAACGTGGTCAAGGATTGACCATGGGAGAAGAAATTATTCTTCCAGGCGAAAATCTAGAGGTTATTGTGAACGAGGACGCTGGATTTAATAATCGATATGTAGTGCGACGTGGAGGCTACATCATAATGCCTGGAATCGGACGTGTTCCAGTAGCAGGGAAAACTGTAATCCAAGCAGAGCGTGATATTAGCCACGCACTTAGGCAAACTCAACTTAAGCGTGCAACTGTGACTGTTGAGCGATTTCAAGGTGTGACTGATGAGTCGGGCACAGTAATTTATTTGGCTGGTGAATTTCGTAATCCACGTCCATATCGGATTCCTGTAGGAACATCGCCAACACTTATCTCAGTGATGCTTAGTTCCGGCGGCTGGACTGACAGGGCGGACCTCACGCGTGTCAAAATTATGCGTGTTGCAGCCAGCAAGCCTGTTGCCGACGAAGTTAATGTCAAACGCATTTTAGATGGGCAAATTGGTGCTGGTGGCTTGGGGGCTGACATTACCTTAACAGAAGGCGACGTCGTTGTATTGCCATCCGGTTCACTGAATCTTGTTTACGTCACAGGGAGAGTAAAACGCCCCGGAAGTTATCGTATAACAGAAGGCGAAAAATTAACTGTATATGGAGCAGTTCTCCAAAGCGGTGGTTTTGATCATTTTGCCAGCCTATCAAACACGCACATACTTCGTGCGATGCCGGACGGCACTAAGGCTAAAATCCCAATAAATGTCAAAGATGTTCAACGTGGCAGGAAACCTGATGTTATATTGCAGTCCAATGACATTATTGTGGTGCCGGAGAAGTGGTTTAGTTTTTAGAGCTGAGTAAACTGTCAGTTTTTTTAATATCATAAACTAGGTTTGGTTTGCTTTTTATTACGAATTTTATTGGATGCTCCCGGGATTAAAAAAACGTGTAGTTAATTTGCATGATGTAATCATGTACGTCGCAATTGCGCGGAAGCACTTGCGTTTAATGGCATTGCTACTCTGTTTTTGCTGGCTTACAGCGATAGTATTTTACATTTACTCTCGTCCAGTTTACTTATCGCGTGCTTTAATTAAAACCGATTTAGTAGATCGAATTAAATCTGTAGAAGTTGCACTCCAAGAAAAAACCCGTGTTAGTGGAATTGCGAGTGAAATAGTTCTACCGCATATCCTTGAGCGTGCTGCCGCCAGGCTAGGTGTGAAAGCAACTGCGCGAGATATCCAAGCTTTCTATGTTAAAAAAATTGTGCCGAGAGTAAACTCTGAGGGCCATATTGAAATTGAATCCTATCCTTATTCATTTGATTGGGCTAAACGCTGGCCGGAAACCCTTGTTCGTGAATATATTGATTATCGGCAACAGCGTCGCAAGACGGAAATGGAGCAAAGGACCCAGAACCACTACGCCGAACGAAAGCAATTATTTGAGTTAATTGAGGAGGACAGAAAAAAAATTGCGACAACACAAATCGAAACATCGCTTTCTAAGGCAATTATAGATTATCAGGTTCTCTCAGATACACCTCGAGGCATTGGAGAGACACGGAGACGAATTGATAAAATTGAGCGCGCTAGAATTCAACTTACTAGTCCTGAGTTAGATACTATTGGTCGTCTTTCACTTATCTCGGCTGTAACTGATGAATTACGCATTGGCTCTGAGATTCAGCCACTTCCAAACACAACAATTACTTCGCAGCCTTTAATAGAGGTAAAGCCCAGTATCACAATCAATCAGCAGCAAGTATCACCACCTCAGACTGAAGAAACTCCTCCTCCAGTAGAAATCCAAGAGCAAAAAAATTCAACTCCATTTGCTATCGTAACACCGCAGATCGCATCTGAAAGTGGATGGAAGGATGTTGTTCTTCAAATCAACATCCTTCAGGCAAAAAAATCGGACCTGTTAAATAATTTTCAATCCGGTCACAGATTTATTTTGTCAATTCAGGAGCAACTCGACTCTCTGAATTCACGTCTGGAAGGTGAGCTTCACACATCGCTAGAGCATTTGAACGCAAACCATAAACAGCTTGCTCAAAAACTTATTGATTTAGAAAAAAAACTACCACTTTTAGAGAAAGCTGAACGTGAATTAAAGCGGGCTCGTGATTTACAAGGAATTGAAGGCACAGGCTTGGGGCGTTGGCTCACCTTAGTTAAACAAAGTGATCGTAATTTTGATGAAGACCAGTTTGCTTACGATCGCGAGAGGATTAAGATTCATTTCGCTGGCATAATTCAACTTAATCCAAACCCAGTATCACCAAATCGACTTACACTGCTAATTTATGCAACTGCATTAGGCTTAGTTCTAGCTTTTGGTGTCCCGTTTCTAATCGAATACTTAGACCATACACTTACTAATCTTGAAGATGTTGAGACTGCTTTCCAACTTCGTGGTTTAGGTATTATCCCAAAAATTGCAGCAAACGAAGAAAGCCCTAGTCTGCTTGCTCTGCCGACATCAAAAGAGAATAATCTTATCGAGAACTTTCGCGTTGTTCGCACAAATCTACTCAGTATGGGGACACTTTCAAAGCCTCCTCACGTTGTAATTGTGACAAGCGCAATGCCCAAGGAAGGCAAAACATTTGTTTCCACTAATTTAGCGATGTCGTTTGCGCAGACGGGCGCTAAAACTTTGATAATCGACACCGATCTCCGTCGCGGGAGATTACACCGACTGTTTGGTTATCGTAAGCAACCAGGATTAAGTGGTGTTTTAATGGATCAAGTTTCAATTGATGAGGCAATCCGCCCTACGCCAAAGGAAAACCTCTACATGCTTTCAGCGGGCCAACACCTTGAAACCGGCACTGAATTACTCGGTTCAAAGAAGTTCATTGATCTTCTTGCTGCTCTGAGAGGGAAATTTGACAGAATAGTTATGGACACCCCCCCTGTGCTAGGGCTTTCAGAGACTTCAGTTCTTCAAAATTATGTCGATGGAGTTATTTTTGTGATATGGAGTGCACAGACTCCGATTAAAAGTGTGCGTGCAGCAATAGAGTTATTACAGGCAAACGGAGCTAACTTTTATGGTTTTGTGCTTAATCGTCTGGATCTAAGTAATACGGCGAACTATTATCAGTATTACTATTATTCGCACGATTATTACTATCAATACCAACCTTCGGCTCAAGTTGAAGACAAGGCAAAATCATCTAAGAGGCAAACCACTTCTCTCACTCCTTAAAATGAATTGCTAAAATGGCTTTCTCGGAAACAGAAGCCCCTTCCTTTTCAAAATATGGAGTAACAGTAGTTATACCAGCTTACAACTACGCCCGCTTTCTTCCAGAGGCAATCGATTCG
>JANMLS010000232.1:0-25696 GCA_031372675.1 Verrucomicrobiaceae bacterium
AACAATTTTGTTCCCCTCCACCCGAGACCCCCCCCCCGGGGGCGGCCGCCGACCCACAGTTCTGGGGGGGGGCCCCAAGGCCACTACTTCGCCGCTCTATAATCTGGCGGCGGCATCGCGCATCTGTCTTTGTTTCGCGTAGGCATGATCATTCCATTCGATAACACCTACGCGCGTCTTCCAGAGCGGTTTTTTGCGAGACAAAATCCTGCGCAGGCTCCCAATCCACAGCTTATCCGCGTCAACGCGCCGCTGGCAAAAGAACTCGGCCTGGATGTGGAATGGCTGCGTTCTCCTGCGGGCGTCGAGATGCTCTCCGGGAACCTCGTGCCGCAGGGAGCAGCGCCGATTTCGCAAGCTTACGCCGGGCATCAATTCGGCGGTTGGGTGCCGCAGCTTGGCGATGGCCGTGCAATTTTGCTCGGCGAAATCGTGAACACGCGCGGTGAGCGACGCGACATCCAGCTCAAAGGCGCAGGGCGCACTCCGTTTTCGCGCGGCGGCGATGGGAAGGCGGCGCTCGGCCCGGTTTTGCGCGAGTTTCTTGTGAGCGAGGCGATGAATGCGCTCGGCGTGCCTTCCACGCGAGGACTTGCAGTGATCGCCACGGGAGAAATCGTCGCCCGCGAGCGTGGACTTCCTGGCGGTATTTTTACACGCATCGCGTCGAGCCACATCCGCGTCGGCACCTTCCAATTTTTCGCAGCACGCAACGACGTGGAAGCGCTGAACACGCTCACCAGCCACGCAATCGCCCGGCATTATCCCCACGCCGCAAGCGCGGAAAATCCGCCGCTGCAATTTCTCCGCTCCGTCATCGTAGCGCAGGCAAAGCTTATCGCGCAGTGGCTCGGACTGGGATTCATCCACGGCGTGATGAATACCGACAACATGGCCGTCTCCGGCGAGACGATAGACTTCGGCCCGTGTGCATTTATGGATGCGTTTCATCCGCAATGCGTGTTCAGCTCGATTGATCGAAACGGACGTTATGCGTGGGGAAATCAGCCGCCGATTGGCGAGTGGAACCTCACTCGACTTGCCGAAACACTGCTGCCGCTTCTCGCAAAATCGCAGGACGACGCACGCGCTCTGGCCGAGGCCGCGCTTGATGAATTTGGCGCCCTTTTCCAAGCGCATTACCATTTCGGCTTCTGCGCAAAGCTGGGCATTCCGGCGAGTGTTTCGGAAGAAACAGCCGCTTCATTCATCAAAGAAACGCTCACGCTGATGGCGAATGCAGAGATGGATTTCACGCTCTTTTTCCGTCACCTCACGCGGCTTGCCGCAGGCGCAGACACCGGGGCTTTTGAGGCGTTGTTTCCGGATCGCGAGACATGCTCACAGTGGACGGAAAAATGGCGGGCAGTAGCAGTGCCGACGGATGCGATGCGCACCGCGAATCCCGTTATCATCCCGCGCAACCACCGCGTTGAAGAAGCAATCCGCCATGCTTATGAGGGCGACTACGCGCCATTCCACCGTCTTGCAGACGCGCTCGCGCATCCATTTGAAGAGTCCGCAAAAACCGCCGAATACGAACGCCCGCCGGAGCCGCACGAAGTCGTCCACCACACATTCTGCGGCACGTAGCACTCAGCGAATAAACGACACGAATATGACACGGGATAAGCGATGCTCAGGGCTGAATTTCAATCGCGGCTTTTGGGTTGTATTCTCCATCATCAATTGTGAGTTTTCTGTTGCCTTGAATCTTCTGCTTGGCTGAAAACGAGGTAGATGAGTATCAGCGCGGGGCTTTGAAAAAGTATTCTTAGATTTCGATTGCTGCTGCGCTCCGCAGAACTGCGGAGTCGGGGCGGTGAGTTAGGTTTTGGGTGGGGTGGAAAAAGCGAAGTTTGTTTTGGTCTGGTTGCGGCTTTTCTTCCTGCCTTCCAAATGGGAAGTGCGGATGGAATGGCATATTTTCTACCAACAATTTTCTGGCACGAATCGCGCCGGATACTCGTGGTTATAGGCTCAAGTGCGCGGTGCTCGGATACAGCAATTTTCCAAAATAGCTCTGCCTTACCAGCTTGCGACCTGCTCTGGGAAAAGACAGCTCTGGCAATCACTGGCGTCGCGCTGGCAAAAGTCTTCATACACTTGCAGCAAACCCTGCTGAAACGCGGTCTTTTTCAGTAATTCCTGGCCGAGTGGATTGTTGCCGAAAAGCCGTAGCGCTGCGATCTCCACGCGCGAATTGGTGAGCGGCGCGGGGAGGCGGCTGAACTCATCCCAGCGCTCCGGGCTGACTGCGAGTGCAAGCGGGAAGAATACATTTGCGAGCATCTCCGTCACTCGTGTTTCGCCGATGAGCGCCATGCGTTTTTCCGCAGGCTTCGATGTCACGGTGAAATGAAAATCCCAGTAATCATCGTTAAGCTCGCCGCAAAAATCCATAATCGCATCCGATATGCACGCTGCTCGGAGTGCACGAACCTGCGGCCATTGCGCGACGAGTTGTGCAAGCGCAGCGAGCCGCCTCTGTGGATGATTCATCGGACGCTGCCCGTTCATTTTCCAAAGCGGACGAGGGACGGTGAGACGCTCAAACTCAGCGCGACGGGGCCACCAGCGTTCCCATAATCCGCGCAAATAGGCGCGAGTTGGGGAGTCGAAAGGTGAGAGGTCTTTTTGATCAAGAAATCCAGCGACTCCAAAAAGCACCGCAGGTGCATCATCCTTCACGGAGCGCAGCAATTTGAGCGGGAGTCGCTGTGCAAGAAGTGTGAATGGCAGCTTGTTCGACTTGTATCCGAGCGTCCCAGCGAGTGCTTGAAAAAGCATCTCGTCTGCGCCGTGAATCTGCTCAATGCGCAGCAATGCAGCGCCTTTTTTCCGCATCCGAAAAAGTGCGGCATCCCGCAACACATCGCGCACTTTGGATTCGGGAAGATTCCGCAGCGGTCCCACGCATCGGCCTGGTTTTGCTTCGGGTTGCGGCACTGGCGGCTCGTCGATCATTCCGATGTCCAGCCGGACTTGCGGAACGAGCCGATGCTCGCTCGTGCGCGTGAAAAACTGCGCATCGCCACGCCCAAAAAAGACATGGAGCAGGACGCTCTCGTATGAGGGATTAGTGGCGTGTCCGTGCCGTTCCCAATCCCGCACGTCCGGGTCGAGTTCAATGTGGCCGCGTTCCACCGGCCCGCCATCTATCGACACCGCAGCCTCGGCAAAATCCGGGCCGGCTTCATGGTTCCAAATCCCAAATTGCACCACGCGCACTCTGCGTCCATCTGTCGTGGTGAACTCGCGTCCGAAAGCACCGGAAAACCATAGCGACTGAAGCTCGTGTTCTGGCAATTCGGGCACAGGGCCGGATGATTCGCGGAAGATGATGCGCGAGCGGAGTTGTTCGTAACGGGAGCCGACGATCATACTGCACACTAATTGCCGCCGCGTTGCAGAGTCACCCAATTTTTCCCTCGTCCATCGCCGTGTGCGAAACGTATGTACACAGCATGTCCACACTCCAACCATCTCAACTGCTCGCTCAACTCAACTGGCGCTACGCCACAAAATCTTTTGACCCTTCACGCACAATCCCTGCCGATGTCTGGACCGCTCTGGAGCAATCGCTCGTGCTCACTCCATCATCGTTTGGATTGCAACCGTGGAAATTTATCGTCGTCACAGACCCCGCAGTTTGCGCCCAACTTTCCGCCGTATCGTGGAACCAGCAGCAGCCCGTGCAATGCTCGCACCACGTCGTTTTTGCAGCGCGGAAGTCGATGGATGCAGATGAGGTGAACCGCTTTCTCGCGAGCACCGTCGCCGCGCGTGGTGGAAAAGTGGAGGATCTCGCGGCCTACGGAAACATCATCAACGGCTTCATCGCCAACGCCGCAAAACAAGGCTGGCTGGGCGAATGGGCGACACGGCAGACGTATATCGCCATCGGACAATTCATGGCTTCTTGCGCTGTGCTGGGCGTTGATGCTTGCCCGATGGAAGGCATCTCCGCGCCCGACTACGACCGCATTCTCGGCCTCACTGATTCGCCGTATCGCACCGTCGTCGCATGTGCGGCAGGTTATCGCGCGGAGGATGATAAATACGCTGCGCTCCCAAAAGTGCGCTACGCAGCGAGCGATCTTATCCAGCACGTATAACCTGCTCCGCATTTCTTCGCGGTTCTCAAAGCCGGATGCTTCCGCTACACACGCGGATACATGATCGCACTCATCGACTACGGTTCCGGCAATGTTCGCAGCGTCTTCAATGCCCTGAAGTTTCACGGCGCAGACGTTCGCCTCACCGCTGATCTCGCCGAAATCGAGCGTGCGGAAAAAGTTATCCTGCCCGGCGTCGGCGCATTTGCTGACTGCGTGAATGGACTTCGCGAGCGCGGGCTGTGGGAGCCGATGAACGCATGGCTCGCGAGCGGACGACCATTTCTCGGAATCTGCGTCGGCTACCAAATGCTCTTCGAGGAAAGCGAGGAATCGCCCGGCGTGCGCGGCTTCGGATTCTTCGGCGGCAAAGTGCGCCGCTTTTCCACGCCGGGATTGAAAGTCCCGCAAATCGGCTGGAACGCGCTCGAACTCGTTCCAAACCCGCTCTGGAACGGCCTCGCCGCAAACAGCCACGTCTATTTCGTCCACAGCTACTACCCCGAGCCGACCGATGAAAAATGCACCATCGCCCGCAGCACCTACGGCGAGACATTCGCCGCCGCCGCCGCACGCGGCAACGTCGCCGGCGTGCAATTTCACCCGGAAAAAAGCCAGTCCGTCGGGCTGACGATTTTGAAAAACTTCCTCGGTTAGTCAGCAGCGCCGCTACTTCCGCCCGCGCTTTCCTTTCCCGTAAGTCACCGGCTTTTTCTTCGGCTCCAGTTTGGAAATTCCGGTGCCGGCTTTGAGTTCTGTAATTTGATCACGAAGGAGCGCGGCTTTTTCGTATTCGAGGTTTCCGGCGGCTTGCATCATTTCGGTTTCTAGTTCGCGGAGAGTTTCGCTGAGGGAGAAATCGCCGCCGCCTTCGCGCACGACGCTTTCTTCGACTTGCCGCGCTTTGAGGATGACGTGGAGGCTTTCTTGCACGGCGCGTTGCACGCTTCTCGGTGTGATTCCGTGCTTCGTGTTGTATTCGATCTGCCGTGCGCGGCGATATTCGGTGATGTCGAGCAGCGCTTGCATCGAGCGCGTGACCATGTCGGCAAATAAATACACCTCGCCGTTCACATGCCGCGCAGCGCGGCCAGCGGTCTGGATGAGCGAAGTCTGCGAACGCAGGTAGCCTTCCTTGTCTGCGTCGAGGATGCAGACGAGCGAGACTTCCGGGAGATCGAGACCTTCGCGCAGCAGGTTGATGCCGACGAGAATATCGAACTCCGCATTGCGCAGGGCTCGCAAAATTTCCACGCGCTCAATCGTATCAATGTCGCTGTGCAGGTAGCGCACTTTCAGCCCCACGTCTTTGAGATATTCGCTCAGGTCTTCCGCCGTGCGCTTGGTGAGCGTGGTGATGAGCACGCGCTCGTTCCGCTCGGTGCGCTGGCGGCAAAGCTCGATGGTGTCATCAATCTGCGTCTTCAGCGGTCGGATGGTGATCTTCGGGTCGAGCAATCCCGTGGGCCGGATAATCTGCTCCACGATGAGCGGCGCACCGGGCCTGTGGACATCGAACATCTCCACCGGTTCCGCGCTTCCGCTGGCGACTACGACGGTCTTTGCCGATTCACCTTCCGCACCCTGCGTTTTGGAAAAAGGAATGTAGCCCGCGTTACCCGCGATACTATTGCGAATCTCGAACTCGCCCGGCGTGGCGCTCACGTAAAGCACCTGCCCCGTCATTTCCATAAACTCGGGGAACCTCAGCGGTCGGTTGTCCATCGCGCTCGGCAGGCGGAATCCGTAATCCACGAGCGTCTGTTTTCGCGAGCGGTCGCCTTCGTACATGCCGCCGACTTGCGGGACAGTCGCGTGCGATTCGTCGATCACGAGCAGGTAGTCCTTCGGAAAAAAGTCGAGCAGCGTGAAGGGCCGTGACCCCGGCGGACGCCCGCTGAGGTGGCGCGAGTAATTCTCGATGCCACTGCAAAACCCCATTTCCTGCATCATCTCCAGATCGTATTCCGTCCGCATCTTGATGCGTTGTGCCTCCAGCAGTTTGTTGTTCTTCTCAAACCAAATCACGCGCTCCTGCATTTCCTCCCGAATGCTATTCATCGCCACGCGCAGCCGGTCGTGCGGCGTCACAAACTGCTTCGCGGGGAAAAGCGTGAGATGCGTGAGTTGCTCGTGAACGTGCCCGGTGAGCGGATCAAATCGCGAGATGCGATCCACTTCATCGCCGAAAAATTCGACGCGCAGCGCCTCCTCATCCGCGCTCGCTGGATGCACTTCCACCACATCGCCGCGCACACGGAAACGACCACGCTCAAATGCGATGTCGTTTCGCTCGTAGAGCATTTCCACGAGCTTCGTCAGCACGTCCTCGCGCGAGATCGTCTGCCCGACTTTCAGCGTGAGCAGCATTTGTAAAAAGTCCTCCGGCGACGCGAGGCCGTAGATGCACGAGACGCTGGCCACCACAATCGTATCGCGCCGCGAAAGCAGCGAGCCAGTCGTGCTCAGGCGCAGACGCTCGATTTCATCGTTAATGGACGAATCTTTTTCGATGAACGTATCCGTGCGCGGGATGTAAGCCTCCGGCTGGTAGTAGTCGAAGTAGCTCACGAAATACTCCACCGCGTTGTTCGGAAAAAAGCTGCGAAACTCCGAGTAGAGCTGCGCCGCCAGCGTCTTGTTGTGCGAGATGAAAAGAACGGGCCGGTCGAGATTGCGGATGATATTTGCCGTCGTGAACGTCTTCCCCGATCCCGTCACGCCCAGCAGCGTCTGATGACGGTTGCCGGCCTCGATGGATTTCGTGAGCTTCGCAATCGCCTGCTCCTGATCTCCTCGCGGGACATATTTGCTATCGAGTTGAAACGGCATCGTCCCCGCAGCATCGGGCGGGCAATGGGCGAAAGGCAAGTGCGGCTGCTCGGATGATGAGTTGCCGCATTCGTGATTTCGGCGTCAAAATAGCACCCGCACGCCATGAATGCCGCCGCACCAAAACGCTCCACCATCCTCACCGTGCTTGCAGTGTTCGTCATCATTGCGGGCGCACTCGGCTCGCTCATTAGCATCATCACGGCGATGATGTTTATGGTCGGCAGCTACGGGACTGCGAATGCGAATCCTTTGGAAGCGCTCATCATGATTGCGGGGCCGCCGTTTTGCACGGTGACGGGATTCGGGCTTCTGCGGCGCAAACGATGGGCGTGGTTTTGCATGGTGGGCATTCTCTTTGCCACACTCGCATGGCAGGCTTCGGAGATTGCGTTTCCACCTCCGGCAGAGGACCGCACTTTTATCTCTCCTTCGGGCGTGCGGACTACGGTAACGGGCAATCCGCCGATGTATTCGACGCCCATCATCGCTGTGTGCATCGCGATGCTCGGCGTGCTTTTTATGCGGAAATCGCGTGCTGAATTTTCCTCGGTACGCGTGGCTGTGTCGCAAGCTGGCGCGGCGCAGAATCCCGCACCGCACGAAAAGTCCGCGAAGTGGCGCGTCGGCCACACAGGGCGCGACTCCATGTATTACGAGGAGCTGCGCGGCGGTGAATGGCAGCGCATCGCGATTGATGGCGAGATGCTTATGGGCCGTGCGCACCACGTCATCTGCTTCGCATCGCCGGAAACGTGGTTGCTTTACCCCGAATGGGCGCGGCATCGGCGGGATGAAATCATAGTGCGCATCAAGTCGCGCTTTCGCGAGCCGGAATATGAATACGCCGATGGCGGCACTGCATCCGCCGCGCAACCGCCCGTGCATTTGCAGCCCGTATATCCGCCCGCGACGCCATCGCAAAAGCGTGCGGTGTGGGTGGCTGTGCTCGTTCTTCTTTGTCTGAGCGCCGGGATGGGCTGGCTGGTAAAAACAGGCATCGAAACCGGCTCCACCCGGCTCCCGGCAAAGCACACGCGCAGCACCGTCGTGCGCGACAAGGAGCCTGCGTTGTTTTGGACATCCATCGGCACTTTTTCCGCCCTCGGAATTGCGTCGCTCATTCTCGCCGTCTGCATCGTCCGCTGGTCGCGGAAATAACAAAACGGGCCGACGTGAAATCCACGTCGGCCCGTTTGTTTTTGAGTGTTTGGTTGAGGGTTACTTGAGTTCGACCGTTACCGTCGGTTTGGCCTCAACTTTCAATCCGGGGACATCCTTGAAAATGCTCATCGCATCGGTGAAAGAGCCTGCTTTTTGTGACTCTTTGAATTTCTTCGGGTCTTTCAGCAATTCGTCCATCGGGATGTCCATGATGGTGATTTTGTTGCCGTCTTTGTGCGTGGCGTTGGTCGCGACGAGAGTGCCGTCCACGTTTAGATTCATGGTGATGCGCATCCCTTTCATCATCTGCTGCGCCATCGCTAATCCTTGGGCTTCATTCGGGTCTTCCGCAACATCTGCAGCGGGCTTCTTGTCCTGCGCGGGATGATTCATCGTCATCGTGAGTTTCGCCGGGCTGCCTTTGGTAAATTGGAAACTCACAGGCGGCTTGCCATCATCTTTTTGCGGAGCTGCGTCGCCAAGGCTTACGTCCATTTTCACCTTGTTGATGTCGGTGAAGCTGAAGGTGATTTTTGCGCCTTCGCCTTTATCGGTTTTGATTTTCTCGGCTTTCACGAACTTCACGCCGTCGCCCATTTTCGTGGCCTGCTCCTTGGCTTTTTCTTCGCTCATCATTTCGTCAATGGGGCTTTTCTGTCCTTCGCCGCCCATTGCTTTGATTTGGTCCATCGTCTCTTTCGACATCACGGTGGAAATCACGATGGTGCCGGAGCCGTCGGGCTTGAGGTTTACAGTTTGTTCGACTTGCAGGCAGCCCGAGACAAACGTGGAAACGAATGCCGCGAGAAGGCAGGCCAAGGTTTTGAGGTTCATTAGATGTTTCATAAGGATTGAATCTTTAGTGCCCCCAAAACGAATGGCAACCCTACTTCATTGAGGTGTTGTTAAATTTGGAAGACGCGAAGGCGGGAAGAATAAACAAGGCATTCATTCCCGCCTTCCTGCCTTCCAAATTAAACTACTTCAAAGAATCCAAGAGCGACTCGCGTGAGACGATTTGCTCATCCCGCGAAGCCAGCAGCTTTACCTTCACCAGCGGCCATTCATCGCCGACAAGCACGGCGTATTTCGCGCCGAGTGCCTCGGCATTTTGAAACTGCTTGCCGACCTTCGCTTCCGTGAGCGGGAAATCCACGCGACGGCCTGCATCGCGCAATTGCTGCACCAGCGAGAGCGCCTGCGGGCGAAGCTCCTCTTTTGCCACCACGACGAAAACCTCGCACGCATTGCGAGCCGCGCACCAAGCATCCATGCGGCTTTTCGCGGCGGGGAGGCTCTCGATGACTTTCTCCAGCACCACATCGCCCATGCCAAAGCCGAGCGCTGGGAGATTCACCTTCCCATCGCTCATCAGCGCGAGCAGCCCGTCGTAGCGGCCACCGCCCGCGAGAGCGCGTTCCGTTTTAGCGCGGTCGAACACCTCGAAAACCACGCCCGTGTAATACGCCAACCCGCGCACGATGGCGTAATCCACATCCACAAACGCACCAAGCCCCCGCGCCGCAAGGTCCGCAACCACAGGTGCTAGGTCCGCGCTCGGAGTTTTGCTGCGCATGAAGGCCAGCACCTGCTCCGCGCTGATGCCAAACGGGGCGAGCGCAGCATTCGTCTTCTCCGCCGGGGCGCGCTCCGCTTTATCCACGATCTGAAAAAAAGCGTATTCATCCTCCGCGCACAACGCAGCACCATCGGCCCGCTTTGCATGGCTGCGGAAAAACTCCTGCCACGCAGCGCGGCTGCTCAGGCGCACGACGAAATCATTTTCCGTAAGCCCAAACGCCCGCAGCGTGTCCACGAGGACCGCCACCAGCTCCGCATCCGCCGCCGCCGAAGTCTCGCCGATGATGTCCACATTGAGCTGGTAAAATTCGCGCAACCGCCCGCGCTGCTGCCGCTCGTGGCGGAAGCAATTCGGCATACTGAACCACTTCATCGGCTTGCGAAACTCCCGCTCCCGCGCAGCCACCATCCGCGCAAGCGTCGGCGTCATCTCCGGGCGAAGTGCGCCTTTGATTTCCCCCGGCTCCGCCATCGCGCTCACGGTGAACATTTGTCCTACCAACTCGCCGCCGCTCTTCTTTTCATAAAGCCCCAGCGGCTCCACCACAGCCCCATCGTATTCGACAAAGCCGTAGCGCAAAGCCACCGAGCGCCACGTCTCCAAAATATAATTTCTGCGAGCGCACGCATCGGGATAAAATTCACGAAAGCCGGGTAATGTTTGCATTGAAAAAAGTCCGCGAATCCTAAGGGCCGCGCGGCGTGGAGCAAGAACAGTCCCTCGGCTAATTAAAGTGGTCTGCGTTTATCTTGGCACAATGGCCCCGGTTCCTATTGGTTCCATCCTCTGTGCGCTGCGGGATCAGGCGATGACATTTACCCGCAATGCTCGGAGCGTTCGCAGTTCGCCGGCATCGATATGGTTTAGCCGACGTGCACCGGTTTTTCGCTTCGCTCCGAATCGCTCGCGCTCGCTCTTGAATACGGTGTTCACGAAGTCCTTCGTGCCGAGCGCTACTCCGTCAGTGAAATATCGCACGCGGCAGCGCAGCATTTCAAAGCGACTGAGCTTTCCCCCTTTGGCAATGACCTTTTGTACCAGCTCACGCGTCATCCCTTTTCGCCCGTGCTCGCCATTTTGCCCCACTTTCATCGCTTCGCCTTCGCCGTAGAGGAGTTCGCGGTATCGCACAAGAGCGGCTTCGTTGGTCAGCGGACAGTGTTGGTGCGTTTCCACCACTGCGGCTAGCGCACGGCGCGCCGTTTGACGGCCAGCCGTGGCTTCGGAGTATCCGCTCCAGTGGTAGTCTTCGGGCTTTGTTACCATGCCGGCGCGGATTGGATTCAGATCGATGTAGGCGGCCATGGTGATCAATGCGTCTCCACTCTGCACAAGCACGCTGCGAAATCGCTCTTCCCAGAGGGTGCCTTTGCGTCCGGTCTTCTTGTTGTAATAGGCCGTGAAGCGTTGTTTGAGCGATTTCATAAAGTAGCTCACGTCCCACATTCTCTTGAAGAACGATTCCCTGAGCGCTTCTGCCGCTTCGACTGCGCCGATCCTGCGATATTGCTGCAACTGCCAGCGAATCTGCATGAATGCCTCGACGCTGTAGATGCGCTTGATTTCCGCAAGTAACTCCTCGTCGGAAGGCATCACATCGGGGCGTTTGGGCACCTGAACCAGGATGTGAAAATGGTTGCTCATCACGCAATAGGTCATCACCCGCACCCCATAAAAGCGCTCATATTTGCGCATCATCTGAACGAAGAATTCCTTTTCAGAGTCGCCGAAAATAAAATCGCGGTTCACCACGCGCGAAACGCAATGGTAGTAGGCCTCGGTAACGGTATCCGGTGCTTTGAGTCGGGCTTGGCGCATGTGTGGTCGTAGTAAGTACGGGATTGCTAAAGCGCAGCCAGCGCAGTCGGCAAGCATTTTCTCACTATTAGTCTGTCCCTTTGTCTGCACGAGTCTGTCCCTTTGTCTGCACGAGGCTTCGGCTCGCTTGGCATCGGCATCAGTGGCACGGGTTGCCATCGCCGTGACTTTGGCGGCATCCAGCTTGTCCGGCGCTCCATCGGCAGCGCGTTTGTCGTGCTGCTTTTTGATGTCTCTTGCCAGCTTGATCATAGCATCGGGTTTGCTTGTTGGGAGTTCGATACGAATGGTTTTACGAGCCATAATGATGATGTGTTTTGAGGTTGTTTTTTAGTGGATGGGCAGTGCGCCCGCCAAAACGCTAAAAAACTTTCCTATTCGTGCAAGGGGAAGTTTCGGCAAAATTTTTCGGCTAACAGAAAATTCATTTGCCCCGCGCGGAAGCATATTCTTTCGGGCAGGAAGTATGTTCTTTTTGATGAAAAGAATGTTCTTTTCGGCAGAAAATACATTCTCCCAGCTCGGGAGAACGCTATTTCCGGCTGGGAGAACATACTTTCTGGCAGATTAGCGCTATCCCTACCCAAAAGAATGTTCTTCCTATTAGGAACAGCATTCTCCCCGCTCAGGAGAACGTCTTTCCTGTCAGGGTGAATGCTGACTTTAAGAGTAATCTGCTTATTTACCTCTATCTCAAGTTACTTTCGCCTTTTTCGGAGCAGGATTGCGCCTGTTACCGCCACAACCACGCTTGCAATAGCTGATATAATCCAGAGGAGTGTGTTTGGCGGGGTGTTTTGTCTTTCTGCCGATACGGTATCCTGACTGAGTGCTGGTTTTGAGTTGCCGTTGGCTTCTTGGGACACCGTGGAGCTAGGTCTGCCATATTTTGCAAAATAGGGGCTTAATGGGGTCTCTACTTCCTCGATCTTTTTACCGGGTTTTACGTCAGAGTATCTTCCTTCCCTGATCGCTGCCTTGTTCTCCTCCCACCACTTCATGAATACTATTTTGCGGGCTTCATCAGGGTTTCGGTATGGAATTTCCCTTGATGCTACTTTCGTTAAATGACCTATAGAATCATCATAGTGCAGCGCCCAGTTCCGTACGTCAGGTGAAAATTCTTGAATTCGAGCCACGATTGCTGGGAGCGCTAGGCCCCAAGTCCAAGGATCGTATTCCATAGGGTTATCCCACGGGTCTTTCACCTTTGTTTCCGGCTCGAGAAAAAGCTTCTTTTCGATTACATCCTCCATCACGATGAGTAGGGAACTTATGGTTCCTGATGAGGTGAAATTACCGAAAACACTTCTTTGTGCGTAGTCGGTTCTGCTGAGTTGCTTTCGCAAATATTCAATCGTTACTTTGTCATCAAGTGCCAGCAGTTCCCCGAATCTCTGGTCGCCTGCTGCACTTTGGTTTTTTTCATATGAGGCATTTGGGTCATATCGTCTTATGGTATCCGCCCAGCGTTTCTTTTTTTCAGGTGAAAGACGTTTTAGTGGAGTGATCCGGTCTATAGTTCTGTAAGTGTTCCACCATAGTGCATGTTCTTCTTTTTCTATAGCGGTAAGTGGAGATGGAACGTAGGGAGCTGCATCACTAACAGAAATCCAACCCAATAAGACGAATAAGTTTATTAAGATGATATTTTTCATGGCTTTACCTCCCATTCCACCGCTTTGTCATTTGCCTCCCGCCAGTCCTCATGCCGAATCCAGAACGAGCGTTTGCTCATGTATATCTCTGCTCCTAAATTCTGGAGCAACTCGTCATAGCCGACCCCGCCCGTGATTGCCCCCATTACTGGCAGGCTGATTCGCTGCTTATCCACTAAACCGATTTTGTTTGTTTTCCTGATAAATGGAGTGCTCCACGGATACAAAACAGTCTGCAAATCATCCGGTTCTTCCAGCGGGCATGGGACCAAGGTTAAAGGCACAGGTGTTCCATCTCGGTTGTAGCTGAAAAATGGCGCAGGGCCATTGTCGTGACTGCCTTGATTTGGATTGCGGGTGCTCAAATAGAGGACATGGCCGATTTCATGAACTGCGACTCGATACATTTCCTCCAGCACAAGCTCTTTTCCGTTTCGTTTATTCACAGCATATTCGGGGTGAGTGCCTACAAATTTCTCAAAGTCGTATGTCTGTACAAATGCCCTATCCCTTTTGCCGCCAACAATAATATCACCATCAAACTGCGGGTAAACCGCACCGAAAGGCTGCTTTGGACCATTCACTCGCCTTACAAAGATCAAATGAATAGCGTTTGCATCAAGAGTGGGATGTCCGAGAGCTGGCCGATGCAAAGGTTGCATTTGATCCAAGTTATTCAAATTGAGCACCCGCCAAGTAGGGTCAACTGGGTGTTGTTCCCCAAAGCCGGGAACGTCCAGCCGCCGGAACTTTGGCGCATTTCCCTCCGGCAGTAGAGGCACAAACTGTATGCACGCCTGAGCGAATGCTTTGTTGAGCATCCCCATCACACGGGAGGCATTGAGCCAGGCTGCATCCACTCCTTGTGCGCCATAATCGCCCGGTATATCCGGCGTGATGTCGTTGCCATCATCCAGATACCACAAGCCGATTTTCACATAGCGGATGGGCATGACATCCAGTTCATATTTGATGGCGGCTTTTGCGCGGGGATTCCCCAGATTATCCGTCGCATATAGAGACATGAATTTTGTCCCGCGTTCGTCAACCCCTTCGGGTTGCGGTCCCGATTGGCCTTCGATGGTGAATCGCTGGCCGTTTGTGAAGCTGCTCGTTGGGGCGAAGTCCACATTCACGTAATTGCCCGATGGGGTTTCATCGACCACCTTGAACCGCAGCCCGTTATTGGTCACTGCCGTCTGAAAATACAAAGGATCGAGGCCGGGCTGTCTTTTGCTGAGTTCATCTGGTGTTTTTGCGCCTGATGGAGCGAGCAATGCCGAAAGCGCGTCTTCGGGGAAGAATGCGTTTGCACTTTGTCCCCGGTATCCCACACCCGCCCGCCAAATCGGTGTTTTTTCATCCGGCTCTCCATCTCCATCGTTTGGCTTGTCACCTTTCAGAGGTGGATCGATTCCCCGATAGGCGTTCTCGGTTTCAATTGAAACTTCATAAGAGTAGCCAGCGCCACCGCCGACAAGTATCGGCGCGACCATTGCCCCGTGGATAGTCAAGGCAAGTGGCTGCTCAATCGGTTCATCCGGATTGGAGGTTTTTCGCTCACTTACGCGGTAGCCAAGATTTTTGTGATATTGAAAAACCAAATCCGCCTCAACCCATCCCTCACCATTTGATGATTGGGATTCATCGGGAACCAAACACCGGAATTGGATCCACACAGGCAAACCATCTCCAAATGTCACTCCATTTACGATCTGCCCTGCGGTAGTGGGGTCCACGTTTGAGATCAGCATGGGGACCATATTCTTGATCTGCGGCTGGGCGGGTTCCCCATTCTTGGGAGTTCGCGCAAAGTAGCGTTCGTAGTCGTCTTTAATGTCCTGTGGTTTGTTGGTCCATTTCAGCAACTGTTGAAATGGCATCTGGCTCCAATTGCCGCGCGTTCCATTTTCCCAAGCGAAGAAGGCGTCGTTGTCTCCGGTTGAGGGGTTGTAGGTATAGCCGATGGCTTGGTGCAGGCCGGTCAATGCGCCATTGGCATTGCGGAGGACGTTCATGCGGACGATGCCTTCGGGGGCGGAGTATTCAACGTATGATGTGCCGTTTTTGTAAAGGTAACGCGTCTCGTAGGTCACACCTCCGCTGGCGTATCGGTCCACTGCTTTCTTGAAGATCATGGAGCCATCGGGAGCGAGGTTGCCTTTGGGGTTCCCACTTCCTTCGAGCGGGATGTTTGGGTATGTGCCGATGGAGATGCTTTCGCCGCTTGCTGCGGGGCGCGTGAGGCCGATGTCGGCAAAGCTTCCGAGATTCACGCCGTTGAGGGTAGGCAGTGTGAAATGATCGGGCTTGTCGGAGATGGGTGGTTGCCCCTCGGTTTGAATCGGCACATCCCTCACGCTGTCGAGTGAGCCTGCTTTAAGATGAGTTCCGCCAAAGATGGTGAGTTCGCCCCTGTTTTCGGCGACTTCAAAGAACCCACCTGGGATGGAAAAATCGTCTTCATAGTCCGACTCGTATGGAGCGCGTGGTTTAGAAAAAGATTCGTAGGGGTCAGCACTATCGCTGGCGGGCGTCCAAGTGAGATTGACCGATACCGTGCTCGATAAAGGGGTCTCCATCGTAAAGCCCAGCGGTATCTCCGAGCGGGCTGTCACACGTGAGGTCGGCATACAATCATTCCAACCACTCCCTACGACAGTCCCAGTCGAAGCGATGTCCCTCGGAGTAAATGAAAACTCTACAAAATAGGCACTTGGCCCATTTGGCATTGGCAAAGGAGCGGGGCCGGGATGCTTCACGGTATCGCCCACATAACTCCACCAACTAGCCAAATGCTCACTGCGTCCCACAATCGCCCCATCCTTCCAGCGATAGGCGCGGATATATTTCACAGGCAGTTGCGACGAATCGAGTTCCGTCGGATGCTGGAAGATCCCCACAAACGCAGCCTCGTGTTCATCGTTGATGGCGACTTGTGTGACCATGAAACCAGCCCTTTCTTGCTCGGTCAAATACGCGCTCAAATCCGTCACGGCAAAAAACTTCGCTGGTATGTAGTCGCCACGGCGTGGGTCATCGGGCCAGCGGTCTTCGCCGTCCTTGAAGCCGTCGCCATCGCGGTCGGCGTCCGTCGGGGCGGTGTCTTGATCATCGGCTATCCCGTCTGCATCAGTATCTATGAGCGTAGGATTGGTGCCCTGCTGAAACTCCGCGAGGTTTGTGAGACTGTCGCCGTCGGCATCGGCGGTGCCGGAGTTGGTGAGGTTGCCGAAGATACTCAGCTCCCAGTCGTCTGGCAGGCCGTCGTTATCCGAGTCCAGCGAGCGGAGTGGGTCGGTGCCGTTGGTGAGTTCGGCGAAATTGCCCACTTTATCGCCGTCGAAATCTGCGGCGAAGGGATCGGCTGTCGGGATGTCGGAGTAGCGCAGGCGTAGGAATGTGGCGGGCGCGGTGGAGGTGAATCCCCACGCAAGCGGCGCATCGGCACCCGATTCGATGAGCGGGAGATACTGCCACGGCGTGAGCAAATCATTCGTCTGTTGGATGAAGTAGGTCCGCCCCGCGCGGCCCCACCAAGACATGTCGTAATTGCCCGCAGACGATCCGATGTTCAGCCCTTCATTTGGGGCGGATGAGGTCTGTGCCGATGCGGTGCCTGCGAGCAGCGCGGCGACGATGACTTGGGAAAGGAGCGATGTTTTGAGGATGCGCGGAGTCATGGATGAAACGAGGTGGGTTTTATTTCGTGGGATAGTTGCGGCTTTTCTTCGGCCAAAACTCGATGACCGTCCTGCCCGCTGGCTGCGCCGCATTTGGTGGCGATTGCTCCTGCTGCGTGGCTCGCTTCGCAGCGGCGGCGAACAATTGCTCGCGATGCGTCCCGAAGTAAACGTGCAGCGCATCCAGCCCCGCCAGCGATTCCGCCGGAGCCTCCACGCCTTGCTCCACAAAATAGGCGGCTGGCTTTGCAAATCGGCCCGCCGCCGGGAAATCCTTCGGCAACTCACCGCTCGTCGCAGCATCCGCAGCGCTCTGATTGTCCAGCGCCAGCATGACGGAAAAAATCGTATCCTCCGACTCCACCTGCGTAACCCCCGTGAAGACATTAAAATCCACATTGCTCCAAGCGCGAAACTGCCGCCCGCCAACAGTCCACCTCAGCTCCGTGACCTTCCGTTCAAACACCGTCGCCGAAAGTAAAAGCACCTCGCTCTTTTTCACCGGCTCCGCTGATTCCTCCACGGCAGCTACCGCAGTTTGCGCAGCCACCCTCGCAGGCGCAACCGGCACCACCGGCGGCACCACCCGGCGAAACACTGTAGAGCCAGCCCCCTTGCGCAACTCCAGCTCATCGAGAATCGGCGACTGATTGATGCCCCTGCGATGACCAGGAGCCTCCTTCGCAGCCCTGCGAGGCGCAGCAGCTTCCTGCGCAATGATGAACGAAGTAGAGAGTATGCCGATGAACAAATAGCGCAGGGTTTTCATGGGTGATGTAATTTGCCCTATGCTTGTCGTAAGGGGCTTCACGTACATGTAATTAAAGGCCTGAATCACTGCAAGTAGATTACGAACCAAGTGATCGTGTCCAATTTTCTCTGTCTCCTGAAACTGCGCACTCACGGTGCGCCAGCTTTCTGTAAAACATCTCAAGCAATTCAGCCAGAATCTGGTCCGGCTACGCAGCAATACGAAGCTCACACAGGAACAGTTAGCCGAGAGAATTGGAATCAGCACTCGCTATCTCCAGAGTCTGGAAGCCGCTCAACGCTGGCCTTCAATTGGCGTTTTAGTGCATTTACGAAACTCGCTCGACTGCAAGTGGGCCGATATTTTTCACGGCTTAGAGTAGGCCCGTAGCGCGCTAGGCTATTCCAGCAAGGATTTCGGATTCCTTTTCCCAATCCACGGAGAGCATCACGATCTCGGTGGTTGTGCGCGTTAGTTCGCGGCTGAGTTCTGCTGCGTTGCCGCCTGCTGCGTGCATGGCGGGGTCTTCCATCGCGGCGGTGAGTTCACTTTGCTTCGCTTCCAGTGCGTGGATTTGCGCTTCGATGTCGGCGACTTTTTTCTCCTGGTCGCGCTTCTCTTTCGCAACAGCTTTGCGGGCTTCGGCTTCGGCGCGGCGGGCTTGTTTTACTTCGCGCATACTCATGCCGGTGCGGTCGGGTTTTTCCACGGCGGCTTTTGGTTGGTGGTCGGAAAGCAGGGTGCCTGCGACAAGCCCGGCCTTCTCGGAAACTGCATCCGATTTATCGAGATAGTAGTCGTAGTCGCCCGCATACGGCGTGAGTTGCCCGGCGCTGATGTGGAGAACCTGCTGCGCGAGTTTGCGGATAAAATGCACGTCGTGGCTGATGAAAATGAGCGTGCCTTCGTACTGGTCGAGTGCGCCGATGAGCGCATCAATGCTGGGAATATCGAGATGCGTCGTAGGCTCGTCCATGAGCAAAAGATTCGGCGGCGCGAGCAGCAGGCGGGCGAGCGCGAGGCGCGACTTCTCGCCACCACTGAGCACGGCGACGGGCTTAAACACATCGTCTCCACGAAAAAGGAACGAGCCGAGAATCGTTCGCGCCGTTTGTTCGCCGGGGCGGTTTGCTAAATCCTGAGCGGATTCGAGGACGGTGTGCCGCGGATTGAGCACCTCGACGCGCTGCTGCGCGAAGTAGCCGGAGACGACGTTGTGACCAAGCGTGCGCTCGCCAGTCTGCAACGGTAGGACGCCCGCGAGGAGCTTTAGCAGCGTGCTTTTGCCTGCGCCATTTGGCCCGACGAGCACGATGCGCTGGCCGCGTTCCGCCTCAAAATTGAGTCCGCGATACACGGTGAGTTCGCCGCCCTCGGCGAGCTTGTAGCTGTGATCCACGTCCTTCAGCGTGATGACGCGATGCCCGCTGCGCGGTGGCTGCGGGAAGCGAAACTTCACGGTCGCCTCGGCGTGCGATGGCGCTTCTATAAGGTCCATGCGCTCGATTTGCTTGAGCTTGCTCTGCGCCTGCGATGCTTTGCTGGCCTTGGCGCGGAAGCGATCTGCGAAATCCTGGAGCCGTGAAATTTCTCGCTGCTGGTTCTCGTAAGCTGCGGCGTGCTGCTCGTCGCGGGCAACTTTTTCCACGAGGAAATCGTCGTAGTTTCCGCGATAGCGATTGAGCCGTGCGCGGGAGATTTCCACGATCCAGCCGACAAGCTGATTCAGGAAATCGCGGTCGTGCGAAATCATCACGATTGCGCCGGGATAGTTGCGAAGATGCTCGCGAAACCAGACGAGCGATTCGAGATCGAGATGGTTTGTAGGTTCGTCGAGTAGGAGCAAATCCGGCTCCTGCGTGAGCAGCCGTGCAAGGTGCGCACGCATGATCCAGCCACCGCTGAGGCCGCGTGCCGGGCGATCAAAATCCCGCTCGCGAAACGCGAGGCCGGAGAGAATGCGCTTCGCTTTCGCCGTGACTGCGTGGCCGTCGTGCTCGGCAAAGTCGGCGAGCGCCTCGTGGTATTCGTGCGATTCGTGGTCGTCCGCGCTTTCGTATTTGCGGATGATTTTTCGCGCCTTCGCCAGTTCGGGTGAAATGGCGGTGGCGAGATCGAGCACGGTTTCATCGCCCACGGGCGCACTTTCCTGCGGGAGAAATCCGAATGTGATTCCGCGCTCCATGCTCAAGCGGCCCTCGTCTGGCGTGGCTTCGCCGAGGATGAGCGAGAACAGCGTGGACTTCCCCGCGCCGTTTGCGCCGACAAGACCGAGCCGGTCTCCACGATTGACTTGCAGCGAGACGTCGCGAAACAGGACGCGGCCTGCGAAACTTTTTGAAACAGCGGAAATAGTGAGCATGAAGCGAGTCTTTCTCGCCGCTGCCAGCCCTGCGAAGCAAGCGCAGAACCAAGTCGCTTGCGAAAGTAGTCAGCGGCTTCAGCCGTCGAATCGAAAGATGTCGGGACGGCTTTTTCTTAAACAAATGCCCGCAGACAAAATAGCCTGCACCGCGAGAGCTACGTCACTCCGACTAAAGTCGTGGACTACTTTCGCAAGCGACTTCGCTCAGACTCTCCGCCACCAACATCTCCAAGCCGGAGTCATGGGCGCATGACTCCGGCGGAGTGTTTGGTCAGATTACTTGCCGACTGGCACGTAGCTTTTGCCTACGGGCTTTTGAATGACCGGCGTGCTCGATGAGCAGGCTGTGATTGCAGTGACCGCGAGTGCGGCGAGGACGATACGGATGGTGTTTTTCATTATATTTTTTGTGTTTGTTTGTTCCGGGGAAATTTTCATCACGCCTCGGGCGGCGAAGCGTAGGTGCGGTTGGTCGGCGCTGGCGGCTGATTCACTTTGCGAAAAGCCTGCTGGTCGCCTTTTGCGGTGATGCCGGGCTTCTCCTGGAAGACGGCGACGCCGATGACGCCTACATTTGCAGTCCCGCGTTTTTTCAAATTCGCGTAGCTCTCCGGCACTGTGCCAAAGCGGAACGCCGCCACGCTTTCATCGCTGGTGCGAAATCCTTCCACCTCCAGCTCCGCGTCGGCTTCCACGATGTAGCCGCGCTTTTTGTAGTTCGCGGTTTTGCCGTCGAGAACATCGAGGCCGTCCACGCTCAGGATGATTTCTACGCGGCGGTCGCTTTCGTTTTTCACCACGATCTCGTAGCGCTCGCCGGTGATGCCGGAGACGAAGCGCTTTCGTTTCAGCTCGTGCCCCGCGAACCACTGTCCGTCTTTGTCGCGGAGGCCGATGCTCACGAGTTCATTGGCGGTGGGATAAAGTCCGGTGCGTGGCTTCGGCTCGCCGCCGAGATAGTCGAGCATCGCGTCCACGCCCTCTGCGTCGTTGTAGTAGAGCATCCCCGTCCCGCCGGGGCGGTCCGACCAGCCGCGAACAAATGCCGCTTTTTCCACCCACGATTCGCGCTGCTCGCCCCAAGTCGTGCCTATGCCGGGCCGCTCGCCTTTTGTCTCAACAGACGTGAATGGTGCGCGGGACGGCGCTGGCGATGTGGAGCAACCGGCGAGGAAAAGTGCGACGCACAAGAGCGATGGGATGATGAGTTTCATGCGCAGTCGGTTATCATTCGGGCGGCAAAATGCACAGCTACTTCCGGTGCGCGGCGACAACTCCGTCCCAGAATTTCGGAAACTCGATCATCAGTTTTTGCATCGCCTCGCGCTGCGCCTGCTGCTTGCGGCGGCTAAGTGCGTCGTCGCTTCCCGCGACCATCATGATTCCCGATTTCGCCGCGCTTTTTTCCAAAGTGCCATAGACGTAGCCGGTGCGTGTATCCACGAGCGCGGCGAGTCCTGTGGCGATGATTTCGTAGCGGTTGTTTGGAAAAAGGCCGAGCGTCGCCGTGGTGAGCGGCGCGAACATCTGGCCGTCGGTTGCGTTCGTATCCACGGAAATTAAAAGCACCGCATCGGCATGAAGTCGCGCAGCGGATTCGCGAAGACGGAGCATCGGGATATTGGCCTGGTCTTTGTGTTCGGCGTCGTTTTCCAGCAGCGATGTCGCCATCGGCATGTTGCGCAAATTGGGTAGAGTTTTGAGCGGTTCGAGTTTGCCGAGCGCGTCGAGTGCGCGAATGTGCATCACCGATTCGCTGCCGACTGGTGCGATGGCGATAGTCGCGGGAAAACGCATCGTCGGCTTTGCGTTGTAAGCCTTCGAGATGAGCGCGTGCGAAAACGCCTCGCGCTTGCCGGCGATGGCCGAGCGGGCGGCGGGTGAGTTGACGTAGGAAGCGCATCCGGGAAGGAGCGCGATGGCTGCGAGAGCCAGGATGGATGCTGGTTTTGTGTTCATGTGCTAAAAATACAGCAGGAATACAAAACGGGCGCAAGGACTTTCTGCTAAAAATACTGCACTTTCTTTTTGACGTTCCATTTTTAAGGTGCAAAGTATCCGCCGTGCCTGCTGAACAACCTGACTCACTTTCAAGACGCGAGCGCCAGATCATGGACATCATCTGGCGTGCCGGTCGTGCTTCTGCGAATGAAGTTCACGAGCAACTCTCCGACGCGCCGAGCTACTCCGCAGTCCGTGCGCTGCTCGCCGTGTTGGTGACGAAAGGCCACATCCGCCATGAGCGCGAGGGGAAGCGATACTTCTACCTGCCCACCGCATCGCCCGAACGCGCCAGCAAAAGCGCACTGCGGCGCATCCTCTCCACTTTTTTCAACAACAGCCCCGCAGACCTCGTCGCCACCTTGCTTGACCCGAAGGACGTGAATGACTCGGAGCTTGCGCGAATCAAAGCGATGATCGACGAAAGGAAAAAACGATGAACTTATTCACCCCGGAATGGATTCTCCGCTCGCTCGCAATCGGCGCACTCGCCGCAGCGTGCGTCTTTTTCTGCCCCGCAGCGTGGCGCGGCAGGCTGCGCCGCTCCGTCCCCGCCGCAGCGTTTGCGATGCTCCTGCTGCTCCCGCTGTGGAAATTTGCGCCGGTAAATCTCGATGCTCCCGCCGCCGTCGCGGGGCTTGCTGCCGCAGCGTCTTTCGACGGCTGGCAATGGCTCGCGCTCGTGTGGCTCGTCGGCGCGGTGCTGTGCCTTGCGCGGCTGCTCGCTGGTTTTTTCGCAATCCGCTCGCTGCTCGGTGAGACGTGCGCAGTCCCCGGCGAAGAATGGACTGCTTGCCTCGCTGCTTCGCAAAAGACGCTCGGCATTCGTGGTCGCGTGCATCTGCGGCTCGCGGGTCCGGGTTTTATTCCGAGTGCGACGGGGCTTTTCCGCCGCACGATTCTTTTACCCGATGAAGCGCTGCGCTGGACGCAGGAGCAGCGTCGTCTCGTCCTCCTGCACGAGCTTGGCCATTTTCGCCGGGGTGATTTGTGGATTCATGCGCTGGGCCGCGTCGCGTGTGCGCTGCATTGGTTCAATCCATTTGCGTGGGCGCTCCAGCATCAGCTTTCGCTGGAGCGCGAATATGCTGTGGATGAACTCGTCGTGGAACACGGCGTCGCGCCCGCCGAATACGCCACGATTCTTTGGGAAATGGCGAAAGCCGCCACCCGTCGCCCCGCTTCCGCAGCAGCCTACCTCGCGATGGCGCAGAGACAGCCCGGCAAACTCGAACAGCGCGTCCGCCGCATCCTCGCACCTTCCCGCCGCGCCAGCCGAATCGCCGGCGTGCTCGATGCCACACTCTGCATCGCCGCACTGATGCTCCTCATTTTTTGCTCCGCCTGCCGCCCCGCCGCAAACGCCGCCTCCGCCAAACATTCCCTAGACGAAGTCCGCCTGCGCCTAGACGCAAACCCCTTCCCCGGCGAGGTCCGCTGATTCGCAGGGACGCGGTTTTCTTCCCGCTCAAACAATGAACCGCAAAAGAACACAAAGAACGCAGAGGATGTAATTTGCTAGAACGGACGCTCTCACTGCTTCGGTGAATAAATCCAAGCCTTGTTTGCGCATGACACCGCTTCTTTTGCGTTCTTTGCGTTCTTTTGCGGTTAAACCAACTGCGTTTTTTCCGGCTCAATTTTCCGGCGTCAGTGAGGAATTTGAGGAATTTCCTCGCCAGCTTGGGAAAGCAGGACATTGATACGCGCCCCTTTTATTAAACAAAAACATGCCTGAAGAAACGAATACGCCCCGTACCGAGGGGGCGACAAATGAAACGCCGGCACCAGCAAATCTCGCAACGGTTGAGACGCAGGATCACGGCACCAAACTTGAAAACCAATCTCCCGCTCCGCAGCCACCGGCTGAAGCCGATGAGCGTTCGCTGGTCGAACTCACTCAGGCTGCCGCAAAAGGCAGGCTCTCCGACGCCTCTGAGGAACGCGCCACGATGCTCATGCACGATGCGCTGCTTTCGGGCGGCGAAGCCTTCCTTGGCGCAGTGGATGCGATGCCGCAGCTCCCGTGGATTTTAGCAGTCCGCGCGATTGAGCAGGCATGGCCGAAGCTCGTGCCGGAGGCGCGGCCCTTCCTACTTAGCGGGCTTGCGAAAATGGAGGGCATCCCGGGTGCGCGTCTGCGCCTCAGTGTCTCCCGTGCGCTGATGAAAATCGAACTCCCCGTGGCCGTGAAAATCGCGGCTACTGTTTGTTTGGAAATGGTGAACCCGGAGACCGGAATGCTGAATGCCGAGCAGTCGAAATTGATCGGCAATGTCTTCATCGGTCGCGGCAAGCCGTGGGTGCTCCAGTTCCCGCTGGAAAGCCTCGATGAAGCGGAATCCACCGCGATGGTCGCGGCGCTGGTGTTCTCGGTTTTCAACGTCAACAACCCGCCTATCACGCAACTCAGCATCCTTCGCTTTGGCGCGGCGCGGCTTGGCTCCATGCACCCGAATCTTCAGGAGATGGTCGCGAAAAATGTAGAACGCTGGAATGGAAAATGGCAGGTCGCTTTGCGTCGCGATTGCCCGGTTCTGCCGGAGATCATCGCCGCTGCACTCAAGCCCCAGCGCGGCGGAGACAATGCGCCCGCACAACCTTCGTCGCAGCATGATGACGACGCTGGTGAAGCGGAAACGCAGCCACCATTGCCGAAGGAACTTGAGGAAAAACTCAAGCTCGCAGCCGAAGCGGGCGACCCCGACGCAGTCGCAGCCGCAACAAAGGAAATCAACACCTGGCTCGACGTTCAGCGCACAAACCGCCCACAACCTCGCGAACAGCAAGAGGAACAGCCCGCCGAGCGCGAGGATGATCGCCGTTCACGCGGACGCGGGCGTGGTCGTGACCGTGATCGCGACCGCGAGCGGCCACCAGAAAACCAGCCGAGGGAGCGCCCCACCTACGTCTCCCGCGAGCAGGAACGCTCAGGCGGCCCGGCTCCATTTAATCTCACCGAAGCCCTTCGCGGCATTGATAAATACGTCTCGCAGCTCCGTAATGATCTCAGCGCGGCGCAGGTAAGAATCCGCCGTGCTGAGGAAGGTGGTGGCCGCCGCCGTTCTTCGGACCGCGCCATTCTTTCTGTCGAAGAAGCAAACCTCAGCACCGACGAGCTAAAGCGCCTCGTCATCCAGCTCGAAGCCCGTGTCGCCGACCAAGAATCGCGCATCGCCGAGCTGACATCCGATAGCGAAATGCGCGCCGACAGCATGGCTCCCGGCGCTGATGGCAAGGAACCCGATGCCATCACACAGCTCCGCACTTTCCTCGCGATGAAACTCAGCGACGACTGGGCCGATTACCTCGCGCTGGAAAACCAAAACCAAGAGCCGGACATCGTCGTGAAGCAACACTACCGCAGCATCATTCGCCGAATCTTCGGCGCACTGATTGCAGAAGGCGTCGCGCTTACCCCAAAAGCCGAGCTTCCGCCGCCGCCGCCGGAGATTCTCCCGCCGCCGCCAACGCCCGTGATTGAGGAAGAGGAGGAAGACGAAGACGACGAAGAACTCGACGCGATCCCGGAGCCTGAATTGGATAATTTGGACGACGACGAGGATGACGATGATGATTCAGCGGAACCCGTCGCCACAGATTCCACCGAAGACAGCACGGAGCCGGACGCCAAGCCGACTTCGTAGCCGATGAACGGAGCAGGAGCGGGGCTTTCATAGCCCCGTTCCTTCCGGATAGTGAACCCGAACGCCGCGAGAGTATG
>JANMLS010000251.1:0-26673 GCA_031372675.1 Verrucomicrobiaceae bacterium
TGTAAAAGTATCTCCGAATTGAAGAGTGCCAGCTATAGATTCGACGCTATAATTGCTGACAACTGGTATTTGAATCTCGGTCGTCCCCCCACCATTTTTGCGGAGTGTTCCCGTGGGTAAAACATTAAAGACGCTTGCTGAACCATCACCGTCGAGCACATCCATATCACTAAGGACACTCACTATGCCGCCGACATTGATCTGCGCGTTTTGTTGGACGGTCAGATTGCCCGTGCCAGTCCACGAACCAGCGGAGGTTGGCGCGATGTTGAGCACCCATTGCGAGAGCGATTTCGCCGCGCTGCCGGAGATGTCGAACGCGCCGTTGATGCCTGCAACAGCAGAGCCGGCGAGCGAGCCGCCGCTCCATTGCAGCGGGCCGTTGCTGGTGAAATTGGTGGCACTCGCAGCAAAAGTGCCGCCGCTGATTGCGAAGGTGGTGTTCCCAGCGGTGATCACATTCGAGCCGTCGCCTGCATTCAAAGTGCCGCCGATGAGTGCAACGGTGCCGCCGCCTTCAAAGGTCACACTGTTTCCCAGACTGAAGCTTGCGGTGGAGTTGAAATTCACCGTGTTGCCGGGCATCACGCGGAAGATCGCGTCCGTCGCGCCGCCGCCCGCGAGGATGGAGAAAGAGCCGCCCAACACTTCGAGCAGACCTTCTTGTGTGAAGGCGAGTCCAGCGGGGATCGTCGTGGCGGTGGCTCCACTTTTGCGCATTATGGCTTCGGGCTGGACTTCGACCGTGCCGCCGTTGCCGCCGGTCTGGAATGGCGTCGCATTCAGCACTTCAAAAAGACCTCCGATTTGCAGCTTCCCGAAATTATTCAGCACAAGCGAAGAAGCTCCACTCGACGAGCCGACGCCCTGCACAAAGAGCGTGCGCGTATCGAGCGTCTTCGCCACGCCGCCGAGCACCGTGCTCGACTCGGCTCCCGGCTGTGTGGTTCCCGTGCCGGTTTGCGTGCCGCCGTTCCACGAAAATGCGCCTATGATGCTCAGTCGCTTCGAGCCGGTGAGCGTGCCGTTGCTTTGGATAAAGTCGCCCACGGTCACGTCTGCTGCGTCGAGCGTGATGGTGGCGTTGGTATTCAGCACCGCCACGTCGCCAGTGCCGGGGAGTCCGTCTGGCGCCCAGTTCAGCGGATTGAACCAACTCGTATCTGAAGTGCCTCCAGCATCCCACGTGAAGGACTGCCCGCTGCGCACAAGTTGCGCATTCGTGCTCGTGTAGTTTGTCGAAAATGCGCCTTCGCCTACCACGGCAAAAAATGTGCCGGAGAGCGCGCTGGAAGTGAGCACATTCAGCGTGTTGCCGAGCGAAGGCGTGTAGCCGGGGAGGATGGTCACATTGAGCACGCCAGCGATGGATGCTGTGCCTGAGACGTTAAATTGATCGTAGTTCGTGCCGGGAGTGGTCCCCCTCAAATCCACTACCAGAGTGCCAGACGAGCTTTGCGTGTAGTTGCCGTTGAGATTGAGGATGCCCGTCACGCTACCAATACCGACGTAAACGTAGCCGCCGTTGTTATTCAAATCCCCCGTGATCGTGCCCGTGCCAAAAATCTCGCCATCCGTGTCGAGCGTGATTGTCCCGCTGGTCTGGACGCCCCCGCCCGTCAGCCCCAGCTTGCTACCGCTCAAGCCGGAGTAGTCCGAGAGTAAGAGCACACCCGCACGGGTTTCGATGGAGCCAGCGTTTTGCACCGTCGTCGTCTCAAGACCAAAAGCACCCGTGCCAAATTTCTCGATCTTCCCGATGTTGTATGTGTTGCTGGATGTAGCACTCCCATCTTGATCGATGACACCCGCATTCAGGATGAGCGCGGCGTTTGGATTGATGGCAAACAGGCCGGTATTAAAAATAAGCCCCGACCCTCCGATGGTAAGAATGCCCTCATGAATGACAAAAGCCGCGCCATCATTCCACTGCAACGGCGCGCTGCCAACAAGCGTAGCGGTAGTTCCATGAAAGCTGATGTTGGCTCCATCCTGCGATCCTCCAGTCCACGAAAGCGTGTCGCGCACATGGAGCGTTCCAATACCGGTCATCGCTCCCGCGCTGTGTTCGAAATGCAGCACGCCTGCACTGCCATCGAGTTGGATGGGATTCATGCCGCCGCTGTAGATCGCAGTGTCGTATGCGTTGGGCACTCCGTTCGGTGCCCAGTTGAGCGGATTAAACCAATCCGACGACTGTGCACCACTCCATGTGTAGGTGCTTCCGGGAAGTCCCAAAGCTGGCGAAAACTCCGAAGTCGGCCCCTCGCTCGTGTCGGTGATCGTGGCGCTGAAAAATGAATTCGTCGGCAGCGCGATTGGCTGCGCGAAGTTGCCGAAAAACTGCCCGGCTGCATCCGTTGTCACCTCCTGCGAACCCAGGAATACCGCACCTTGACCGGTCCCGGATACATCCACCTGGCCGGGTGCAAGCGCGAAAAATTCAATGCGGTAGCTCGTGCTCGGCTGCGCAGAGATCGAGAAATCGAACATCACGTTCGCGCCTGAATTATTGAGATTTAGCAGGGTCGGCCAATTGGTAAGTCCGTTCGGGCCTGTGTCGGCGTCAAAGCTGTCGTTGGGATTGATGTTGAACGAATTTTGCAGACCACTATCGAGGTCAATACCTAGAAGGGTGTTGCCAAATATGCTGTTACCAAGGATCGACACACTTGAAGGTCCAGCGTCCTCCCTCACCAAAATGCCCGCAGAGTTTGTGTTGAAAGCGATCACATTGCCATCGAGCGGAGAAGTGCCGCCGATAGTGGTACTTGTTGACCCATAAACTCGGATACCGCCATTTTGATTGCCAAGTTTGAGTGTGCCACTCGCATCCGTACCGATTTTATTGGCGCTCACAGTCACGATATTTGCAGGCCCATCGCCCACACTGCTGCCGATCTCAATTCCCGCTCCTAAGTTGCCAGAAATCACATTCCCAGCCCCCGTCCCGCTCCCGCCGATGATGATGCCCATCGCGCTGTTATCCATCCGTATGCCAACACCCGTATTTGCCAGCGGAGAAGTGCCCGCCGCATTCAAGCCGATCACATTTCCCAACACCGTCGTATTGCTTCCGGTTCCAATGCCTATACCCGGCCCAGTATTGCCGCTGATCACGTTACCCTCCCCCGGTCCGCCTCCTCCGATCACGGTATTATTTCCTACGACGCGAATACCAGTATTCGTATTCGGAATCGCAATCTCGCCCGTCTTGTCGGTGCCAATGAGATTCCCGATCACGAGTGTATTCAACGCTGCGACGCTGAGCGAAATGCCGAGCGAATTTCCAGAAATCAAATTGCGGTCTGCGAGCGCAGGGCCGCCGATCACATTGTCTGTGTAAGTATCGCTGCCACCAAAACGGCTCACGGAAACGCCCGAGTTATTATTGCCCAAAGCCGCGCTGCCCGAAGTCGTCGTGCCGAGGAAATTCCCCTCCACTTTGTTGTCGTTCGACTGAATGAGGATGCCGTTGCCCGAGTCATTGATGCCGGGATGAAAGTCATTGATCACCAGCCCGCGCACTATGCTGCCGCCGGTCGCCGCAGGATCGCCGCCCGCCAAGCCGAGAGTCAGCCCGCTGCCGCTGTTCAGCAAAGAGCCGCTCAGTTCCACGCGAAGCACCGCATCCGTGCCGATAGATGACGTATTTTGCGAAGTCCCCGGTGCCGTGTAGCCATCAATAATCACCGCCTCAGAAATCGCAGGCAATTCCGAGACCGGCTGAATGACAAACGTGCCCGTGGGAATGCTCGCGAATGAAATCAAATCAGCCCCGCCGGAGTTTGGCGCGGCATTCGCATCCAAAATCGCCTGCCGCAGCGACCCGGCCCCGGAATCCGCCGTCGTCGTGACGAGGAAAGTCGCTGGCGCAATCCGCTGCTCCAGCGGCTCCGGCGCGGGGTGAAAAAGACGGGCGAGTTTGCGTGCAGCGAATAAGGACATGGCGGTGGGTAAAACGGTTCAAAAACAACCGCCGCCACCTTACCCACGATCACCCAATAGTAAAGGTGGTAAAAAGTTTCCCAAAAGGCCGTGGCGTGATTGGAAGTGGGTGATGATGCAAGGGCTGCCGCGTGGCACGGGCGCCCCGCCCGTGAATGTGTCCCGGACGCCCTCGTCCGGCACAAAATCAACGGCGCAGCCGCACGAATCAGAAATGCGCCGTCGGCGTTTTGTGGTGCCGGACGGGGCGTCCGGGACACACTCACGGGCGAGGCGCCCGTGCCACGTCGGGATGCCGCGCCACCGTGTGGCATCACCTTCCTTTATTCACACCCAAAAACACCAATCGCAGCGCAACCCACTGGCGAGGCATCTTCTTTGCTGATAGAGCGTTCCTGTCCGAAATGTCAGCCCAACCTTACCCGCTGTCTCCTTTGCAGCAGGGCATGCTTTACCATGCCCTCTCCGAGCCGTGTAGTGGTGTGGACATCGAGCAGCTCGTGATGACTTTTCACGAGCCGATAGACATCGAAAAAATGATCGTCGCTTGGAACGCGGTCATCGCCCGACACGGAATCCTGCGCACCGCATTCCGCTGGGATGGCGCGGAGCCGCTTCAGCAAGTCGAGCCGATGGTCGCACTTCCATTCTCCCGCGATGAAAGCCTGCCAGCCGACGATGCGGCGTTCCAGCGATGGCTCCAGGCCGACCGCGAGCGCGGCTTCCAAATGGATCGCGCACCGCTGATGCGCCTCACTCACTTCACCGGGAACCGTGAGGAAACGCGGATCGTGTGGACCTTCCACCACGCGCTGCTGGATGGCCGGAGCTTCCCCATCGTGCTCGATGAAGTGCTCGCATTTTACGCCGATCCTCTTGGAGCCGCGCCATCGTTGCCGCGACCGTATCGCGACTTTATCGAGTGGCAGGTCGGTCGTTCTACGCACGCTTCGGCGGACTTTTGGCGGGATAAATTGCGCAGCTTCCATTCGCCCACGCCGCTGCCCGTGCAAGGACTCGATGGCGTCGCAGAAAAGCGGACGCAGGCCGAGGCAGAGATCATTTTGAACCCGGCGCAGACAACCGTGCTCGCTTCATTTGCAGCAGCGGAAAGCGTGACTCTCAACACACTGGTCCAGACCGCGTGGGCGATTCTACTTTCGCGATACAGCGGCGAGGAAGACGTGTGCTTCGGAGCCACGCGAGCGTGCCGACATTCCACAATTCCCGGAGCCGAGGATGCAGTCGGGCTTTTTATCAACACCGTGCCCGTCCGCGCGGAAGTGAGCGCCACGAAAACCATCGCCGCCCTCGTCCGCGAGCTGCGGCAACTCTGGATCGACATCCGCCCGCACGAACACACGCCGCTTTCGCGCATCCAGTCCTACAGCGAAGTGCCACCCGGCCAGCCGCTCTTTAATACGCTCGTTGTTTTTGAAAACTACGACCTCCGCGCTAAGTTTGAATCCCGCACAGTCGGCCAGCGAGTGAGTGTGCGCCTCCACGAGCAGACAAACTTCCCCGTCTGCCTCGCCGCCTACGCGGGCGACAATCTCCGGCTCGTCGCGGAATACGACCGCTCGAAACTCGACGACGCCACCATCGGGCGGATGCTCGGCCATCTGCGCAACATCCTCACCGCGCTTCCGCTTTCCAAAAATGTCGCCGATGTCCCGCTCGTAGATTTCACAGAACACGAGTCTTTGATCTCACGTCCAGCGCAGACCGCAGCGGACGATCCGCGCAACTCGCAGACGCTCCACGCGCTTTTTTCGCAGCGAGCCGAATTACATCCCGACGCCATCGCGCTCACACAGGGCGCAGAGCGGATGACGTATCGCGAGCTGGACGAACGCGCAAACGCCGTAGCCGCGCACCTTGCCGCAAATGGAGTCGCGCCGGGGTCCATCGTGGGGCTTTGCATGGAGCGATGCCCGTCGCTGGTCGTCGCGCTGCTCGGCATCCTGAAAGCAGGCGCGGCCTATCTCCCAATAGACCTCGCCTACCCGCCCGAGCGTCTCGAATTCATGCTCGCCGACGCCGCTGCGCCCGTGCTGCTCACCCAGCGCCACCTCGCAGTCCGGCTGCCCGCGAAGCACAAAGCCGCGCTCGTCGCTTTCGAGGACATTGCGCCGACCGCGCCGCGAATTTCACAAAACGGCGCACCTTCGGATTTGTGCTACGTCCTTTATACAAGCGGCTCCACGGGCAAGCCGAAGGGCTGCTGCATTTCCCATCACAACGTCGTGCGGCTTTTCACCGCGACCGAGCATTGGTTCGATTTCAGCCGCGAAGACGTGTGGACACTCTTTCACAGCACCGCGTTCGATTTCTCCGTGTGGGAAATTTGGGGTGCCCTGCTCCACGGCGGAAAGCTGGTCGTCGTGCCATTCGAGACAAGCCGCTCGCCGGAGCAGTTCCACCAATTGCTAGTCCGCGAGCGCGTCACTTTTCTCAATCAAACTCCCGCTGCATTCCGCCAGCTCATCGCCGCAGACGCAGCTTCCCCGCGCTCTCGCGAACTCGCGCTGCGCACCGTCGTCTTTGGCGGAGAGGCGCTGGAGATGCAAAGTCTGCGCCCGTGGTTCGAGCGACACGGCGACCGGAAGCCGCAACTCGTGAACATGTACGGCATCACGGAAACAACCGTCCACGTCACCTACCGCCCGCTGTCTGCATCGGACCTCCAGCGCGGCAGCGTCATCGGCGAGCCGATCCCCGATCTCTCGATCACCATTTTCGATCCGCAGTTGCGTCCTGTTCCCATCGGTGTGCCCGGCGAACTATTCGTCGGCGGAAAAGGTCTGGCCCGCGAGTATCTGGGCCGCCCCGAACTCACCGCGCAGCGATTCATCGAAAACCCATTCGTGCCGGGAACCAGACTCTATCGCACCGGCGACCTTGCCCGCTGGCTCCCAAATCGTGACATCGAATATCTCGGACGCATTGACCAGCAGGTAAAAATTCGCGGCTTCCGCATTGAGCTTGGCGAAATCGAAAGCCACCTGCTCACGCATCCCGGCATCCGCGAAGCAGCGGTGCTCGCCCGCGATTCCATCTCCGGCAAACAGCTCGTCGCATGGTTCGTCCCCGAAGGCACCGCGCCGACCGCAGCAGAACTGCGCACGCACCTCCGCGCATTTGTGCCGGACTACATGGTGCCCTCCGCCTTTGTCCCCGTGGAGCGAATGCCGCTCACCAATAACGGCAAACTCGACCACCGCGCTTTGCCCGCACCAGCAGCGGACCGCCGCGAAGCCTCCGCAGGCTACACCGCGCCATCATCCGACGCCGAGCGCGCGCTCGCTGAAATCTGGCAGCGTCTTTTGAAAATCGAGCGCGTCGGTGTTCACGACAATTTTTTCGAGCTGGGTGGCGATAGCATTCTCAGCATCCTCGTCGTCACGCAGGCCCGGCAACGCGGGCTTTCAATCACTCCGAAGCAGGTTTTCGATCATCCCACGATTGCCGCGCTTGCTTCATGTGCGCCGTCCGAATTCATCCCTCTGCGCGACTTTCCAGCAGTCGGCGAAGTCCCGCTCACGCCAATTCAAAAATGGTTCTTCGCACACCGTTTTGCCGAGCAGCATCATTGGAATCAGTCGTTCGCTTTCCGCCTCACCAAGCCCGTGTCAGCGGCCCGACTCAGCAACGCGGTTGCGGCAGTCGCAGCGCATCATGCCGTGTTCAAATTGCGTTTCAACAACGCCGGTCGCCAGTATTTCGCAGACTCGCCGGGTGTTGATTTCGTAGAAAATTGCCCGCCCGATGCGCTGCAATCTTCGCTGAGTCTCGGAGGACCACTCGCACGCTTTTCCCTGCTCGGCGGCGACACGCTTGCAGTCGCGATTCATCATCTCATCGTGGACGGAGTTTCATGGCGAATCCTGCTCGATGATCTCGACCGCGCAATTGCCGGAGCGCCGCTACTTCCCGCTACAAACGGCTTCCACACATGGGCCGCGCAACTCCAGGAGTCTGCGATTGGCGCAGCATCGGAGCGCGATTACTGGCGCGAGATCATGGACGCAGATTCGGTTCAGATTCCGCGTGATTATCCCGCTGGTGAAAATCTCGAAAGCTCCAGCGATACTGTCATTGTCCGGCTTTCCGCCGATGAATCCGCACAGCTCCTCAGCCGCCTGCCCGTAGGCGTCCGCACGCTGGACGTTCTCGTTGCATCGCTTGCCGAAGCTCTCTGCGCCTGGGCGGGAAGCGATGCGCTGACGATTGAAACGGAAGGCCACGGTCGCGAGGAAGGCGCACTAAAACAATTCGCGCAGCTCGCAGGCACGCCCGATTTATCGCGCACCGTCGGCTGGTTCACCTGCATTCACCCGATCCGGCTTCAGACCGCTGGCACAGCGGCAGCGACGCTATTCACCAACATCCGAAATCTGCGCCACGTCCCATCAAACGGCTTCGGCTATTCGCTGCTGCGCCACATAGCCGCCGATGGCGAATCGCTGCAATCCAGCGCTGAAGTGCTTTTCAACTATCTCGGCCAATTCGATCACACTGTGGAAGGGCTGGAGCACTTCGCGTTTTCAGACACGCCCACAGGACCGTGGCACTCGCCCGCCGCGCAACGCACGCATCTGCTCGAAATCAACGCACTCATTTTGAACGGCTGCCTCGAAGCGCGATTCGGATTCTCCACAGCGATTCATTCGCGGGCTGCAATCGAGACGCTCGCCGCATCATTTCTCGAATCTGCGCGGAAGATGATGAGCGTGAAATTTCCGCTCTCCCGCCTGCCGCAGGAAACTGAGCAAGCACTCGCTGCACAGCATCCCGCGCTGGAAGACATCTACCCGCTCTCGCCCATGCAGCGGCTTTTTCTCGCCGTGGAATACGCGCAGCCCAGCAGCGGAAATGATCAATGGCACTGCAAACTGCGCGGCTCGATCTCGCCCGGCGATCTGCTCGAAGCATGGCGTGTCGTCGCGCACAGACACCCCGCGCTTCGTTCCGGCTACATCGCCGATTCCGCCGAGCCTCACCAATTCGTCGTCAGCGATGCGCCGCCGGAAATGCACTTCGAGGACATCGCGCATCTCCCAGCGGATGCAGCGACGAAGCATGTCGCAGCCTTTCTCACAGCCGATGCAGTGCGCCCGTTCGATCTCACAAAACCGCCGCTCACGCGGTTCGCGTTGTTCCGCACAGCCGCGCAGGAGTCCCGCTTTGTCTGGACGCATCATCATCTGGAAATAGACGGCTGGTCGTGGCCGCTGGTCTTCGAGAAACTCTCGCTGGCGCTTGAGCAGAAGCTCGCCGCGATGCCGCCGGTGCCGCCGTATCGTGCGTTCATCTTGTGGCTGGAAATGCTCGACCAGCGTCCTGCCCACGCATTCTGGACCAGCCAGCTCGCCGGTTTCCGCAAGCCGACACCGCTCCCCCTCAGTCGTGAAGCAGGGCCGGAAGTATCATGCTCAATCCATCTCAATGCCGAGATCGCAGCACTGCTAAACTCCGCAGCGCGCTCGCTCCGGGTCACGATCAACGCCCTCGTCCAAAGCGTCTGGGCCGCTCTGCTTGCGCGGCACGCTGCTCACGACGACATCGTTTTCGGCGCGGCATTTTCTGGCCGCCCTGCGGAAATGCCCGGCGCAGATCGCATCGTCGGGCACTTTGTAAATAATCTGCCGGTCCGCCTCCGCATCGAGGCTGGCTCTACGCTCACGACCGCAGCTCTCGCAATTCATCAGCAGCTCTCGCAAATCACCGCGCACCAAAATACCTCGCTCGCCGACATCCAGAGTTGGTGTGAGCTTCCGTGGAATGCCCGGCTTTTCGAGACGCTCGTTGTCTTTCAGAATTACATCATTGATGGCGTCGGGCAGCGGCTCGGACACCTTGAACTCAGCGACCTCCACGCACCCGTCCGCACAAACTATCCGTTCACGCTCATCGTCAACCCCGGAGAGCCGTTCAGACTCACGCTCGTGACAAATCAAGGTGTCACATCGCGAGCGTCGGTGAGTGAACTTCTCGAACAGTTCGCCGCCCTTCTCAGCTCCGCACTCGCAGCGCCGGAAAGCCCGCTGGTTCAGCTTTCCACAGCCTTGCCACTGCTCCGCCGTGAAAGTTCAGTTCCCTCACCAGTCATGCGCCCGCTGACTCAGCCCGGCTCGTCTTTAGAGAAGACAATCGCCGGAATCTGGGCGGAGGCTTTCGCTCGTCCCGTTTCCGTCACGGAGAACTTTTTCGACCTCGGCGGGCACTCGCTTTTGATGGTGCGCGTCCATGCCAGACTCGTGGCGGAGACGGGTCGCCAGATTCCTATCGTCACCATGTTTCAGCATCCCACCATTCGCGGGCTTGCCGCTTTTCTCGACGGCAAATCTACACAGCCCGACATCGCAAATGCCGCGCAAGATCGTGCTGCCAAAGCTCGCGCGGCATTGACGCGGAAGCCCGCAATCAGAAAGGTCGGCGAATGAGCCAGTCTGCCGATTCACTCGAAGGCATCGCGATTATCGGCATGGCCGGTCGCTTCCCCGGCGCACGCAATGTGGCGGAGTTTTGGAGCAATCTACTCGCCGGAAAAGAGACGCTCACCACGCTCGACGCACGCAGCCCGGATGCAGGCCGCGCCTACATCCCGCGCCGTGGTTTGCTCGATAAGCCGGAGTATTTCGATGCCGCATTTTTCGGAATCTCACCACGCGAGGCGGAGGTGATTGACCCGCAGCAGCGTGCATTTCTCGAAGAGGCGTGGACCGCGCTCGAAGACGCAAATTGCGACCCGATGCGATACGGCGGAGCCATCGGCGTGTTCGCGGGAATAACGAATAATACCTACTGGGCAAACAACGTCGTGCATCACCCGGAACTCATCGCGAGCACCGGCTGGCTCACTGCGATGATGGGAAATGAAAAGGATTATGTGGCCACGCGCACGGCTTACAAATTGAACCTTCGCGGCCCGGCAATCAGCATCAACACAGCGTGCAGCACCTCGCTCGTCGCGGTGTGCCAAGCTGTGCAGAGCCTTCTCAGCTACGGATGCGACGTGGCGCTCGCAGGCGGAATGTCGATCACGTTTCCACACGAGCGTGGATACTTTTACGAAGAAGGCGGTATCACTTCGCCGGATGGATTTTGCCGCCCGTTCGACATCAGCGCTGCGGGCACCGTCTTCAGCAACGGCGGCGGAGTCGTCGCGCTGAAACGTCTCGCCGATGCAGTCGCGGATGGCGACCGCATTTACGCTGTGATCAAAGGCGCGGCGCTCAACAATGACGGCAGCAATAAAGTGAGCTTCACCGCGCCGAGTGTGGACGGACACGCGGAAGTCATCGCGCTCGCCCAGGCGCTTGCTGGCTTCGAGCCACGCAGCATCGGCTACGTCGAGGCGCACGGCACCGCGACGCCGCTCGGCGATCCGATTGAAATCGCGGGACTCACGAAGGCATTTCGAGCCGGGACGGATGAACGCGGCTTCTGCGCAATCGGCTCGGTGAAATCGAACATCGGTCATCTGGATGCAGCGGCGGGTGTCGCTGGATTGATCAAAGCCGCGCTGGTTCTCCATCACGCCCGAATCCCCGCAAGCCTCCATTTTACAAAGCCAAATCCCGCGCTGCTGCTCGACGAATCTCCCTTCACCGTTGCCGCGACTGCGCGCGACTGGCCTGCTGGCAACGAGCCGCGCCGTGCGGGCGTCAGCAGCTTCGGCGTTGGCGGAACGAATGCGCACTGCGTCCTAGAATCATTCGACAACCCTGCGCCGTCTGCGCCGGATGAAACGCCGCAGATTCTCGTCCTGTCTGCGCGAACGGAAACCGCGCTGGCTGCCGCTGCGGAAAATCTCGCGAAGGCACTCGAAGAAAATGCTGTGCTCGCGCTCGGCGATGTTGCCCGCACGCTGCAAACCAGCCGCCGCGCTTTTGCCCGCCGCAAGATCGTCGCTGCCTGCCACAGCGCAGCCGCAATCAATGCACTTCGCGGGAACGAGCGGCGAGCGATAGCCACGGGCCGTGCGCTGGAAGCAAAGCCGCGCATTGTTTTCATGTTCCCTGGCCAAGGCGCACAATACGCCGGAATGGGCATGCAACTCGCCGCCCGCGAGCCTGTCTTCCGCGACGCACTGGCAAAATGCGCGAGCCTTTTGCGCAAGCACCTCGACTGCGATTTGCTCGATTTGCTCTCCGATTCGTCTGACGCCGGAAAGGCGCGGCTGCGCGAAACCCGCACCACGCAGCCCGCAATTTTTTCAGTCAGCTACGCGCTTTCCGAGCTGCTCCGCTCGTGGGGCATTGTGCCGGATTTGATGATCGGCCACAGCGTCGGCGAATACGTTGCTGCGACGATTGCCGGAGTTTTCACACTCGAAGGCGCTCTCTCGCTCGTCGCCGAACGCGCACGACTCGTGCAGGCGCAGCCACACGGCGCGATGCTGGCCGTTCGTGCGCCCGCTGCGGAACTCGAACCGCGTCTGCCAGCGGGAGCTTCCATCGCTGCAATCAATGGCCCTTCGCTTTCGGTGGTTGCCGGGCCGCTCGAAATCATCGCTGCTTTTGAAAAAGAAATCGCTGCTGCCGGTATCGCGGCAAAACGCTTGGAAACATCGCACGCTTTTCATTCCGCGATGATGGAGCCGGTGGTCACTCCGCTCACCGCTGCGGCTTCGCGGGTTTCCCGCAGCGCACCGCGCATCCCGATTCTCTCCACTGTCACTGCGGAATGGATGACGGCAGAAGACGCGACGAGTCCCGAATACTGGGCGCGTCATGCGCGTGAGACGGTGCGCTTTTCTCCTGCGGTCGCGCAGTTGGTTGCGGAGGAAGACACCGTTTTCATCGAGTGCGGCCCCGGCCAGACGCTCACGCAACTTGGCCGCCAGCACGCAAAACCGGAGCGCATTTTTGCCTCCGCACTGCGCGAGGGATTCGATGAAATTTCATCCATTCACTCCGCCGTGGGGCAGTTGTGGTGCGGTGGAGTGGAGCCGGACTGGAGCGCGATTGACCATCAGCGACCGCGCTCAAAAGTCGCGCTCCCGACTTATCCGTTCGAGCGTCAGCGCTACTTCGCCGATGCGCCGGAGAGCATCCCAACTGCACTGGCTTCAGCAGCACCGACCATCGAGCGAGTGCCTGAGATCGAAAACCCGACCGATGACGTGCTCGGCGAGTTGCTCGGTGAATTGCACAGACTCTCCGGCCTCGATCTCAGGGGCGCATCGCCGGAGCTTTCATTCACGGAACTCGGCTTCGATTCACTTTTCCTCACGCAGGCCGCCATCGCGATCAACGCCTACTTCGGCGTGAAAGTGACCTTCCGGCAATTGCTCCAAGAACTGCACAGCCCTGCATCGGTCGCCGAATACATCAAAGCAAACCGCCCTGCAAAGTCGGGCAAGGCTGTGCCTGCATCTGCGCCGGTTCGGGCAGCGATTCAGTCGTCCGCACCAGCGTCGCGTGCGCACGGGCCATTTCGCGGAATTGATCGCACCTCGACCACGCTCACGCCGGAGCAGGAAGCGCACATTTCCGAACTCCTCGCACGCTACATCGCGAAGACTGCGGCCTCGAAAGCGTACACCACGAAACACCGAGCACACCTCGCCGACCCTCGCGCAGTCGCGGGCTTCCGGCGGGAGTGGAAAGAGGCTGTCTATCCGCTGATTTGCGACCGCTCCGAGGGATCGAAACTTTGGGATACTGACGGCAACGAATACACCGACATCACGCTCGGATTTGGGCAGATTCTTTTCGGGCATCGCCCGCAGTGGCTCACCGATGCCATCAAGCGCCAGCTCGATTCCGGCATTGAAATCGGTCCGACATCATCGCTCGCCGGAGTCCTGGCAGAGCGGCTTGGGCGCTATCTCGGCATGGAGCGCATCGCTTTTTGCAATACGGGCAGCGAGGCTGTTGCGGCGGCGTTGCGCGTGAGCCGCACCGTCACCGGACGTGATCGCGTGGTGGTCTTTGGCGGTGCTTACCACGGGATTTTCGACGAGGTGCTTTTTCGTCCCGGCCCCGCTCCGATTGCGCCCGGCATTCCGCAGAGTGCGGTGCAAAATCTCGTCGTTCTCGATTACGGCAGCGACGACGCGCTGGCGTGGCTGCGAGCAAATTGCTCGGATGTCGCAGCTATCCTCATCGAATCCGTGCAGAGCCGGAATCCGGCGCTTGCCCCGCGTGAGTTCCTCCACGAGCTGCGCAACATCGCGACCGAGAACGGCTCCGCGCTGATCTTCGATGAGATCGTGACCGGCTTCCGAGTCGCGCCCGGCGGTGCGCAGGAATACTTCGGCGTGAAGGCGGACATCGCCACGTACGGCAAGATCATTGGCGGCGGCATCCCGATAGGAATCGTCGGCGGCAAGCGCGAATACCTTGATGCGCTCGACGGCGGTGATTGGAAATACGGCGATGATTCCTTCCCGGAAATCGGCGT
Organism: Verrucomicrobiaceae bacterium; assembly: GCA_031372675.1. Lineage (GTDB taxonomy): Bacteria > Verrucomicrobiota > Verrucomicrobiia > Chthoniobacterales > Chthoniobacteraceae > SXWH01. The sequence continues at coordinate 14,362 of JANMLS010000251.1, forward strand.
CACATTTTTCGCCGGGACTTTTGTGCGCCACCCGCTCGCACTCGCTGCTGCAAGTGCGGTGCTCGATCAGCTTGAAAAATGCGGCCCCGAATTGCAGCGCTCACTGGCTGGGAAAGCCGCAGTGCTCACAGCGCGGATGAATGCCACGCTCGACGCGCTTGGCATCGGGCTGCGCTGGCAGACATTTTCGTCGCTCTACTACCTCGCGATTCCCGCGACGCTGCGATACGCGCCGCTCATTTTCACGCACATGCGCCTGCGCGGAATCCATGTCTGGGAAAACCGCCCGTGCTTCCTTTGCGCCGAGCACTCCGATGCTGATCTGGAGAAGATCGCCACAGCATTCGAGGAAAGTGTCCGTGCCATGTCCGCTGCAGGTTTACTTGGCCCAGCGACGATTCCCGGCAGTCTCGAAACCGCACCGCTTTCCGATGCGCAGCAGGAGATTTTTCTCGTCGCGCAACTCGGCGGAGATGCGAGCGCGGCGTTTAATGACACCGTCCGCCTGCGAATTGATGGAGCGATTGATTTGGCAAGGCTCCGCGCAGCACTGGCAGCGGTGGTCGAGCGCCATCCATCGTTGCGTTCGACATTCTCAACGGATGGCAAGCTCCAGCGTTTTCATCCTGCGGCTTCCGTGGAGATAGCGTCGCTCGCCACTGCTGATGATGGCGCGGCGCAGCAGGCATTCGTCGCGCAATCGGAAGCACCATTTGATTTGCAGCAAGGCTCGCTCTGGCGAGCGACGCTCGTCTCGCGCAGTAAGACAGCACACGAGTTCCTATTCACCGCTCATCACATCGCGTGCGACGGCTGGTCGTTCAGCATCGTGGCGGCGGAACTCGCTGCGATATACTCCGGCGGAACTTCGCTCGCGGAGTCGCTCAGTATTTCAACATTCAACAGCACTCGAATCGCGGCGCAGCAGTCCGATTCATTCCTCGCGAGCGAAGCGTGGTGGCTGCGGAAATTTGCGAGCATCCCCGCACCGCTGGATTTGCCGACCGACTCACCGCGCTCTTCGCAGCGCACCTTCCGTGCAGCGACACGGAGTGCGCTACTGCCAGCCGAGGTTTGCGAACCGTTGCGCAAAGTCGCGGCAACCCATCGCTCCACACTTTTCGCGGCACTGTTCACGGGATTCGCGACGCTTCTTTCGCGGTTGAGCGGTCAGCGCGAACTCGTCGTCGGCATCGCATCCGCTGGGCAGGCGGAGATTGATGCGCCGCTCGTCGGGCATTGTGTGAACTTCCTCCCGCTTCCCGTTTCGCTCGATGAAACAAGCACGCTGGCATCCGCGCTCCCGATTTTGAATTCGCTGATTCTCGATGCGCAGGAGCATCAGCAGATCACGTTTGGCAGGCTGCTACAAAAGCTCGCGCCGCCACGGATTCCCGGACGCATTCCGCTCGTGAGCGTGAGCTTCAATGTGGACCGTGCGCCCGGTGCGCTTTCGTTTGGTGAAGCGACTGCCATTTACCTTCCAGCGGAGAAATCACGCTACCATCTCGAACTCAGCTTCAATCTCATCGAGGAGGCCGGTGGCTATCGGGTGTTCTGCAATTTCAATCGCGACCTTTTCTCCGCAGCGACGATTGAGCGCTGGCTCCAGCATTACATTCTACTGCTTGCTGGCATCGCTCAAAATGCAGAACTGCCGCTGGAATGCGTATCGTTTCTCAGCGCCAACGAGCGCTCGGTGATTGTGGATCAATGGAACCGCACGGCGCGTGATTACCCGCGTGAGCGTGGATTGGATTCGCTATTTGAACAACAAGTTGCAGCCCGCCCGAATGCCATCGCTGTGCAGGAAGGGACGCGCAGTTTTTCCTACGCGCAGATTGATTCGTGCGCGAATGCGCTGGCTGCGCGACTTGTCGGGCTGGGCTTGCAGGCAGGCTCTTTCGTCGGGATTGCTCTCGAACGTTCCGCTGCGCAAATCGTCGCGACACTCGCTATCATCAAAGCCGGACTCGCGTATGCGCCGATTGACCCGTCATGGCCTGCCGAGCGTGTCGCGTTCATGGTTGGCGACCTTGGAGTCCGTGCAGTTGTTGCGCCCGGCCCGCTTGCGGGGATTGGAGATTTGCAGACTGTTGGTGTGGATTTGCAGGCACCAAGCGGCAGCCCGAAGCCCGCTTCACAAACGGACGGCGGCTCCATTGCCTACGTCATTTACACATCGGGTTCCACGGGAACGCCGAAGGGGGTCGTAGTCGCGCACCGTGCGGTTTCACGGCTCGTACTGAATACCGATTACGCGCAACTCACTGCCGATGATTGCGTGGGGCACGCATCCAATCCGGCATTCGATGCGGCGACTTTTGAAATTTGGGGTGCGCTTCTCAATGGCGCACGCATCGTAATTCTGGCGAAGGAAACCATGCTCGATCCTTCGCGCCTTTCCGCTGCGATTCGAGAGCAGGGAATCACGGCGATGTTCATCACAACCGCGCTGTTTAATCAAATCGCCTCGCTCGCTCCGGCGACCTTCCAGCCGCTCCGGCATTTGCTTTTCGGCGGCGACGCAGCGAGTGCGCAGGCGGTCGGACGTGTTTTCGAGGGCGGTGCGCCCGGTCGTCTGTGCAACATTTACGGTCCCACGGAAGTCACGACCTTCGCGACTTTCCAGCGCATCACCGCGCATCCTCGCGGCGCGGCGCTCCCCATTGGCAGACCGATTGCGAACACCACGGCTTACATTCTCGATGAGCGGATGCAGCCTGTGCCCGTAGGCGTTGCGGGCGAGCTTCTACTTGGAGGAGACGGACTCGCGAGCGGGTATCACGGTCGCCAAGAACTCACGGCGGAGAAATTCGTGCAGCATCCTTTCGCGCCCGTACAGCGGCTTTACCGCACGGGAGATCGTGCGCGGTTTCGCCCCGATGGTGCGATTGAGTTTCTCGGTCGTCTCGACGGGCAGATTAAATTGCGCGGCTTCCGCGTGGAGCCAGGCGAGATCGAGGCGACACTTACGAAACATCCCGGCGTGCGCGAAGTCGCTGTCAAAGTCTGCGGCTCGGATGCGACTGGAAAATCGCTGGCCGCATACTTTGTAGCGAATGCGCCCGCGCCGGATTCCGCCGCGTTGCGCGAGTTTCTCGCGAGCCAGCTCCCGGATTACATGGTGCCGACTTCGTTCATCGCGCTGGAACGGCTTCCGATGAATGCAAACGGCAAGGTGGATCGCGCCGCGCTTCCCGAACCAGATGCGGCTGAATCCTCTGTGGGCAGCACGGTGAGCACGCCGACTGCATCGCGCATCGCGGCGATTATGGCTTCAGTGCTTCGTCGCAGCGATATTCCTGCGGATGCCGATTTCTTCCGGCTCGGCGGACACTCGCTTCTCGCGATGGAACTTCTTTCGCGGTTGAAAGCGGAGTTTGGCGTGACGATTCCCGCATCGGTTATTTTTGAACACGCGACGCCTGCTGCGCTCGGTCGCTACGTGGATGAGCGGCGCATTCTTCCACCATCCGCCGATACAAAATTCATCGTGCTGATTCAGCGCGGAGCGCCCGGCGTGCGTCCGCTGTTTCTCGTGGCTGGTGGATGGGGCGGCGAGATCGAGTTTCTCGTCTATGGCCAGCTTGGTCGCCACATCGGTAAGCAGCAGCCGATTTATGGACTCAAGGCGCGCGGGGCGGGAACTGGCGAGGCACCGCACGCGAGCGTCATCGAAATGGCTGCGGACTACTTGCGCGAGATTCGCGCCATCCAGCCGCACGGTCCGTATCTTATCGCGGGCGAGTGTGTCGGCGGAATCTGCGCCCATGAAATCGCCTGCCAACTTCGCGATGCGGGCGAGGAAGTGGGGATGCTTTTGCTGCTGGATACCAGCACGCCGAATCCTGCGGAACTCGCTGATTATCTCTGCGCCGAAGAACATAAACGCGCAGCGGAATCCCGTCCTGGCGGACTTGCACAGCGAGTTCGCGTGATGCTCGGCAGCATAGCGCGGCGGATTATCGGGCGTGCCTCGCAACCCGCTCCAGCACAGCATCCGCGCGGGCAGGCGGAGTATCCTGTCACGCTCATGCGTCATTCGCTGCGGCCCTATCGCGGGCGGATTTCGATGCTCGTGGATGCCGAGGCTTATGCTGCTTTCGGCAAGCTCGGGTGGGAGAAAATCGAGGGCGTGCAATTCGACATCCATGTGCTCCCCGGCACACACATCACTTACATCCGCGATAACAACGTGGCGGCTGCGGCCAAACTGCGGGAACTGCTGGGGCAAAGTTTGTGACTCTTTCCGCAGTTGCAAAGGAGCACATCGCAGTTCACAACCGCGCTTGCATGAAACGCATCACCACTTCCCTTTTCGGAATCATCTCACTCCTCACGACCCACGCTTTTGCGCAGACGATTAGCTACGAAAACGTGCCCAACTATTTCGACGCGATGCCCGGCGGCGAAGCGCAGGGTGCTTGCCACGGCGGCGTCGTCATTGACAAAGCGGGGAACATTTACGTCACCACCGACACCGCACGCGGAATCCTAGTTTTCTCGGCGGATGGGAAATTTCAAAAAGCGGTGGGGCCGACCAAGATTCACGCGCTGGAAATCCGCGAGGAAAACGGCGCGGAGTTTATCTACGCCGCGCGCCCCACAATGAACGAAGTCATCAAGCTCAAGCTCGACGGCACGCAAGAGTGGGCGCTGACTTATCCGCAGGAGTCCGGCATCGCAAAAGACGCGAAGGGCTTCAAGCCATGTGCGGTGACGGTTGCGCCGGACGGCTCCATCTTTGCTGCCGACGGCTACGGCACGAATTTCATCTACAAATTCGACAAGGACCGGAAGTTTGTAAAAGCCTTCGGCGGTCCCGGCGTGGAAGACGGGAAATTCAAAACCTGCCACGGCATCGCCTTCGACCCGCGTGGCGAAAAACCGATGCTCTTTGTGTGCAACCGGAACAACAACCGCGTGGAGCATTGGGATCTCGACGGTAATTTCGTGAAGGTCATCCAGAAAGATTTGCGGATGCCAGCGGCGGTCCACATTCGTGGCGACCTCGCGGTGATTCCTGAGCTTCAGGGCCGCGTTACTGTGATTGATAAATCCGGCGCGATTGCCGCGCAAATCGGCGACAACCCGGAAGTGAAACACCGCGCAAACTTTGGCCTAGCCAAAGACAAATGGGTGGATGGCATCACCAACTCTCCGCACGGCGGCTCGATTGATAAGGACGGAAATCTCATCATTTCCGAGTGGAGCGCAGTCGGACGCCTGCACAAATTCCTGAAGAAATAGTCGGGCGATTACTTCCCGCCGGCCAGCTCGTCGAACCATGCGAGCGCTTGGCTGATGTGCTCTTCCTCCACATTGTGCCCGCCGGGGTGCCATGCGATGCGGGTCGTTTTATAGCCGCCGCGCTCGGTGATTTTCAGCGCATCTTTGACGGAATCCGGCTTTGCCACATTGTCAGTTTCGCCGCTGCTGAAAAACACGGGAATCTTGTGCGCTACAGTTTTCGGCGGTTTCACAGCCGACTCCCACTGCACGGGCTGATAGCTATTGTTCATCAGCAACATGCCGCTGACTTTCCACTCAAACTTGCAGAGCAAAAGCGCCTGATTCGACGCATAGCCTGCGCCGCCTGAAAACCCAGCGGTTGCCACTCGCCATGTTTTCCCTGCTTTGGGGAATTTGTTGTTCAATTCGTTTGTCAAAAGCGTGAGAAGATTTTGCCGGAAGATCACGTTGTCATTCTTGGGTTTTCCGAGCGGAGAGTCTGCCGACATCACGATCCAGCCCTTTGCATTCGCGGCTTTCACGTAGCTGTTCATATTCGGGATGCTCAGTCCGTTGCCCGAAGATGAGGCGCTGGTGAAGAGCACTTTTTGCGGCTTTGCGGGGTCGAAATCGCTCGGCACCGCGACTGCAAACTTGATGGAAGAAATTTCCTGCCCAGCCGTTTTCACAAAAGCCTTTTTCCACGAATCATCCAGCGGCAATTCTCCGTTCACAGTTTTTCCCGGCACGAGTAACACATCCCCGAAGCGCGGTTCTTTTGCAGGCTGCGCGACAGGCGCGGCGGCTGGGGTCGGGGCTTTCGGAGCGAGCATCGCCTGAATCGCCGCCCGGCTTGCGGGGCTGAGATTTGCCGACGGAAATGGATACTCTTTTCCGCCCACTAGAAAAATTGCGTTCACGCCCTGAAGCCTCACAAAATCACCTTCCCATGTTCGGTTTTGAATGTCGGACCAAGTCGCCCCGTGCGAAACCGCGATGGATAAAGAAGCGAGCGCACCGAGGAATGCAGCGGAGAGAAATGTTTTCATTTCCCCTCGCTATCAGCCCGGCGCGGCACCGTCAAATCGAAGACCAAACGATGCGGATACCTGCAAAAATAGCGGTTCAGTTGGCGAGACGGCCACGCCAGTAGTCCGGGTGTCGGCTGTGGTGCTTGAAGGCGAGGATGCGAAGATGGTCGGAAAGAACCCGGTAGTAGATCGCGTATGGAAAGCGGGGCATGAGGTAATGCCTGACATCTGCTTCGATGACACTCCATCGCTCTGGTGCTTCCTGAATGGCTTTTACTGCACGATCAACGGCGTCAAGAAACTGACCTCCGAGCGTCGCGACTCTTCGCTCATAAAACTGTGCCGCCTCGATGAGTTCGGCTTCGGCTTCAGGGTGCTAAATTAGGCGCATCCGATTGCGCGACGCGCCGCCTGCATGACCTCATCGTGCGTGCGGCCTGCCACCACGCCGGAAGCAAGCTCCTGATCGCGACGAATAGCCTCACGCACCGCCTCGCGCTCATCGGTTTTCACCAACCCGGCGTCAATGCTCTGCCAAAGCGTCTGCGCGAGAGAAACCCGCTCGGAGAGCGGAAGTGCCATCGCTTCGTTTGTGAGTTGCTCGGTGGACATAGTGGTAAAGTAGAGATTTAGACGACTTCGGTCAACACGAGCGGCATCCAATCATTTGGAATAAGAACACCAGCAAGACGACGCAGAGGTGCTGTCGCGAAGCCTTTCACTCGACAAAGCGCGGCGTGGCGGTGGAGATTCGCGGGTGTGGAGGTGATTGTATCTAAAAGCGCAGCGCAAACTTTCGAGCTGGGTCGCAACTATGCGGCGCAGTTGCGCGGGGGCGATGTGCTGGCGCTGGATGGCGATCTCGGCGCGGGGAAGACGCAGTTTATCAAGGGCGTCGCGGCTGGGCTGGGGCATTCGGGCGAGGTGACGAGTCCGACTTTTACGCTCGTCCACGAATACACGGGCGGGCGACTGCCGCTGTTTCATTTCGATTTCTACCGGCTGGAATCCGGGGGGGATGCGCTGCGCATCGGGCTGGATGATTACCTCGACGCGGGCGGAATTGTGGCCGTGGAGTGGGCTGGGAAATTTCCTGCGGTTCTTCCCGCAAACACGCGCAGGTTGAGGTTTCGCGCGGGCGACGGCGATGAGCGGACGATTGAACTGCCATGATTCTCGCGCTCGAAACATCCACCTCCCACGGAAGCATCGCGCTGCTCGATGGCGAGCGGCTTTTGTTGAGCGAGAGCTTCCCGTGCGACCGCAGTCAGGGCAGCGATCTTTACCGGCTGCTAGAGCGTGCAAAGGCGATGGCTGGCGGGTTCAAAATGATCGCCGTCGGGATTGGGCCGGGGAGTTATGCGGGCGTGCGAATCAGCATCGCGTCGGCGCTGGGGCTTGCGCTCTCGTGTGGCGCGGAGCTTGTGGGGCTGGCGAGCGTGGCGGCGATGGAGACGGACTCGCGGGAGTATCTCGTCATCGGCGATGCGCGGCGGGAGACGTTTTATTTCAGCCGCGTGCGCGAGGGTGTTTGTATTGAGGAACCGCAGCTTTTGGACGCGGCGGCGGTGGCCGAAAAGCTGGCGGGCGCGCCGGGGATTCGCGTTTTTTGCACTGCTGCGCTGCCCGCTTTTCCACAGGCGGAGATTTGTCTCCCGAGCGCGGCGATTCTTGCACGCAATGCGGCTGCGGGACGGGGGATTCTCGCGCGGGGGGATTTTGAGCCGCTTTATCTGCGAGAGCCTTTCATCACGCAGCCGAAGCCGGTGGTGTAATCCTTGCGGAAAGTTTGCCTCTGGGCGGTTTTGTGTGCGACTGTGGGCACATGAAAATTGGCGCACCCAAGGAGATCAAAGCACAGGAAAACCGCGTGGCACTGCTTCCCAGCGCTGCATACCAGCTCGTGCGGCGCGGGCATCACGTCCTCGTAGAAACTGGCGCAGGCGCAGGCAGCGGATTCCCAGATGCGGAGTATGTCGCAGCGGGCGCGGAAGTCGTGGCGACTCACGCAGAGGTCTTCGAGCGGGCGGAGATGATCGTGAAGGTGAAGGAGCCGCTGGAGTCCGAGTGGCCGCTGCTTCGCGAGGGGCAGATTCTTTTTACCTATCTGCATCTCGCGGCGAGCAAGCCGCTCACCACGGCGCTTCAGCAAAAGAAAGTTACGGGCATTGCCTACGAAACTGTGGAGGTAAATCGCCGCCTCCCGCTGCTGGAGCCGATGAGCGAAATCGCGGGCCGCATGAGCGTGATCGTGGGCGGCAATTTTCTCGCAAAACACCATGGCGGCTGCGGCGTGTTGCTCGGCGGAGTTCCGGGCGTTCTGCCGGGGAAAGTGGTCGTCATCGGCGGTGGCACTGCGGGCGTGAATGCTGCGCGGATGGCGACAGGACTCGGCGCGGATGTGACGATTCTTGATGTGGATGTGGAGCGAATGCGTTTTCTCGACATCACGCTGCACACCGCACACACGCTGTTTTCCAGCCCGGCGCACATTTTGGAAATGCTGCCCGAGGTGGACTTGCTGATTGGCGCGGTTCTGGTGCCCGGCTTCCGTGCGCCGAAGCTCATCACCCGCGAAATGATGCGCGTGATGAAGCCCGGCAGCGTGTTTGTGGACATCGCAATAGACCAGGGTGGCTGCGCGGAAACTTCCCGCGCCACGACGCATCACGACCCGGTGTTCGTGGAGGAAGAAGTGACTCATTACTGCGTGGCAAATATGCCCGCCGCCTACTCGCGGACGGCGACGCAAGCGCTCACGAATGTGACCTATCGCTACATCGAGCTGATCGCCGACCACGGCTTCGCGGGCGCACTGGCAAAGGACCGCAACCTCATCGGCGGCGTGAACCTTTTTGACGGAAAGGTGACGTGCAAGGGCGTCGCCGACGCGCACGGGCTGGAGTTTCACTCGCCGACGAGCTTCGGCTGGTAAAAAGCCCGCCCTTGCAGACTGCGTGCAAGCTGTTTTATGTGAACGTCGTTCGCTCTGGCGGGTCTAACCAACCGGAGACACAACCGCTATTCGCAACAATTTATGAACTCACGTTCCGTAGGAATTTTCGCAGTCGTCGTGGCAGCCATCGTCGGAGTCACCTTGTGGTTTCTTGGCAGTGAAAACTCCGCGCACTACACCCCGCCGAAAGAAGTGCCCAAGCCTGCAAGGATTACAGCAAACGATCCGGTGAATGTGGATACCACTGCAACCAGCGCTCCCAACAAGACCTCCGAGCTGGAAACCAAAACAACGGACTCGGTGCTGCCGCCACCGCAAATCCCCCCCACCGACGATGATCGGAAAATTGACGATGCGCTCCGCCTTTTTCCGGGCAACACGGATCAGGATCACCTGAACACCGCGCAAGCGCTCATCAACCTTCTGCCAAGTCTGACAAATGAAGGGCAGGTGGAGGCTTCGCAGCATATCGTGAATCTTTTACCCGATGAGCAATGGAGCAAAGTGAACCACATCTGGCGCAATCCAGCGTTCAATGAAGAAGTCATCGAAGTGCTGTCCACCGACCTTTTTAACCGCGACGACAAAGTGAAGCTCCCCGCGCTGCTCGAAGCGATTCGTATTCCGAATCACCACGCCCGCGAGGACGCAAAATCCACGCTCCAAGTATTTCTCGACGATGATTTCGGCGATGATGTCGGAAAATGGGAGACGGCGATGAAGGCATATCTCAAGAAGCTCGACGACGAGGAAAAAGAAGCCAACGCGGGGCTTCCGGGGACACCAAATTGAAGCTCGTCATCGCCGGCACCGGTGCAAGCGGGGCGATCTATCTCCAGCGCTTGCTCGATAAAATTGACGCCACTCAGCACGAGGTGCATCTCGTCCTCAGCCCGTATGCGAAGCAGGTGATTCGCGACGAGATCGACGAGCTGCGCGTGCCCGGAGCTGTCCGGCAGCAGGGCGACAAAACGATGAACGTCCCGTTTGCCAGCGGCTCTGCGCGGTTCGATGCGATGGTCATCTGCCCGTGCTCAATGGGCACGCTGGGCCGCATCGCCGCAGGCACCGGCGATACGACCATCCTGCGAGCGGCGGATGTTTTTTTGAAAGAGCGGCGCAAGCTCATCCTCGTTCCGCGCGAGACTCCGTGGAACCTCATCCACGCGCGAAATGTCTGCACATTGATCGAAGCGGGCGCGATGATCATGCCCGCAAGCCCCGGCTTTTACAGCCGCCCAAAGTCCATCGCCGAAGTCGCTGACACCGTCGTGGACCGCATCCTAGACCAGCTCGGCCTGCCGGTGGCGGGAGCCTTTCGCTGGGAGGAGTAAAAGGGCGTGATTGGAGTTGTGTGATGGAAACAAGGCACGCTTGAGTCGTGGCTCACGCAGCCTCTGCGTGAAACACACAAAACCGCGAAGCGCACTTACCCTGTGTGCCAAGCCGAAGAGATTTGCCGCTGCGCGGTGGCATGGATTCACGCAGAGGCTGCGTGAGCCACGACGCGCTGGTTTGTTTTCCACTCAATCCATCACCCACTTCCAATCATGCCTGGAGTGAAAGCGCAGCTTGGGGACTACGAACTCCGGCGACGGCGCGATAGCGTCAGCACACCCAACCCGGCCAAAAGCGCGACACTAGGCTCGGGAACGGTGTAGGTGACGTAGATTTGCGTGGAGTCTCCGCCGATTCCGGGGGTGTCTCCCAGGGCGACCGCAAAGCTGCCGGGGTATGAGTTCACGAAGTCCGTCGTGTCCACGGTGAAGGAGCTGGGATCAAAGCTGTTGACCAAATCGAAGTCGGCCAGCAGCCAGTTGTAGCTGAGCGAAAAATCAAAGTCGGCCACCGGACCAGCTTCGTTTGCCAGCGTCAGCGAAGTCGCCCGGATAGTGAATGGGAAACCAACCGAGGCGGTGATTTCAAGCGTGCCCGTGCCGTTTTCCAAGTCCCAGCCGGGGTTCACGCCAGCACTGCCGAGTGCGCTATTGATTTCCCAAACATAAGTGCCGCCGCCAGCCCATGATTGCGAGCCGGTGGTCGCCGTGCCCGTGCTGTTGCCGGGGGAAAGGAGCTTGTTGATTCCAATCGTTATCCCGCTGAGGCTGCCTTGTAGGTTTGTGCCACCAATTCCGCCGCTGAGAAAGCTGACGCCGCTGGTATAATTCGCCCCGGAATTATACCGCAGGATGCCGCCATTGATGCTCAATGTGCTGGAGTTGATTGAACCGTTGCCGTTCACCGCAAGCGTGCCCGCGTTGATGCTGGTGAGTCCGGTGTAAGTATTGGCGCCGGAGAGAGTGAGTGTGCCGCCGCCATCCTTGGTGACTGCGCCGGTGCCAATCGCGATGGGATCGGCGACGGTGATGTTGCCACTGCCGCCGAAGTTGATGGGAAAAGGCGCGTTTAGATTGATGCCGAAGGCGCTGCTGCCAGTGGGCACATCAATGGTCAATGTGCCAGAATCGGAGTTCACCCGTGTCGCGCCGCCGAGCGTGATCGTGCCGCCCCAAAAGTTATTTTCGCTGATATTGCGAAGCGCACCGGTGCCGCTAATCCCTGTGCCAGCCAAGGCCAGCGGCTCATTGCCGACTGAAATGCCGCCGAGGATTTGTAAGGCCGCGATGCTCGCCACGGATACTCCGCCAGCACTGGTGCCGAGTGCGCTGGAGTTCTGGATATTTAGAACGCCGGCGGAGAGTGTCACCGAGCCAGTGTAGGAATTTGCGCCTGTGAGCGTGAGTATGCCCGTGCCTTCCTTACTGAGTCCGCCCGAAGTCGTGCCGATGCTGCTGCTGACGATGACATTTCCATTTCCCGCGAACGCGAGGCCAAACGTGGAGCCGGTGATGATGCCTGAGTTACTGAACGAAAGTGTGCCCGCATCCACGACGATGCGAGTTGCGCTGCCAAGCCCGATCAAGCCGCCGTAAGTAACGTTGCCGCTGACGCTGCGGAGTGCGCCGTTATTGGCGACGCCGATGCCATTCAAAATCACAGCTTCTTCTTCGATGTTTATATCCCCTTCGAGTTGCAAGGTGGCTCCGCTGGCTACGGTCGTGCCGGAATCCGTCGTCCCCAGTCCGCTGC
>JANMLS010000252.1:0-8007 GCA_031372675.1 Verrucomicrobiaceae bacterium
AACAATTTACAGGACCAGAGTCCCCCACGAAAACAAGCGCCCTAGCCCCCGCCGCCTCTCACCACCCCACTAAAAAACCGGACCGGTTCAACCCCTGATGGCACCGAGGCTTCGCTCGGATGCCTTCAGAAAAGTTTAGGCGTTGCGGTCATTTGGTTTTGGTGTGCTCGATGATAAGCCCAATCAGGTCGAGATTCTCTTCGGTGTTGCGCACAACGAGACTCTGCTTGCGTGCGTCCCAGCGTGCAAAAGCCTTCGGCGGGAATGTGACTCCTTGGGTCTCAAGCCATTGGCGAGCGTCCGCGCGTTCTGGAAGGAGTGGGCGTGAGACTGAAAATGTCTTCGTGATAAGCGGGTCGGGAAGTAGGCCGCACTGATAATCGAAGCGGATACGATGGCTGCTACAAAACGCCTTGAATTCGGGGATGGTCATTCGAGGGGCGGGGCCAAGCGGAATCTCATCGAAGGCGATGCAGCCGGAATACCAAACCAAACGTGAGCTTGGAGGGAGCGTTGCGACTGCGGCAGTAAAGGAGGCCCGGTTGGAGTATGTCACTCCGTCGAGAACCATGCTGTAGCTGTTGGCTCCGCCGCCAGGAGGATGGCGATAGTCCATCCGGTGAGCAGCCGGATGCTGAGGTGCCGCGCACGACAGCGTAACGAGAGCGATGAAGGCTGGCAGGATGGTTTTCACGAGACGCGAGCGACGCCTAACGACATAGCGCAGCAACGCGCCACGAACGACGCGCCAAGCACGGATAGCGCAACAGGCGCGTTAGCTGCCGCGCCCTTGTTCGGCGACGTTGGTTGAAATTTGTTAGAGTAGTTTTGAGGCGTCACATGCCTTTGAGTTGTGAGTTCGGAATGCAGCCCGTTAAAATATGAATCAATCAAATGACTGGTTAAAGTATCTTAAAGCTCCGATTCCAAGGCTGCCTTCGTCTCCGCGTGTACCTTGGCATGTAATTCATTCAGCTCCCGCTCAGATAGAATACCCGCCTTCAAGAGTAGGATGTTCAGCTTCGTATCAACTAGCCGAATTGCCGTATGTAGTGCGTCTATGTTTTGCATTTGCTCTTCGTGTGTGCTCATGGTGTTTGGTGGCTCGTAGTCGCCGAACTACTGGATCACGCACAAATCTGTTTGTTCGTGCTCCGCCTTTATATGCGACGGATTTGTTGGGTTATCACGGGTTGTGGCGGTCATGGGCATCGGTTTACTTGCGCATTGCGGGATATGGCAACAAAATAGTTTGTTTTTTTCGTCATGGGCGCATAAATCACACTGAAAATGATTCAAGTTTCCGCAAATGTGCCCATTCCCCCTCAGCCAAAGCTGGAGGACCGGATTCGGGCGAAGATTCGCCTCAAACATTACTCACGACAGACCGAGGAGACTTACGTCCAATGGTATCGGCGGTATGTGCTTTTTCATAAGGAGCGGCTGGGGCACGTGGTGCATCCCAGCGAGATGGGGGCGGCGGAGATCGAGTGTTACCTCACCCATCTCGCGGTGAATCTGGACCTTGCGGCTTCGTCGCAAAATCAGGCGCTGAATGCGCTGATGTTCCTTTACCGGACGGTGCTGGACCTTCCGGTGGAGGGGATTGATGCGATGCGGGCGAAGCGTTCGCAGCATTTGCCGGTGGTGCTCACGCAGGGGGAGGTAGCGGCGCTGCTGGGGGCGGTAAAGGGGGACGCGGGGCTGGCGATTAAGATTCTATATGGCTGCGGGCTGCGAGTGGCGGAGGTGCTGCGGCTGCGGGTCAAAGATGTGGACATCGCGGGAGGGAAGCTGGAGGTGAGGGAGGGTAAAGGGGACAAAAGCAGGGTGCTCACGCTGCCGAAAACGCTGCGTCAACCGCTTGAGGAGCATCTCGGGCGGGTGAAGGCGCTGTTCGAGGCGGACCGGCGCGACGGCGTACCCGGCGTCCATTTGCCTCATGCAATGGCGGCGAAGAACCCGAGCGCGGCGACGAGTTGGCCGTGGACGTGGTTTTTCCCGTCGAACCGAGTGTTTAAGGATGAGGCGAAGGGGCTGAGCGGGCGGCATCATCTGCACGAGATCATGATTTCGCGGGAGCTGAATCGGGTGACGGCGCTGGTGGGGCTGGCGAAGCGGGTGACGGCGCATGTGCTGCGACATACCTTTGCGACGCATCTGCTGTTGCGCGGGGTGGATATCCGGTCGTTGCAGCAATTGCTCGGGCACGCGGATGTGCGGACGACAGAGATATACACACAGCTTGCGCGTGCGATGCGGGGGGAGATTACCAGCCCGCTGGATGACCTTGCACCTGCCTCCCCGTAAGGTAGCGCATGGATGCCGGGCGGATGGGCGGGGGTGGGCAAATTTAGCCTAAAAACGGCAGTTGAGAGAGAGGTGTCACGCAAAGGCGCAAAGACGCAAAGGGATAGGTGAAAACACGCGCTCACCCGAAGGATGAGTCGCCAATTTCTTGTAAACCTAAAAATCGTGGTTGATAACCGCAAAGGAACGCAAAGATCACAAAAGAGGAGCTTTGAAAGGATTGGCACACTCACCGCAGTGGTGAATTGAACCCAAGCCGTGTTTGCGCATCAAACCGTTTCTATGCGTTCTTTGCGTTCTTTTGCGGTTAAATCCAACTGCGTTTTCTAGGGTAAATGCAGCGTCTTTGCGCCTTTGCGCTTTTGCGTGACTCTCAACTGCTCTTTCTAGGATAAGCGACGACCCGCAGCGCGACTTTGTTTCCAAAGAATTATTTTCGTAAAACAAGCTGGGGCTTGCCGAAAAGTGGGGCTTGCGCTAATCGCGGAGGTGTTCCCGGAAATAATCGGGAATAAAATAAACAACTAAACATCAAACACACGATATGAAACACATCATCACACTCATCACCGTCGCATTCACCCTCAGCCTCGGCGCTTGCTGCTCCACAGGTGGCTCGACCTGCCCTATGGGTGGAAAAGCCAAGTGCGCAGACAAGAAGGAATGCTGCGGCTCGAAGACTTGCAAAAAAGGTAGCTGCAAGCACTAACTTTCAGCCCGAAAAGCTGATTCACAAAAGGCGCACTGGAGACAGTGCGCCTTTTCGTTTTTTGCTGGGTGTTATCGGTAGGAATACCGACTGATTTTTTCCCTGTGTTTGCGGGGCGAGCAGGCTAGTCGTCTGGCCATGAAGTTTTATTCTTTGTCTGGAATCTTCCTTTCTTTCCTCTCCGCCAGCTACGCCGCTGGCACGGATGAGGTGAGTTTTAACCAGCACATCCGCCCGATTTTCTCGGACAAATGTTTTTCCTGCCACGGATTTGATAGCAAGCATCGCAAGGCTGGGCTGCGGCTGGATACGCCGGAGGGGGCTTATGCGGAGAATGATGGCGTGAAGGCGATTGTGCCCGGAAAGCTGAGTGAGAGCGAGGCGTGGACTCGTATTTTGAGCGAGGATGAGGATGAGGTGATGCCGCCGCCGGATTCGCATAAAACTTTGAGCAAGGCGGAAAAGGATACCATCAAGCGCTGGATCGAGCAGGGTGCAAAATACCAGAAGCACTGGTCCTTTGAGCCGCCGGTGAAGAGCGCGAAATCCAACTCGATTGACGGTTTCCTTTCCGACCGCCTGAAGCGCGAGGGGCTGCAATCCGCTCCGCAGGCCGATAAGGAGACGCTCATCCGCCGCGTGTCGTTTTCGCTCACGGGGCTTCCGCCGAGCGTCGCGGAAGTGGATGCTTTTCTCGCGGATGCTGCGCCGGATGCTTACGAGAAAATGGTGGACCGCTATCTCGCGTCGCCGCGTTATGGCGAGGAAATGGGCCGCCACTGGCTCGATGTCGCGCGGTATGCCGATACGCATGGGCTGCATCTCGACAACGAGCGGCAGATGTGGGCGTACCGCGATTGGGTGGTGAATTCGTTTAACAAAAACCAGCGCTTCGACCAGTTCACCATCGAGCAGCTTGCGGGTGACTTGCTGCCGACTCCCACGCAGGAGCAACTCATCGCCACGGGCTTCAATCGCTGCAACGTGACGACGAGCGAGGGCGGCGCGATTAACGAGGAGTATATCTTCCGCTACGCCGTCGAGCGCACGGCGACCACGGCTGCTGTGTGGATGGGACTCACGGCGGGCTGCGCTCAGTGCCACGACCACAAATTTGACCCGATTTCGGCGAAGGAGTTTTACTCGATGTATGCGTTCTTTAATTCCGCCGCTGATCCCGCGATGGATAAGAATGCGCTCCTGACGCAGCCCATTCTCAAACTCGGCAAGCCGGATGAGCTAAAGAAAATCGAGGAGCTGGCGGCGAAAGTCGCGGCCAAGGAAAAGGGAATCAAAGACGCCATCGCGAATCTCAAATATACCGACCCCGCGACGCTCCAGCCAGCGCCCGCGCCAAGCGCAGTGGAAGCTGTGTGGTTTGATGACGAGTTTCCAAAAGGCGCGAAGGTGGAGTCCGCCGGTCATCCGCTACAGCTCGTGAGCAAGGAGAAAGGCGGGCAGGTTTTCAGCGGAAAGACTGCACTCAAGCGCACCGCAGAAGGGACTGGGCAGGATTATTTCAGCGAAGGCGCGGCGCCGATGACGCTTCCGCAGGGCGCGAAATTCTTCGCCCATGTCTTCATTGACCCAGCCGCGCCGCCGAAGGCTGTGATGCTGCAATTTCATCTCAACAATTCCTGGGAGCAGCGTGCCGCTTGGGGCGATGTGGCGGTGTTTGAGTGGGGCCAGGCGGGGACCAAGTCGCGGTTCAATGCCGGCGCACTGCCCGAAAAAGGCAAGTGGACGCGCATCGAAGTGGATGCGGAAAAAGTGGGCCTGAAAGCGGGCGACCAGCTCTCCGGCTTTGCGATGTCGCAGTTTGGCGGAGTGGTTTATTGGGACAAAGTCGGCGTAGTCGGAACTGTGGACCCCGCCGATCCCTCGCGCTCTTTCCTCGCGTGGTGGAAATCCGACGCAGCCAAGAAAGCCAAAGACCTCCCCAAAGAGCTGAACAAAGTCGCCCGCGAAGGCCCGGACAAAAAGCCGAGAGCGGAGTTGCAGAAAAAGCTCCTCCAATTTTACCTCGAAAATGTTTTCGTGGGCACGAAAACCGTCCTCGCGCCCCTCGCTGCTGAATTGGCAGCGATTAAAAAGGAACGCGACGAACTCGATAAAGCCGTCCCCGGCACCTTCATCTTCAAAGACCTCGACAAGCCCCGCGACAGCTTCGTGATGATGCGCGGTGCCTACGACAAGCCCGGCGAGAAAGTCATCCCCGCGACTCCCGCATTTCTCCCGCCGCTGAGCAAGCAAGCCGAGCGCGCCAACCGCCTCGACCTCGCAAAATGGCTCGTCTCCGCCGATCACCCACTCACGGCGCGAGTCACCGTGAACCGGCTCTGGCAGCAGTTCTTCGGCTGGGGCTTGGTAAAATCGGGCGACGACTTCGGCTCGCAGGGACTCCCGCCGACTCACGCCGAGCTGCTCGACTTCCTCGCCATTTCCTTCCGCGAAGGCGGCTGGGATGTGAAGGCGCTCGTCCGCCAAATGCTCACCTCCGCTGCGTTCCGGCAGGCGTCAAAAGCGACGCCCGATCTCGTGGAGCGCGACCCGCAGAATCTCCTGCTCGCACGCGGCCCGCGCTTCCGGCTCGATGCCGAGCAAGTGCGCGACAACGCCCTCTTTGTCTCCGGCCTGCTCAACTCCGAAATGGGCGGAAAAGGAGTCCGCCCTTACCAGCCGCCGAACATCTGGGAGCCGGTCGGCTTCTCCACTTCCAACACCCGTATTTACAAGCAGGACAGCGGCTCCGCGCTTTATCGCCGCACCATCTACACGTTCTTCAAGCGCACCGCGCCGCCGCCTTACATGTCGAATTTCGACGCGCCCAATCGCGAGCAAAGCTGCACCATGCGCGAGCGCAGCAACACGCCGATGCAGGCGCTCCAGCTTATGAACGACATGCAGCATGTGGAAGCAGCGCGGATGCTCGCCCAGCGGATGCTCAAAGAGGGCGGCGCAGACGCAAATGAGCGCATCGCCTTCGCCTTCCGCACCGTCCTCGCACGCAAGCCGGAGCCGCAGGAAATCACCATCTTGCAAAAGCAACTCACCGCCCACCTCACGCGCTACCAGCAGGACGCGGAGGCCGCGAAAAAGCTCATCAAAGTCGGCGAGACCGTCGCCGATGCGAAGCTCGATCCCGTGCAGCTCGCCGCGCACACCCTCATCGCCAGCACCGTGCTGAACCTCGACGAAACCGTCTCCAGAAACTGACCCATGAACCCACTTCTCGAATACCACAACAACCTCACACGCCGTCAGTTTTTCGGCGACATGGGCCTCCGACTCGGCGGCGCTGCGATGGCGATGATGCTTACCGAAAATGCCCGCGCCACCACCGCTGGCGGGCGCGTCCACCCACCGCTGCCGGGGCTTCCGCACTTCAAGCCGCGTGCGAAATCGATCATCTATCTGCACATGAACGGCGGCCCCTCGCAGATTGATACTTGGGACTACAAACCCAAGCTCGCCGAGTATTTCGACAAAGACATCCCACCCAGCATCCAGGGCGGCCAGCGGCTCTCCACCATGACCAGCGGGCAGGCGCGTTTCCCCGTCGCCCCCTCGAAGTTCAACTTCCAGCGCATGGGCAAAACCGGCACTTGGGTGAACACCGACCTCCTCCCCCACTGCGCAAAAATCGTGGACGACATCGCCCTCGTCAAAACCGTCCACACCAACGCCATCAACCACGACCCCGCCTGCACATTCGTAATGACCGGGCGCGAAATCCCCGGCTACGCCAGCATGGGATCATGGCTCTCCTACGGCCTCGGCAGCGAAAACAACGACCTCCCCGCATTCGTCGTCTTCACCCCGAAATGGCCCGAAGGCAGCAACGGCCAGGCACTCTTCACCCGCATGTGGTCCAGCGGTTTTTTGCCGACCAAATACAGCGGAGTCGCATTCCGAGGCGCGGGCGACCCCGTCCTTTACCTCCCAAACCCGGACGGCATCTCCGGCGGCGACCGTCGCACCATGCTCGACGCCGTGAACGAGCTAAACCAGCGCAACCTTGCACGCTTCGGCGACCCCGAAACCTCCACCCGCATCGCCCAGTATGAAATGGCCTTCCGTATGCAGACCAGCGTGCCGGAGCTTGTGGACATCGGCAAAGAACCCCAAAGCGTCCTCGACCTCTACGGCGAAAAAGTCAAACAGCCCGGCTCCTTCGCACACAGTTGCCTGCTTGCGAGGCGGCTCGTCGAGCGCGGCGTCCGCGTCGTCCAGCTCTTCCATCGCGGGTGGGACCAACACGGCTCCCTCCCCAAAGAACTCGCCGCCCAATGCCTCGACACCGACCAAGGCGCGGCGGCCCTCGTCATGGACTTAAAACAGCGCGGCTTGCTCAATGACACCCTCGTCGTCTGGGGCGGCGAATTTGGCCGCACCGTCTATTCCCAAGGCGCCCTCACAAAGGACAACTACGGGCGCGACCACCACCCGCGCAACTACTGCATGTGGCTCGCCGGCGGCGGAATCAAAGGCGGCCAAGTGTACGGCGAAACCGACGACTTTAGCTACAACATCGTCGAAAACCCCGTCCACGTGAACGACCTCAACGCCACCATCCTCCACTGCCTCGGCATTGATCACAGCAAACTCAGCTACAAATTCCAAGGCCTCGACGCCCGCCTCACCGGAGTGGAGAAAGTGAAGATCGTAAAAGGTCTGCTCGCCTGACGCGCTGCGCCCGACTCCCGCATACGCAGCGCCCCGCCGGATGTATCCGCACCGGAGAAGCCAGCTTGCCGCTTACCTGAGAAAATTGGCCCGACCACCGGCTTCCAGGGTATCAACCAACCGACTTCATGCCGTCAAGGCATGGATTCCCGCCACCGCCCAGAACTCACTGGCTACGCCACGCGCGATTGGAGCAAGGGGGGCAAACCACCCTTCGACCCCGTGCTCATGCTCAAAGTCCTTGTGTTACAAAAGTTCCACGGCCTGAGCGACGACGCCACGGAGGAGCAAATTTTTGACCG
>JANMLS010000280.1:0-3547 GCA_031372675.1 Verrucomicrobiaceae bacterium
CAATCGCCTGCCTCGCTCTCGCCAGTGCAGCAGTTGCGCAGGCAGCTACGCTCACCGATTCATTTGCCAACCGTCCATTCGCCAGCGGCAATACGGTGCGCTTCACCGGCAACAACACGACCTCCTCGCTGGAGGTGAATGAACCGAATCACCTCGGCTATAAAAAGCGGAGCATCTGGGGCGCGTGGACGGCACCTGCCAATGGCGAAGTCACCATCCACACCCAGTCGAGTTCCTTCGACACCGTGCTGGAAGTTTTCACGGGCAGCTCGCTCGCGAATCTCCATTCTGTCGTGCGCAACGATAATGTGCAGTGGGGCTTTAATTGGTCACGAGTGGCCTTCCCAGTAAAGGAAGGAGCGACCTACAACATCCTCATTGATGGCTCTGCTTCCGGCTCCAGCGGAAATGGGAATGCCGTGGTGGATGTGGACTTTATCGCCATTGACCAGCCCGGCTCGGAAGTGGGAACGGATGCCTTCTCCGCACGGCCCACGCTTCCTTCCGCACGTCGCGCTCTGGGAATTGCAAACAACCATTTCGCCGGGTTCGAGGTGGATGAGAAAGCATCCTACGGCTATGGCGATAATACGGTGTGGTGGCGCTGGGTGGCGCCGGAGACCGGCAAAGTCACCATTGATACGCTCGCCAGCACGGTGGACACCGCGCTCACCGTTTACGCCGGCAACACACTTCCGAAACTCACGGAAGTCGCGATGAACAATGACGCGCCCAACGTGGATCAATCGCGCGTCTCTTTTCAAACCATCGCCGGGCAGACTTATGAAATCATGGTCAAAGGCGCTGGTTCGGGTTCCAGCGGACGGGGCGACATCATCCTCAACGTCAACCTCCAGCCAAATACCGATGTGGGCGGCGAAATCGGCTCCGACTTCTTTGAAACGCGCGGCATCCTCTCCGGCAACCGTGCGCGCGGCGTGGCGAGCAATCGCTTCTTCGGCGAAGAACTGGATGAACCAAGACACGGCTCCTACGGCAACCGCACGGCTTGGTGGGAGTGGACGGCACCTGCCGACGGCGCGGTGAATATCAGCACCGAGGGCAGCGACTGCTCGACCTCGATCCTCGTTTATTCGGGCAGCGAAATCGGCAGCTTGGTGAAAAAAGCCGACAATATCTGGTTGGCAAACGTCATCTGGTCCAAAGCCCAATTCACCGCGAAGCGCGGGCAGAAATACCAAATCATGGTGGATGGCGCGGCTTCTGGAGACAGCGGCAGGGGCAACATCGCGCTGCTCGTTACGCAAGGCGCGGGAGCCACCCTCAGCAATCCCACTTCTGCCAGCTACACCGGCTTGATCCTCCCCACCGCCACGGCCTCACGCGCCGGTGCCGGGATTGCCAATGCGCGGCTGACGAACAGCGGTCGCTTCTCCCTCTCGCTGAAAATCGGTGCCGACAATGTCGCATTCACCGGACGCTTGGACTCGGATGGAAAAGTATCCGTTATTTCCCAAAAAACCGGCTACGCAGTCGCGGTCGAGTTTGACGCAGATACGATGGAGTTCAGCGGAGTCGTCAGCCGCAGCGGAGCAGTGCTTGGAGAGTTCAAAGCAGTGCGCCCTGTTTATAGCGGACGCAATCCCGCCGCCGCGCCCCTCACTGGCCGCCGCGCCATCATGCTGTTCCCCGAAGCGGGCAACGCCAGCCTCCCGCAAGACGCAGGCTTCGGCGTGCTCTCCATCAGCAAGACCGGCGTGGTGAAATTCGCCGCCAAGCTCGGCAATGGCCGCAAAGCCAGCCAAGCCACGCGCCTGCTCCCCGGCAATGAATGGCCGCTCCATCTGCGTGCGAAAAAAGCCACCGACATTGTCCACGGCGCAGTCACCGTGGAAGCAACCTCGGATGGCGATGAATTCTGGGGCCTCCCCACATGGTATGGCCCCTCATTCCAAGGCATCGTCGGACTCGCCGACAGACTGTAAGCGGCAGCCGCGCACAACCCCGGTGTTGGTGGACCTTCTCCACCCGCACCGGGGTTTTCTTTTTTCCGCAGAAAAATGAACGCCCCGTGTAACTGAGCCGCCGGAAACTCGGAGAGAGGGATGTCGGGGTGCGACACACGCGGTCCGATGCCAAACCACCACCACCAAACCATGAAACACTCTCTTTCCAAAAACCTCCTCGCCGCAGCCTTCCTCGCCGTGTCTGTAAGCGCATCCGCACAAGCCGCGACCGAGAAGCACATCCCCACTCCGCCCGCCACCACAGCCGCCCGCTCGGAAGCCACGGCAAAACACCCCGAACTCTCCCGCGCAGGCTCCCCGTTCAATCGCGAATTCCTCGCCCGGATGCGCTGCTACCAAGGCGAAAACCCCGCTTATTTTGAAAACACTCGCTGGCCTCTCGCTCTCGCCGATGAAGTGGCCGCAGCGGGCTTCCCCTCGGTGAATGAAACGGAAGTTCCATCGCGCGTCCGCCTGCCCGCCGCGCCGGAGTGGCGCTTTCTTAATGCCTACCGCGAGGGCGGCGATGTCATCGTCAACAACACCGTGGCGACCGTATTTGGCTGGGACTCCAAGCTCGCCGTGCGGGACCCAAACGACAACGGCAAGTGCGCCAGCGGACTCCACACCATGAGCAACCCCGGTCTGCTCGGCTGTGCCCTCCCCGTAAGTCTGCAACGCCGCTCCACCGCCGGCTCGCCCTTTGCAAAAATGCAGCGCCTCCCGTGGTTCACCCCCGTCGTCGTCACCTACAAAGGCAAATCCATCACCGTCCCCCTCATTGATAACGGTCCCTCCATGCCCTCGCGCTACGACTCCGCCCCCGCAGGCATAGACCTCACCCCCGCCGCATGTCTCGCCCTGGGCGCATCGCTTGAAGACATCCGCCGGAATCGCGTGGCCTTCAGCGTCAGCTTCCGCATCCCCAGTGTCGCTCGTCTGGCGTCTGTGGATTAAACCCGAACGCCGCGATTTGAGGGTTGAGCCTAGAAAAAGCAGTTGAGAGTCACGCAAAGGCGCAAAGACGCTGCATATACAAGAAATTGACGACTCATCCTTCGGGTGAGCGCGTGTTTTTA
The DNA here is from genome assembly GCA_031372675.1 of Verrucomicrobiaceae bacterium. Lineage (GTDB taxonomy): Bacteria > Verrucomicrobiota > Verrucomicrobiia > Chthoniobacterales > Chthoniobacteraceae > SXWH01. Next base: position 3,047 of record JANMLS010000280.1, read on the forward strand.
CCTATCCCTTTGCGTGACACCTCTCTTTCATCTGCCGTTTTTAGGATAAATCCATCGCACGGCCTTCCGGAGGTAAGAAGATTGGCGGTAAGAAAATGTGGACTGAATTTTAACAAAATTTTCTTACCATCAATTTTCTTACCTGCTATTCATGCCACTTTGTCCGGGCAAGCCTACGCAAACCGTGCAGTTCATGCCATTTTGCCAGGCCAAGCCTATGCAAACCGTGCGGTTTATGCCACTATGTCCGGCCAAACCTACGCAAACAGTGCTGTTCATGCCACTTCGTCCGGCCAAACCCACGCAAACAGTGCTGTTCATGCCACTTTGCCCGGACAAACCTACGCAAACAGTATAATAATTATAGTGCCAATCCCACAAAGAACTTCATCTCGCCCACAAAAACAGCAGCCCAGCGCAGAAAGCTCCGTGATTATTCCGAAAACCGCGATGGTGATCCGCTAAACCCGAATACCGCGATTCATTTTTGAGAGGATGGTC
>JANMLS010000318.1:0-8268 GCA_031372675.1 Verrucomicrobiaceae bacterium
GTGGCGGCGAGTTGCGCGTCCATGCCGGTTTTGAAGTCGTGGAGCGATCCTTTGCGCGCTTCGTCGTGCCACTCCCACAAGTCCTGCCAGCCGTAGGCGGCGGCGACGGCGGCATCGAGTTCGTCGTGGAGCTGGCGGAGGACGGAGACGAGGCCGCGGTCGTGGATGTCCTGTTCCTTTTTGGAAAGCGGGCGCTCCTCGCGCAGGGCTTCCAGCACGTTGTACATCGCCGTGAGCGAAAGGCCGGGGTGCTGCGCCTGCACTCGCTTGCGGTGCGCGTCCAGTTCCTCCGCAACGCTGATTATTTTCTCGCGCCGCGTCTCGGTGCAGTCGGGCAAGGGGTAGGGGGAGCGGCGGTCAAAGAATCGTTGCCCCGTGTTGCATGGCTTATGTCCATCGCCCGCGCGGTCTCGCGCAGTTGAACACCCGTTCATGTTCACCTCTGAATCTAGCTTCAACCGTCGTCTTGCAAAATGGGCAGGTCCAGAGGGGATGATTTTTCGCGATGTGCTCAGTCATCGCAGCGGCATCAGACCACTTATTGCAATACTTGCACACTTCGAACCTCTCGTTGAGTCGAGTCGTTCGGCCTAGTGTGTCTGTAAAAGTGGCGACCTCTACGTTGAGCAATCCAAACGTTCCTTTGCAGAGGCCGTGGGATGTATCGATGCCGAATACGACGACCCGATTTTCATGCGGAAGTTCAAACCCGACGACCTGCCGTTTGACAAATTCCCACCACTCAGTGATTCCAACTCGGACGAGTTTGGATCTTCTTGGGTTTGGAGCGTCACCAAAATCTTTCGTGAGATCGCCTCCGCTTGTGTTCTCAAGGAAGCATCCGTGCCGTGGCCATGGCCAACCTAAGTTATCGAGCCAGACCGAGCCACCGTTATGGCGAATGAAGAATACATCGCTGTAGCATTTTGGACACTCTGTTTTCCGGCAGAAGGCTTCAGGGGTTTCGCTACGTTTACGAGGTTCGGAGTCGCAATCACATCCCAGCGGCACCACTCTTCCTTGGATGTGCCGGAATTTGACGGTCTGCCCGCAATTCATGCATTTGCTCATTGAATCCAGTCGAGATTTCCGCCGATGAGCAGTTCGTTCATCTCGGCATGATGGGTATTTTTCATCGCGATGGCGCGGGTGGCGAATCCGTGGCGGCGCGCTAGGGAAATCACTTCGGGCGTGTGGTCATAGGTCATCAGGAATTCGCCGGCGAGCTGATCGCACTCGTGAAAGAGTCGCTCGTGGTCGATCTGAGAATGAGCGTAGAGTCGGCTGCCTGCGCTCTTTCCTCCCGCGGTGTAGGGTGGGTCTATAAAAAAGACCGCGTCCGGCTCGTCACGGTGTTTGGCAATCTCGGAGAAGGCGTCGCCTTCTACAAACGTCAGCCGATGCGAAACTGCGGTGATGTCACGGATCCGTCGAGCCAGCGTGCCGGGGTACCAGCGCGACGCGATACCCTTACCTGCTTCACCGACTTTGATGAAGCCAGCGCCTTCGGCAAGGATGCCGCCGCGTGTGGTGCGGTTGCGCAGGATGGTGTGAAAGGCACGTTCCCGCGTGGTGGTGGGGCGTTTGTCGAGTTCGCTGTGAAGGCTTTCAGTGGAAAGGTCGAAGCCAAGGATGCGCTTGGCGAGCCACTCGGCATCTTCGCTGAGGATGCTCTGCCAGACACTCGCCACTTGTGTATCTAGTTCCACGAGGATGGTGTGCCGAGCAAGCTTTTCAAATGCCGAGGTGAGACTGATGATCGCGCCGCCCGCGAATGGCTCAACAAGAAGTTCCGGGGGTGCAGGAAGACTCGCCATCCATCGCCGGAATACCGGCACGAGCCAAGTTTTGCCGCCCGGATAGCGGAAGGGGCTTCGCTGTGGGACGCTGGCCACATTCACTGGGCGCTCTTTTGCCTGTGGTTCCGATATTGGAAAAAGGAAATCTTGTCGCACCATAATCTACAGCGGGCTTTCGATGGTTCGGTTGATGGGCGGAGTTTCCAGTTTCTCATCCACCTTGGATTGAAGGTCGCGAATGAAGTCCTCGACCCGCCCGATACGCGGGGAAGTGATGACGCTCAAGGCTTCAAGAAAACTAGTGTAAACCGTCCGCTTTAACGCGAGCTGGTATTGCTCATTCGGCTTCGCAGGAGGCAGTAACTCATAGACTAGCAGCGCGAGATCGGACGCTTCGCGCGGGACCGATGGAATCTCTGGCAGTGTTGCGAAAAATGTCTGATCAATGGCGACGGCAGATTTCTTTTTCCAGGCGTGGAGGATGCCGCCTTTGAACAGAAGTTGCGGAGCTAGGCGCTTGCGCGACGATGAAAGGTAGTCTGGGCGTGGGTAGTTCGCCTCCTGCGTCCAGTCCATCGTTGCCCGCTTTGCAGGATCGTTCATGTAGTGAGCAAAGGGATTGCGGACATTGCCGGAAATATACACCGCCTGCACTTCGAGGGCGCCGAAGTCATAGACGCGGCCCTTTTCGTCGTAGGCGCATAACACGACGTCGATATTGCCAGCGCTTCCGCCGTCAGCGTCTTTGAGGCGGACTTCGGTGAGCGTCGTCCAGTTCGTGCCGGGTGGGAAAAAGAAGTCCGCCGCATGGTCGGCGATAAGCCAGTCTTGGCGAAACCGGACGGGGCAAGTGATGGCGATATCCTCGCCGTGAATGACGCTGCAAACGCCGAGCGGGTCTTGCGCTTTGTCTTTGGTGCAATTGGGGATTTTGTTGTTAAAGGGGCAAAGCCGCTTCGTCCGGTGGCGGGTCGCCGCTGCGCCGCCCGCAGTCGTTGGGAAGCCGAAGACTTCGGCGAGCGGATGTTTCTGTGGTCGAGTGTGCGGCATGAACTACGGCTACGCTGCGAGAGGCAATTTGGCGAACCCGAAGTGTAGATTTTCGGCGAGGCGGATGCGGAAGTTGCGAGGGTCCGGGAAATGGGTGTAGGCGCGGCCTGCCTGCGTGAAGTCGGCATACACCTCGATGCTGTGGCCGACATCCACGACGAGGAGGAAAGGCGCGGGCGGCTCGTCGGCGGGGAGGAAAGGCGCGGGCGGCTCGTCGGCGGGGAGGTGGCGGGCGTAGCGCTCGGCCTGCCCGCGAGCGCGCCACATGGCGTCGTCCCATGCTTCGCTGCCGCGCACGGGGCCGGCTTTCTTTTTACCGGCAGTGGGGTCGAGGGCGAGGGCGAGTTCGGTGGGCTGGGCGACGGGGGCGACGAATTGCTTTGCCTCCAGCACGAAGCAGCCGCGCCGGTAGAGGTCGAGGCGGCCATCGGTGGTGGTGCCGGGGCCGGTGGGGATTTTGACGGGGAACTCGAAGGTGTAGCCGTCGGCGTGCGTGTGGGAGGGATCGGGGACGCCGAGGATTTTCGTGAGGCCGATGAGGAAGGCTTGGGCGTTGGCGCGCTCGGAGGCTTCGGCTTTGGACCAGTGGGTGATGAAGTTTTCGACTTCCTTGTGTGTCTCGTCGGCCATTTGTGCGCGGTGGGATGTAGTGGCGAGGCGAGGGATTGTCGAAAGGGAAAGTAGGCTGGTTGAGAGGCGGTGGCTCGGTTACGGATTGTTCACATTCAGTTACGCATTCAGGAGCTTGCAATGATGCTCTCGACGCATACCCTCCAATGCGTGAGCTACCTTGATTCCATTGCACTCTGGCGGGCGTTGCCGGAGGAAGAGCGGCTGTTGCGGCGCTGGCGCGAGATTCCGCGTCAGGTCGCAGCGAGTATGGCTTTTGAAGGTGAGCCGGTGGATTTTTTATGGCTCAGTCAACTTCACCCACAGGTGCCGCCACCCGCTGGCTCGAAACCAGTCGAGGAGTCCTCAGCTACTCTCAGTTAGCGCCATTCCTCGCCACGATTTGGCGGGAACGGCTTGGTAAAGCTGGCTCTTGCTGAACTGCACAAAAGGAGCACACTATGCCCGATGAAACTACGATTAGACCTTCTGGAGCACCTGAGGGACGAGGACATTCTGGAGGCGGTGGTGGAGAATACTCACCGCTTCAAGCCAGAGCCGCTTTTTTCAAAAACCGGAGTTGGGAGTCTGTCGTCAGCTTCAACCGAGGAGCGTGCGCGAGAGGTGGAGCACAGCACGGAATTAACTCGGAAGCTGGAGGAACGTGCGCGACAGGCTGGGAAGAGCAGCGGGGAAAAGTAACATCGCTCGGTGAGGCGTTTGACTTTCTCCGTGGGTGCCACAGGAGTGCGCCGTTTCTTTTTCTGAACGGAAATACGTTTGCGCTCATCGGACGGGAGATGGTGTTGGCGTTGTTCAGCGATTTGCCGCCCTCACGCAAGCGGGAGGCAGGTTCGGCGGTGGGGCATTACATCGCTGGCGTGCTGGAGCGGGAGGCGATGGTGGGGATTATTGAGTCGCTTTGCCGGGCAGCGGATTTGGTGGTGGGGACTCGAGTGATGACGCTGGGCGGTTCGTTGCACGGGGTGATTGTGCGGGTGCTGGAGGATGGGCGTGTGGCGGTGCGGCCCGATGGTTCGGCGGGGGAGATTGTGGCACTGCCGGAGAATCTTTTGCCGGAGGGTGAATCGTTGTGATGGGAGGGGGAATACTTGTTATTCCCGCCAGATTGCGCTACTCACTTTAACATGATTACCATTGAAGAAACTCTCGTTGTGGATGAGGAAGGCCATGCGGTGCTGACGTTGCCGCCGTCGGTGAAGCCGGGGCGGCATAGGGTGGTGGTGCAGATTGAGGATGAAGTGGCGGAAGTGCCGCCGAAAACGAAGGTCACTCCAAAGGCGGGGTCGCTCAAAGGAATTTGGATGGCACCGGACTTTGATGCGCCGCTCGAAGACTTCCGGGAGTATATGGAATGAGGCTGCTGCTGGATACGCACACGGTCCTTTGGTTTCTCAGGGATGACGCACAGTTGAGCGCGGCGGCTCGGCTCGCAGTGGAGGATGCGGGAAATGAATGCTGGGTGAGTATGGCGACTGGCTGGGAAATGGCGATCAAGTCGCAGCTTGGGAAGCTGAGGTTGCCGTTGGCTTTTGATGAATTGTTCCCTGCTGCGCTGGAGGCACGCGGTTTTTCTATCCTGCCAATTCAGGCGGGGCATTTGCACCACTACCATACGCTGCCCTTGCATCACCGCGATCCGTTTGACCGCCTGATGATCGCCCAAGCTCTCGCGGAGGGGATGACGATTGTGGGTTGTGATGAGGTGTTCGACGATTATGGGGTGACGCGGATTTGGTAGGGGACGTGGCGCGGCATCGAGCCTGATAATGGGGTGAACTCCCGATTTCCGAAACGGCCTAGCGCCGCCGCCCGGTCGCGCCGGATGTGAATCAACCCGAACTCGCGCTCGCTGCGATGGGAAAGCAGATTTCCGATTGTTGGGCGGGGCGCAAATGTTGTGTTTCGACGGCTGGACTTTTCCGGCGGTTTCGGGGATTGCTGGCGGGATGGAACAGAATCCCAGTCTTTTTGCCCGTGCCGCAGAGCTTGTTCATGCCATTCGTGGCGAGGTGCGGAAGGTTTTTATCGGTCAGGATGATGTGCTGGAGCAGGTGCTTGCTGCGTTTCTCGCGGGTGGGCATGTGCTCGTGGAGGGCAAGCCGGGGCTGGGGAAAACGCATCTGATTCTCGCGCTGGCGAAGACGTTTGGCGGGCAGTTTCGGCGCATTCAATTTACGCCGGACTTGATGCCGAGTGATGTCACGGGGCACACGCTTTATGATATGTCGGCGCAGGTGTTTCGCGTGCGGAAGGGGCCGGTTTTTACGAATCTGCTGCTGGCGGATGAAATCAATCGCGCCCCGGCGAAGACACAGGCTGCGTTGCTGGAGGTGATGCAGGAATGGCAGGTGACGATTGACGGCGAGAGCCATGTGTTGCCGCCGCCGTTTATGACGCTGGCGACGCAAAACCCCATCGAACAGGAAGGGACTTATCCGCTGCCGGAAGCGCAGCTCGACCGTTTTTTGATGAAGGTGCTCATTGATTACCCGGAGCAGGCGGACGAGGAGCAAATCGTGAACGATCTACTGAATGGCGGCGGGCTAAAAATCGCGGACTTGGCGCAGGTCTGCACGGTGGCCGATGTGCTGGAGCTTCAGCGCACGGTGGGTTCTTTGCAGGTGGTGCCGGAGGTGGTGAACTACGCAGTGCGGCTGGCGCGGGCGACTCGCGAGGCGCAAGGAATTGCGCTGGGCGCGGGGACTCGCGGGGCGATCAGTCTCGTGCGTGTAGGGAAGGCTTTTGCGGCGATGGCGGGCCGCGATTTTGTGACGCCGGATGACATCAAAGCTGCGGCGCTTCCTGTCTTCCGGCATCGCGTTGCGATTGCGCCGGAACTGGCAATCAGCGGGCAGACGGTGGACCAGACGCTCGAAGGAATTATCCGCAACACCGAGGCGCCGCGCCGGTAGCGAATGATCCCCTCGACGCGCCTCATTCGCATCGTAGCGCTGCTCGCCGTCCTTGGCGTGTTGGCGGCGGTGTGGCCGCGCTTTTTATCCCCGTGTCTTATTGTGTGCGGCACGCTGGGTGGTGCCGCGTTGGCGGATTTTGTGATGCTCGCGCTGCGCAGGAAGCTCACCGCCGAGCGTCGCCTGCCGGGACGCCTCGCGCTGGGGGTGGAAAATGAAATCACGCTCACGTTGCACAATCCCAGTGCGCGCGCGGTGAGTGTGGAGTTTTTCGACGGGCTGCCTGTGAGTGTTTCCAGCCTTCATTTGCCGTGGAATGGGCGCATCGCAGCGGGTGGAATGACGCGGGTGATTTACACGGCGACGGCGATGGAGCGCGGACCTGTGATGTTCACGGAATGCCACATCCGCGACACCTCGCCGCTCGGTTTCTGGCAGCGCGGATACCGCGTCGGTGCGCCTGCTGAAGTGCGCGTATATCCAAACTACGAGCCAGTCGTGCGCTACACGCTGCTCGCGATGAGCAACCGCACGAGCCAGATGGGAATCGTGAGCAAAAACATCGCCGGACAAAGCCGCGAATTTCATCAACTGCGGGATTATCAAGACGGCGATGTGCTTTCGCAAATTGACTGGAAAGCGACCTCGCGCCGCCACTTGCTCATCTCCCGCGAATACCGCGAGCAGCGCGATCAGACGCTGATTTTCCTCCTCGATTGCGGACGCCGGATGCGGGCGATGGATTTGGAGCTTTCGCAATTCGATCACTGCCTGAACGCCACGTTGCTCCTGAGCTACATCGCGCTGCGGCAGGGCGACCAAGTCGGCGTGATGGGCTTCGGCGGGACGAGCCGCTGGATGCCGCCGGTAAAAGGCCAGCACTCGATGAGTGCGTTGCTCAATCATCTCTATGACTACCAAGCCTCGCCGGAGCCGAGTGATTTCAGCGAAGCCGTCGAGCGGCTCATGGCCCGTCAGCGCCGCCGCGCAATGGTCGTGCTGCTCACTAATTTGCGCACGGAGGATTCCACGCACCTGCTCAAGCCGCTCCAGCTCTTGCGCAAGCGGCATCTCGTCGTCGTCGCAAACCTTCGCGAGCGCGGCGTGATGGAGCGTTTGAAAAAGCCCGTCGAGCAGTTTGAAGACGCGCTTTTTTGCGGTGCCGGGATGTCTTACTTGGAAGAGCGCACGCGCTTTCTCGAAACGATTCGCGACCGGGGAATCCTGACGCTGGATGAAACCGCGCTGGCCCTGCCCGCTGCGCTGGCGAATGCGTACCTCGACATCAAACGGCGCGGGACGCTCTGATGATTCGGTATCGACGCCCTTCCAGCTATCCGCCTAGGTTGGCGGCGTGAAACGAATGTTGATTGCGCCATGCCTGCTCGCTTTTTCTGCCCATCTGTTTGGGCAGGCTTCGCAGCCTCAGCTCAATCCGCCGGTGCTTCCGCCGGAGCCGCAAAATATGCCGCTTGCGCCGCGACCTCGCACGATTTCCGTGGTGGGTGCGGTGAGTTCCGGGGAGGCGATGGATGGCTTTGAGGAAAATGCAGTGGTGACTCGCCGGATGGTGGCGAGCGTGGTGCGGGCGGCGACTGGCAAGGCGACGAGCGAGGATGCGTGGCGCTCGCTGGTGGGGCCGGGGGATCGTGTGGGAATCAAGGTCACAGCTTCCGGCGGGCGTTATTTTTCTACGCGGCGCGGTGTGGTGCAGGCGGTGGTCGAGGGGATAAAATTAGCGGGCGTGGCGGAGAAAAATATCTTCATATGGGACCGCGATGCTGCGGCGCTGCGGGATGCCGGTTTTACACGTGAGCGGATGGGCTGCGAGGTGCGTGCGATTGCGCAGCCGCAGGATTGGGACCGCGATACGC
>JANMLS010000334.1:0-1877 GCA_031372675.1 Verrucomicrobiaceae bacterium
ATTCAGCGAGGGCCGGGCGCGGCTTTCCGCATCCGCCACCGAATGTCTGCAACGCTACAACTGGCCCGGCAACGTGCGCGAGCTGCGCAACGCGATGGAGCGCGCCGTGCTCTTGTCGCGCGGCGAGTTGATCTTGCCTGAGCATCTGCCCGCCCGTGCCCGCGCCGCCGCGCAGCAAGCGTCCTCCTTCGAGCCTGTGGAGGCGCGCCGACTGGAGGAGATGGAACGACAGGCCATCCTCCAGACGCTGCGCAAGCACGACTTCAATCGCACCGAGACCGCCCGTGAATTGGGCATCAGCCGGCGCGCGTTGCTCTACAAAATCCTGCGGATGCGCGAGCTGGGCTTCGAGGTCGATGCATCGCGGGGTTGACCGTGACAATCGTTTTCAGGCTCTTGGATGCGCCTTGTCGTAAGCTTTCTTCAATCGTTCCGTGCTGACGTGCGTGTACACCTGTGTCGTGGCGAGGTGCGCGTGGCCGAGCAACTCCTGCACGCTCCGCAGGTCGGCGCCGTTGTCGAGCAGGTGCGTCGCGAAGCTGTGACGCAGCTTGTGCGGTGAGAGTTTCGGGTCCAGTCCCGCGGCGGCGAGATATTGCCGGTGCCGGGCGTTGATGGTGCGGATGGGGACGGGCTGCGCCTGTTTCGCGGACTTCCAAAAAACCGGATCGGCTGGCGCGGGCGGCGCGGGGAGGTGCTTCCAATAATTCTCAATGGCTGAAAGCGCCTGTTCGCCGATGGGCACCTGCCGCTCTTTGCTGCCTTTGCCCCGGACACGGATGACCTGCTCGCTCCAGTTGATGTCTTCGGCGCGCAAGCCGCGCGCTTCGCTGATGCGCAAGCCGCAGGAGTAAATCGTTTCCAGGATCGCCACGTCACGGATGGGCGTGGTGGATTCGACCGGGCGACCGAGCTTCTTCTTCGTGGCTTCGTCAGCACCGGCGTCAGATGTCTGGCTAGTCCGGTGTCCTGGCGTTTCCAGCAGCTTCACGGTTTGGTCGACGGTGAGGAATCGCGGCAGTCTTTTCTCCAGCTTCGGCAGCGAGATGTTCTTGATCGGCGAACTTTCCATCAGGCCGCGGCGAACGAGGAATTTGTAGAACGTCCGCAGTGAGCTGAACCGAAGCTGTGTCGCGGCGCGGCCAAGGCGATTGCGCCCGAGGAATCGGAGGTAGGCGCGGAAGTCATCGCGCTGAAGGTGCGTCCAGGACGGAGCCTGCTGCCGTTCCCGCTGATGCCAGCGGTAGAATTCGTGTAGCGCCTGTGAGTAGTTGCGAACGGTGTAGGGGGAGACGCCGCGCTCGGCGGTCAGGTGCTGGGTGAACCGGTCGATCCACTCATCCGCAACCGGCGCATCCTGAACGGTGGCCGGGGGCATGGTCAGAAGGTTCCGTCCCCACCCGATTCGCGCGGTGGAAACTCGAACGTCGCCTTACCGTTGTCGTCGAGCACGAGGTAGGCGGCGAAGGTGCGGCCGGTTTTGGTCGAGACGAAGTTCGGGAGCAAATCGGTTTTGTGGCCGGCGAGCAGCTTGGCCGCCTGTTTCTGATCGATAGGCTGCTGGAGAATCACCTTCCCGATCTTGAACTTGCACGGCTTCTTCTCCGCCTGGGATTTCTCGCAGATGAAATCTTTCTCGGACTCGAAGATGTGGCCGCCGCACTTGGGGCATTTGCCGAACGGCGTCATGCCGGTGAAGTCGAGCTTTACGGGCGGTTCCTTGGGCTTGCGCCCGGCCTTGGCTTCGCGCGGCGGAAACTCGAAGCTGATCTTGCCGTCCTTGCCCACCTGGAGGAAGGCCTTGAACGCGCGCTTGGTCCGGTTCGAGACAAATTTATCGAGGATGTCGGTTTTGCCGGTGGTGAGAATCTTCACCA
>JANMLS010000406.1:0-23970 GCA_031372675.1 Verrucomicrobiaceae bacterium
TGATGCCGCTCGATCTACCGGGGACGGGTTGGCGGTTTGTGGGGGAGCAGCAGTGGCGCACGGCGGGGGTGCCGGTGGGCGGGCTGGCGACCGGGAACCGGCAGATCGAGTTTCGTCCGGTGGCGGGGTATTTGCATCCGCTGCGGGAGCCGGTGAGCATTGTGAGCGGGGCGGCGGCGACGGTGGTGGAGCGGGAGTATTTTCAAGGTGGGGGCGCGGCGACGGCTTCGTTGAGCGTGACGCTGCTGCCGGTCTCACTAGGCGCGGCGGCGCAGTGGCGGTTGCTTGGGGAAGGGGATGTTGCGTGGCGTGCGAGTGGTACTTCGCTCGGGGGATTGGCGGCAGGTGTGTATCTCGTGGAGAGCAGGGATGTGGCTGGCTACACGACGCCGCGCCCGCGCTCGGTGACCATCGGCGAGGGCGAGGCGAAGACGGCGACGGCGACTTATTTCCTCGCGGATGCGGATGTCGGGGCGCAGCCGGGCGTGGTGGGGTTTGATGCGGTCACTTCGGCGACGGCGAACCCTTTCACCTACGTGGGGCAGCTCCGCAGCGATTCGGGCGCGGGAACTGGATTTGTGGTGCGGCAGCGCGTGGTGGCGACGGCTGCGCATGTGGTTTTTGATGATGGCACGCTGTCGGCGGCTACGGGCTTGCAGTGGGTTTTTCAACGTGAACGTGGGACGTATGAGCCGGTGCCGCAGATTCCGCGTGGCTCTTACATTTTGAGCGGCTATTCGGCGCAGCGTATCGCGGATGCAACGCCCGGTACCTCGTCCGTCGCGGCGCAAAATCTCGATGTGGCGTCGGTGTGGTTTTACGAGCAGGATGCGGGGCGCGGCGGCTCAGGTGGATATTTGGCGAGCGATTCGACGGACAACGAATGGCTGATTTCGCCACGACTGAAAACGATCGTGGGCTATCCGCTCGATGGCATCTCCCCCGCTAACCAAGGACGCATCCACGCCACGCCGCCGATGAATGCGACCTTCACTCATGCGAATGCGCGGGTGTTTTTGACCGATGCCATCACCTCACGCGGGGGTAACTCCGGCGGCCCGGTGTGCGTGCAATACGACGATGGGCGTTACATCCCCGCCGCCATCTATCTCGGAGGCACTACGCAGACGCGGGTGCGTGCGATTGATAGCGCAGTGATCGCGCTTTTTGACGCTGCGGAAGAAAGCAGCACCACTGGTGAAAACAATACGAGCGGCGGCGTGTCGCTGACGAATAATTCGCTCGGAGCCACACCGGCGGGCACTTTGAGCGTGAACATCGAACCCGCTGCCGCACGCAGCGCAGGCGCAGGCTGGCGCATCGGATCGGGCGCATTTCTGAGCAGCGGGCAATCCAAGCCTTTCCTCTCGGCAGGGAGCTACACTGCGACATTCAAGAGCATCGAGGGATTTCAAACACCGGGCGCACGCAGCGTGAGTGTCAGCGGAGGAAATACGACGACCATCACTGTCACGTATGCTCCCGCGCTGCCGCCAGTGGTCACCGGTCCAGCCGTGAAGCGCGCCGTGCGCGGTCAGTTGCTGACTTTCGCCATCGCAGCCGACAACGATCCTACGGCCTTTGCGGTGAGTGGGCTTGCAGAAGCAGGCCTCACTTTGAACACCACGAGCGGTGTGCTCACCGGCACCCCGCAGAGCAATGGCACATTCACGCTCAACGCCACTGCGCAAAACGACACTGGAGCCAGCGCCCCATTTACCATCACGCTTATTGTGGCCGATCCCGGCACGCTCATCGTGCAAAGCGACCCCACGCGCGGAAGCGTGATCGTAAAGCCAAACTTCCCCGGAAACATCCTGCCGCAAGGCACGCCAGTCACGCTCACCGCGAAGGCAAAAGAGCCGGATTTCCTTTTCGGCGGCTGGCAATTTTCGGGGGTTGCCGATCCCCAGCCAGACCTCAACGCACCGACCGCAACTTTTCCAATGACCGAGAGCGTCGTGGCGGTGGCGAACTTCATTCCGAATCCGTATTTCTTGCGACTTGGGAATTACCAAGGGCTGCTCATTTCAGCAGCGGGCGCCGACGGCATTGCGACGCTCAAGCTCGCCAAGCTGGGCACGTTCACGATGAAGCTGACACTCGCCGGAAAGCCCTACTCGCTATCGGGGAGGCTGGATGCCAGTGGACGATTTGCAGGTGAAATCAAACGCGCCCGCCTCACAGCGATCCCGGTATCGCTTCAGCTCGATTTAGCCGCACTGGAGCCGCGACTGACCGGCACGCTGACGGTGGATGGCGACACCATCACCCTCGATGCCGCGCGCATCATTTACAGCAAAAAGAACCCTGCGACTGCCGCCGGGAAATACACATTCACGCTGCCGCCCGATTCTACGCAGAACAACGCCGCGCTTTACCCAGCCGGCCACGGCTACCTGCTCGTTTCGGTGAAAGCAGCGGGCACCGTGAGTGCGGCGGGCTTGCTCGGCGATGGCACACCATTCAGCACCGCTGGGTCACTCGGTGCGGATAATGTGTGGCCAGTCCACGCGCGGCCTTACGGCAGCAAAGGCATCGTCGCTGGCCGAATCACATACACCCAGCGCACGGCACCGCTCATTGATGAAGCCACCGGCTCCCTTCGCTGGATGAAGCCCGTCGCAACCAAGGGAATCTACACAACCGGCTTCAGCGGCAGCATCGCCGCGCTCGGATCACGCTGGACGCCGCCAGCCAAAGGCAGTGCTGCGCTGGACATCGCCAACTGGAATCTCGCCATCGGCAACGGCGTGCTCGCTCCACCGATTGCCGGGACCGCGACGCTCAGCACGGCGAACATTTTCACACTCACCGGAGCAACCGGCGTTAAACTCACGCTCGCTCCCGCAACTGGATTACTCGGCGGCACTTTCCCCGGCGCAAACGGCAAGCCCGTTAAGTTCAAAGGCGCACTGCTGCAAAGCCAGCGCATCGGACGCGGTGTTTTCGTGCTGCCCGACAAGACCGGCCCAGTAACGCTCGATCTGCCGTAGCTATTTCTCATCCAGCGCGACTTCGCCGGTCCAAGAAGCGGGTGGAGTTTCGGGGATGCGATTGATGTAGAATTGCGAGGGGCCGTCATTGCCGCCACGGGCGGTATTTACTTTTTCAAATGCAGCACGCGCTGCTGCGAAGTCGCCGTCGGTCCATGCGCGAAGGGCGGTATCGAAGACATCCAGCCAGTCCGGGCGGGCTTCGGGATTTTCACCAAGCAGCTCGTGGATTGCGACACTGCGGATTTTTCCTTTCAAAATAAAATCGCCAAGTCGGCGGAGTAGAAATTTCCCGCCGAGCATCTGCGCGGTGTCGTCGGAAAGCAGGATGCCGGTGCCGGTGAATTTATTCGCGCCTTCGAGGCGGGCGGCGAAGTTCACGGCGTCGCCGATGAGTGTGTAATCGAAACGGCGTGCGCTGCCGAGATTGCCAGCGAGCGCTTCGCCGGTGTGGATGCCAATGCGCGTGCGCACGCGGACGCTGGCGGTGCTTCCGTCGGGCTGAGGAATGGGCACGTCCATCGCGGAGACTTGCGCGAGACGCCATGCGGCGCGGACTGCACGCTCGGCGTGGTCGGGCTGCGGGAGCGGTGCGCCCCACGCGGCGAAGACGGCGTCGCCGATGAATTTGATGACCGTGCCCTGCTGCGCGAGGATTTCATCGGTGGTGCGTGTGAAGTAATCGGTGAGCACCTCGCCGAGCCGCGCGGAGTCGCCGAGTTTTTCCGAGAGCGTGGTGTAGCCTTCGAGGTCGGTGAAAATCATTGTGGCCATCACTTTCTCACCACCGGGCGTGAGAGCGAAATTGCGTTCGGCGATCTCGGATGCCAGTTCGGGCGAGAGGTAAAAACCAAACGCCGTGCGCAGCTTTCGCTTGCGACGCTCTTCCAAATAGTAGCGCGAGCTGACTGCGAGCAAGGTGGCGAGCGGTATCTGGATGAAGACGGGGACGGCCCAGTTCCACCACACATGCGATTGCCACTGCATGAGGAATGACACGGCCATGACTCCGATCAAAGCGAGCAACGCCGCAAAAACCGCACGCCACGGGCGCAGCAAGCGCAGGCATCCGACCACGAGGCCGAGCAGCACGACGGCCCATCGCTCGGTGGAAATGGGAACGCGCTCCAGCCAGTCGCGCTGGAGAAGATTGAGTAATGTCGTGGCATGAATTTCCGCGCCCGGCGTGTAAGCGCGCCCACGAAAGCGCGACCACGGCGTGCTGAATTCATCGAGCAATTTTTTCGGCCCGGTGCCGAGCTGGCTGCGCGCGCCGATGATCACGATTTTGTTTTTGAAAAAGCCCGGCGGCACCCCGCCATCTTCCACAATCGCGCGATAGTAGCTGAGGTTCTCGATGCGCTGCGCCGGGCCATAGTAATTGATCCAGCGGTGATCAAAACGCGCATTTTCATCGGGAAGATTCGCGCCCAGATGATTTGCCATCACCCAAGTCGCACTGAGCCAAGGGTCCAGACCTTCGCGCATTTTTCCGGCATAGATACGCCGCACGCCATAGTCCGCATCCACAGGTCGGAATGTGAGCAGTCCCCAGCCACGCGCGGCTTTGTAGAGGAGCTTGTTGCGCTTTGAAAGTTGCTCAGTGGCGATGCCTGCTTGCAGGAAACGTGCGGCTTCATCCGGCGTGAGCGGCACTTCGGTATTTGTGTGGATCGTGGTGCCGAGAAACACGTTTCCATGCGCGGAAATCGCGTCTGCAAACACCGGATCGTCGGGCGATTCGCTGTCAAAAATCACATCGAAGAGCACTGCGCGCGCACCGTCTTTTTTCAGCCAGTTCAGCAGCTTTGCGTGCATCGCGCGGCTCCACGGTCCGCCGGGCGGCTGCGCAAGGCGGCGGGAGGATTCCTCATCCATGTAAAGCAGGACGACATCGCTCGTGGAGCGCGGCGCACCGGCTGCGGGCTTCAGCCAATGCGGAAGCGAGTGGCGGATGACGAAAGGAACGTCGAAGCTAAACCGCTGGAGCGGGTCCATTCCCATTTCCTGCCAGTCCACTTTTTCATCACCGAGATGCGGCCATAAAATTTCGCGCCACTGCACCGCGAACCATCCAACCGCAGCAACAAGCAGAGGGATGATCAGCTTTGCGCACCACGCGCCACGGTGCGCAAACGGTGCCGCGAGTTTTTTCCAGAATCGCGGGATGGAGAGCGCCATACTAAAAACTCAGCCGGTAGCGGACGAAGAACGTGCGCTCGCGTGGAAGCTCGTTTGTATAATTGAGCGGACTGAGCCGGTAATCCGTGTCGGTGATGTTCAACACGCCCGCGCTCACTTCGCACAAATTGCGATGAAAGCGGTAACCGACGTGCGCGTTGAACTGCCAGAAATCATCGCCGGGCGCGCTATCCATGCGCACTCCAGCCGCAGCGCTGTCGAGTTCTTGCGAATACCAATTTGCCTCCGCTCGCGCAAAAAATCCGGTCGGCGAATTCCATGTCGCGAAAAACATCGCTTCGTGCAGACCGGCTTTATCCTCACGGTCAGCGTTTTGATTCAGTGCCGTGGAAATTTGTGTGAACGTATTTCGCAACTCCGAGTGTGTGTAGCGATACCCGGCCCCAAGTGCGAACTCGGTTCCGATGAGCTGATTCACATTTAAGCTCAGCACTTTTTCGCGATAGTCGAGCCGCTGACTCGTGCCGGTGGGCAGGCCCGCCGAGCCACTCGGAAAGATGGGGTGATTGATGAAATCGAACGCGCCGACAGTGCGCTCCACGTCCTCATCGAGCACGTTGAAAGCCACTCCCCACCAAGTCCGGCTGGGTAGCGAGCCTTCGAGACTGATGCCCCAGTTTTTGTAAATGGGCGTCTCGACCGAGCCGACGAGTGATTCCGAAATGACAGTGCGATACGCCTGATTAAATCCCGCGATCTGCGCAGGCTCCAGCCGCACGCTTTCATCGAAAGTAACGCCGCCGAGTCCTTCCGTATAGACGCCGCGAACCGTGAGCCAGTTGGATGGAGCGAGCGTGAAACCGAGCTTCACGTTCGTGCGCTCCACTTCCGTCTGCCTCTCGCTCACGGGCGGATTGCGGAAATTTTCCGGTCGCTCAATCCGGTCCCACGAAGCACCGGCAATCAAGGTGAGCCAGTCCGTGACGCTCCAGAAATCGTAGGCGTAAAGACTCTCGCGCTCGAAATCCACGGACACACTCTGCGACGCTGCGGGATTTGCGTAAAAAGAACGCATCGCAGGGTCTGTGGGCGTCAGTCGCGCATTGGTTTCAAACTCTCCGCTCTGTTTGCGTGCTCCGAGTATGAGCGTATTTTTCTTTGTCTGCCAAATGTGCTGAAGCTCGCCCGTGTAAATTTCAAACTGGCGCGAGGTCGAAAAATCGAAAGGGCCGCCAAAAACTCCCTCGACGCGGCCACGTCCCGCAAGTGGCGCGAAGCCGCGCAAAAAATCCTCGGAAAGCGCGAGCGAACCATCGGGGTTTGGGGCGACCGCTTGCTGCTGGCCGAGAAACTTTTCGCGCAGCGAATCCGGGCCGCGCCCAAGTAGCAGTTGATTAGTGGCGCGGTCTGAAATCATTTGATCCGCCGAGAGCCGCCCCGCCAGCAGCAGCGTGTTCACTCCGGGCTTCCAGCGATGATTCCACCCCGCAATCAGCAATCCCGGCTCCTGCTTTTCCTCAAACCGAAAATGAGGTGATCCAGGCAGGTTTTCATAGCTTTGGAAACGTGACCCATTTTCCTGATCCTGCCATTTTCCAAACGTATAAAAAACATCGTCGGCAGTGACCTGATACTTGATCTGCCAATAAAGTTCCTCGCGGGAAAGTGCGCTGTTGGGGAAGCGTCCGTCATCGTAGTTGTATGAATAATCTAGGCCGAGACTCAGCCGTCCCTGCGTTGCAAAAATGGACGCGCGCTGCTGAAGCCGCCCGTCTCCGCTCCAGAATCCTTCCAGACTTCCTCCGATTCCATCCGCATCAAGAAGTTTGCTGTATTCCTGCTGTGAAACGAACTGTGAGAGCGGTCCACCGCCGACAGGCGCAAGCAGGTAGGCCAGCAGCAATTCATTGAACCACACCGTCTCGTAGCGGAGCGAGACGCGGTCGGGATCGCGCAACGCATCAAAGCTGTTTGCCAGAAAAAGATGCGCCGAAGCATTCGTGTAATCGCTTTCCACAGCCCGCGAAGCCTCGCGCACGGCGAGGTCTGTCATCCCCGCGTTTTGGTAAATTTTCGCGAGATTTGATCCACGCACGGCGCGGTCTTGATCAAGCAGAAATTTCGAGCGGTAGACGCGCCGGTTGTCATTCAAGCGCAGCGACTCCGTCATGTCGTCAATCGCTGTATTATAGCGGTTTTCCTGCTGGTTCTGGATTGCCGAATACAGCCACGGAGTCGGGTCGTTTGGATCGAGAAGTTTCGCTAGTGCCAGGTCTTTTCGCGCGAGTTTGTCGCGGCCCTCAAGACTCAGAGCCTTGCCGTGATAGCTGTAATAAAATGCGCGTGTCGGCTCGACGGTTGCCGCTGTTTGCAAATCGGCTCGACCGTCTTCCAGATGCCCCTGTTTGATTTTTGTGAGGCCAAGACCGAGCCACGCATTACCAAGTCCGCCGTCCAGCCGCGTCGCATGTTCAAAAGCTTCACGCGCTTTGCTGATGTGGTTTTCCGCGCTCAGTAAATAGCCGCGCAAAGCGTGAGCCTGCGCGTTGCGTGGAGATAATTCCAAGCCGCGTTCCAGTGCCTTTCGCGCTTCGCGGGTGCGCCCGAAGGAAAACTCCAGTTCTGCAACCCGTGTCCACGCGAAGCCAGAATCCGGCGCGATTTCTCTCGCGCGTTTTGCCGCTGCAAGCGCTTCCTCAAGACGACTACGCGATTGTTGATAATAGCTCTCCGCAAGCGCTTCGCCTGCGGTTTTCAAATCCGTTTTCTCCGGCTGTTCGATAAACAAAACCGCCGCGAGCATCCGCTCAATCGCCTCTCGTCCATGATGATTTTTCGGCACGCCGCGAATCGCTTCACGAGCTTCATCAACCTGCCCGGTCGCCAGCAAGACCGCAGCGCGATAGAGCCTCGCGCTGTTCGTGGACGCCGCTGCGTGCATCGGATAATTTGCGAGTGCGCCGAGCAAATCGCCTTCGCGATAGCATTTCAGCGAAGCAGCCAAAGTGCGCTGCTCGTTTGCCGAAAGACCCAGCTCATCCGGCTGGAGCACCGCCGGATAATACAGCGCCCACTGCAAGAGATTGCGTGTCTCGATCACCGCAGTCTTGCGCGGCGCACGGCCATGCACGGCTTCGCCAGCCTCGCCAGCTTTCAGCAAAACTCTCCCGTGCTCGTTTGCCAAATCCACCTCGCCTTCGAGCACTTTCATGATCGCCCTTCCATTTGGGAAAACTCGCACGATCAACTGCGTGCCGCGCAGTCCGCCAGTTGCCGATGGAACCTGCACCTTCAGCTCGCCCTCCTCCTCGCGGCTGTAAATGAACGCGCCGCCCAGAGCTACTTTCATCGAGTCCTTGTCCTTCGCAGAAAACGCGCCGGGAGTAATTTCCACGTCTGTCTCCTCATCCACCCTCGCAAACCATTTTTCGCTCATCTTCAAAACCGCCCGGCTGGAGCTCCCGGTGCCCAGTTTATCGCGAGCGCCCAAGGCTACACCAACTTCCGCCGGCACCGTTTTTGCGCCCACTTTTGTGACGACTACGCGGCCTTCCTTTTCCACAATCTTCGCCTCCTGCGCCGAAAGCAAACCGGCCAAGCAGGGAACCAGAGCAATCCAAACCGAGAGAAGCTTCATCGCCGATTACACTCATCCCGCAGTCCCGACTGAGTCAAGCCCCGCAGCGAAGCGAGCGTGGAATCTCTCGACAGCCCCGCGTGCTGCGCTGACAGTGCGCGGTCATGTCACGCACTGTTGCAATTGTTGGTCGTCCGAACGTCGGGAAATCCGCGCTTTTTAACCGCCTTGCCAAAAGAAAAATCGCCATCGTCCACGACCAACCGGGCGTCACGCGGGATCGCATTCGGGCGGATTGCAAGCTGGGCACTGCGCCGTTTTCCATCTTCGATACGGGCGGAATCGGAGCGGATGCGGACTTGAGTTTCAAAGAGCAGGTGCAGACCGAGGCGGACATCGCCATTGCCACCAGCGACGTGATTTTGTTCGTCGTGGACGGGCAGGACGGCCTCACGCCGGTGGACTTGGTGCTGGCTCGGATGCTGCGTCGGGCGGGAAAGCCGATTGTCGTCGCGGTGAATAAAATCGACCACGCAAAGCACGGCTCGCTTGCCGGGGAGTTTGATGAAATGGGTTTTGAAAACGTCCTCAGCATCAGCGCCGAACACGGGCTGGGAATCGGCGACCTTGTGGAATTGCTGGAGAGTTACCTGCCGGAGTTTGTCGAGAAACCCGCTGAAGACCCGCCGATTAAAATCACCATTATCGGACGCCCGAACGTCGGCAAATCCTCGCTCACCAACGCCATCCTCGGCGCCGACCGCACGATGGTATCGCCCATCAGCGGCACCACACGCGACGCCGTGGACATCGAATACAAACGCGGCGGGAAAAACTACATCCTCATTGATACCGCCGGCATCCGGTCGCGCGGGAAAGTGGATAATTCCGTGGAAGTTTTCAGCGTCATGCGCAGCGAGACGAGCGTGAAACGCGCCGACCTCTGCTGCCTCGTCATTGACGCCGAAATGGGCGTGACCTCACAGGACAAAAAAATCGCAAACCTCATTCAGGAAGCGAAAAAACCCTGCGTCATCGCCGTCAACAAAGTGGACCTCATCAAAGACCGCACCGACGGGAAGGAAAAGCTGAAGGAGTTTCTCGAAACCATCACCTCCGAGCTTTTCTTCCTCCCCTACGCGCCCACCGTGCTCCTCAGCGCAAAGACCGGCGAAGACATCAGCCGCCTATTCCGCATGTTTGACAAAGTGCAGACCGCCTCGAAACAGCGCATCGCCACCGGCCCGCTGAACCGCCTCATCGAAGCCGCATTCACCCAGCAACCCGCCGCCATCCGCAAAGGCAAACGCTTCAAAGTCGTCTATGCCACCATGCCGGAGACCTCCACGCACACCGCCATCCCAATCCCCGAATTCGTCCTCTTCGTCAACAACGCCGCCCTCCTCGACGAACATTACCGCCGCTTTCTCGAAGCCTCCATCCGCGCCGTCTCCCCCTTCACCGGCCTCCCCATCAACTTCCGCTTCCGAGGCCGCGAAAAGCGCGGGGCGAAGTAGCCGCCGCAATTTCGGAGCACGGTTATCTTCGCTCGGCTCAAGATTGGCAGTTCAATACACTGTTACGGCGTCACGCAGCGGGCCAAATCCCATCGCGATCCAGCCGAATCCCGATCACTTGCGCGTTCACTCCGAAGCGGGGCGCGACTTTCTCCGCGAACTTATCCCTCAGCGACCCGCTTGCTGCGAAGTTTGGAATGAGCTTTTCAGCTTGTTGGGCGAACTCCTCGAAACACGCTTTCAGCCGCCTTTCTGGAACGAGCAAGCGTCCGGCAAACTCGTTGGCTTCTTGCTCTGCGGTGTATTTCTTCCCGCCGTAGTTCGCAGTCCAGCGGGCAAAGTCGGGCAAGGACGCAAAATTTTCGGGCTGCGGCAGGTCGCGATGGAGGAAGTAGTGCGCCAGTTCGTGCACGATGGTGAAACGGAGGCGGTTGAGTTTCCATTCCGGCCCTCTTTCCATGAGCGAATACTGTTCGGCATCCAGGTAAATACCGGTGAAGTCCGCTGTGATGGCTGCTTCCACGCGATACTTGGCAGTCAGCTCGTCAAAAGGGATTGGGTCCAGCCCAAGATCGATCTCGAAAAACGCGAACACATCAATCGGCGTTCGGTCTTCCCTCAGCGTTTCATACTGCTCGCGCAACTCCTCGATTTTTCGCCAGATGTGTTCCATGCAGATGGGAGGAATTAAGCGTGGTCGGGAGTGTTTAGCTTTCGGATGTCCTCGGCGAGGCTTTGCAACTCTGACTCGGTGAGTTCGTGTCCCCGCGCTGCGCGGAAGAAGGCGGGCAGCGCACGCTGGAGGATCGCGCTATCGGCGACATCCGGCGGAATTTCCCTCCGCTGAAGCGCTGCGGCGTCCAACAGTGCCAGTTTGTCTGCTCCGGCGAGGCCAAAAAAATCTGCCAGCCGCTCCAGCACGCCGACATCGCTGGGCGGCGGATTTACGCCCCGCTCGATCTTGCTCCAATTGCTTGGGTCGATGCCGACTTGCTCGCAGAAATCGCGTAGAGTGAGCTTCTTTTGAAGACGAAGATATTTGATGGTATCGGTGAAGGTTTTCATGGTGCTTGGGTGTGGTATAAACTTACCACGCACGTCAACCCTTCGCACGAGATCAAAGATATTTCTTCAAAATCGCCTCTTTCCGGGCGGAGGCGGAGGTAATGAGGGCTTGGGCGGCGGTGATCTCGGCTTCCAAGGCTTCGATCTTGGCGACGAGGCGCTGCTGCTCGGGCAGCGGCGGTGCGGGGACGCGCATGTTTTTCATGGTCGTCGCGTTGATGTTAGCCTGGTTGATGGACTTCGCGGCTTTTCCTTTCGCTTCGGCTTGGAACTCGACGGAGTTCATCATCGCGGTGAGGAAAAGCGGGAGCACCTTCGCTGGGTCGGGCACCACGCGAACGAGGTAGGAGGCAAAGCAGTAGTCGCCTTCCAGATCGAAGAGGCCGGTCTTGCCGACGTGCTCGATGCTGTTCGTACGGTTGAAAAGCACGTCGCCGCGATTCAGCCGGTAGCTGGCAAATTCCTCCGCCGGGATGTCTGCGTATTTCACTACGCCAAGTTCAATCATTGGAAATTGTGTGCGAGTGCTTCGCCAATGGCTCTTCCGAGCAGCGGAGGAACCGCATTGCCGATCTGCTTGACGATCTGTGAGCGATTCCCCGCAAACTTAAAATCATCGTCAAAGGATTGAATGCGAGCGCCTTCGCGTGGTGTCAATGCGCGGTCACATACGGGATGAATACAGCGGTTCGAAGCCGGATGAACGAAGTTCACAGTGATAGTTACACTTGTTACGTTTCCGTCCAATCGGCTGTAGCAAGATGAAAATCCGCTCGTGATGAGGTGTTTTGGAATCGAGGCGATGTTTTTGCCCGAGTGCCTGATGATTTCGAGCATCTTAGGCGTGTGCATAGTTGCGAAATGAAGCCCGAGGGTTTTTGTGCCGTTGCGTCGCTCCTGTTGGTAGGGGTGGAAGGGTTCGCGATTATATTCTGTGGCTGTCTCGCCAGAGCGGATTTGAGGTAGATCGCCGATAGCATCCAGCACAGTTACAGCCGGTTCGAGCTTTCTGGTAGAAAACAAATCCAGCTCGCCTGTTACCATCCTCGCGCGGTCTTTGTGCCCAATAGTGGTCCCGTCGTTTTCATGAGTCGGCTCGGGAAATAAAATTTTACCGCCTTTCTCGACGCCAATAAAGATGAGTCGTTCACGCCTTTGTGGCACTCCGAAGTTTGCGGCATTATGAATGCGCCAATCGCAGTCATAGCCAAGTGCAGTAAAGCATTCCGCAATCTGGGAAATAGCATCCCCACCTTTGTGCGTGGCTAGTCCAACGACATTTTCCAATACAAGGGCGCGTGGGCGAAAGTAGTTCACGAAATTCGCAAACTGCTCAAAAAGGTTATTGCGGGGATCGTCTTGGTTAGCGGAGCGAAATGGGCGAATGGAAGAAAAACCCTGACATGGTGGCCCCCCGATAATTAGGCCAAGCTCACCTCTGCGGAGCTTTAGCTTCGCGCTGAGTTCCTCGCACCGCACCTTTCGAATGTCCTCAGAAAGGCCGACCGCCTGAGAATGATTCAGCCGGAAAGTTTCCACGGACTGCGGAAGGAGATCGATACCAAAGACGGTCTGATAATTCGCATTGCGCGATTTCTCAAAGCCTTTGGAAAATCCGCCAGTGCCGCAAAAGAGATCGAGTATCTTCATCCGGTGGAGACTATTGTCCCGTCGCGTTGCGTAGGTCAATACGATTTCATCATTTCGTGACCGAGATTGAACTTTCTGAAAAAATTACTGCTGCCGTGATTGAATTGCTTGCTGAAGAGAGGAAACGGCAGGGGCTAACCTATGAAGATATGGCGGCTCGTGTAGGGGTAGATCGCTCCACGATTGCATTGTGGGAACGTGGTGAACGCTCGCCTGGATTCGCAGTGATTCTCAAGGGATGTCACGCACTGGGCTTGGAGTTATCGGCGTTGCTTGTTCACGCCGAAGCTAAGGCTGCGGGAATGCCCGCAAGGGCGATGCCAAAACGTGCGCCGCGGATGCTTTTGGATGCGCACTTTCTGAATGAAACACGCTTAATCAGTATCACCGGATTAGATTCTGCCATGTTGCGCGCCGGAATCGAGCACTGCCACGGAACGCTCGATACGATGGACTTTCAACTGGAACTGCACGGCGCGAAACCCGTTGGGCGACTTGTGGAGTTGGCAAATCTTTCATCTATGATCGGCAACATCCTTGGTGAAGGCGTGGCAGCAAACTCTGATGGTCTCTATGAACGGAATACCCCTCATTCTTATCCCGATCTGATCCCTAAAAAACGCCCCGCAGTCCCGTTGGAAGTGAAAATTGCATTGGAAACGAACCGACCTAAAGGCCATCTACCGAAGCCTGGAACCTACCTTACTTTTCGATATGTTCTCGGTAATAAGGATGGAGTATTTGAACGGGGCAAGGAGAGACGCGGAGATACCGCTTACATTTGGGAAGCTAAAGCTGGAGTGCTAAAAGAGGAGGATTTCGACTTGAGCAACACTGCTGGGGATTCCGGTAAGACGGCGGTATTCAAGACCACTTCTTTTGACGCGATGACTCTCGTCTATTTCAATCCGACGCTGATGCCATACGGCAGGCCGAGGATTGGATACACACTTTGAACAGCATGGAAATCTAGGCTGCGGCAAAGTATTGCCCCTCGCTCTGCTTCACGCCTTGGTCGAGAAAGAACTCGAACATATCGCCGAGGAATTGATTGTGCCCGGCACCGATGAGTCGGATGCCCTGCCACATTTGCAGGATTTTCAGGAGGACTTCGGCGTTTTGGTAGAAAAGCTTTCCGTTGTGAACATCGATGAGGGAGAAGTCGTTGTTCGTGAAAAACTTCTGCTGGATAAAGAGTCCCCACACGGCTCGCTGGGTGGCGTCGGGGTTTTGACGGACGAAGCGCAGGGCGTTGCTGACATCGCTCTCGTTGATGTAGGTGATGTCTTCGCCGAGGAACTTGCCCATGCCTTTCTGGTAAAGCTGCTGGAGGCGGTCGAGTAGATCAAAGTGAGTGTCGTAGGCGACGCCCTTCCAGTAAAATTTCAGGTCGTCGGGGTTCTCGGTTTCGTCCACGAGCTTGCAGAGGAAGAGGTTCACCAGCTTGTCGAAAGCATTCTCGCGCCCGGAGACGTTGTGCTGGCGGAGGATGGTGGCGAATTCGTGATATTTCTTCTGTTGGTCGGCGGCGGAAATCGGGTGGAGGTCGGCGAGCGAGTATTTGTCCTTCCCGATGTGGTAGGGCTGGATGTTTTCCTCGAAAATACCGCTCTCGGTGAAGTCGAGCTTGTAGGTACCGCGCCAGACGGCGAAGCAGGAGCGAACGTCGGTGGCGTCCTTGAAGCTCTTAAAAAGCGGGTTCGCAGCGAGATACTTTTCGTTGTCGCGATGGGCGATGATCTAGCTCTGGTAGGGGAGCTTTTCGTCCGCAAACTCGGAGGCGTAGAGGCAGAGGAATTGCGTCTCGCTGATCTGCTGGGCGTAGCTGAAAAGCTGGTCGCCGTCCTGCTTGGTGCTTTTCCAAGCACGCTCGAACTCCTTGCCGGCGGTCTTGCATTCGATAATTAGCAGCGCATTGCCCGCGTTGTCTTTGATGAGAATATCGGCCCGTCCGCCGCTCGCGCCGTGGCCGACTTTCCAATTTGGCTCAAGCTCGATATGCCGGGCGGCGTAGCCTTTTACCAAGAGACGATGGACGCACTCGAAAACGACGAAGTTTTCCGGCGCGGAGAAGTTGCAGGTCTGGCGCTCATTGATGGCGAGGCCCTGGTCTTCGGGATAAACGAGCGTTTCGTTTTTCACATCCACCGCAAGCCGGGCACGCCCGATGTCTTTCGTCCACAAGCCGCCCTGTTTGGTAAAGCCGAGCGTGGGCAGCAGTTGGAAAAATGATTCTTTGGTGATGGGCATGAGCGGGGACGGTTCTAGCGGGCTGCGGGCGCGCGTGACAATGCGCGAGGGAAACTATCAGCGACTTACCGCAAAGGCAGTTGCTCGACCTGCCCGGTCCAATCCGCCGGCTCAGTGGCTTTGGCGATGAGTTCGAGGTCGCGGATATATTGGCCGATGGAGCCGTAGAGTTGATGGCCGAAGACAAGGCCCGCGAAACTACGGCCTATGCGCTGCCAGTCTTCGGCGAGGGCTTTGAACCGGATATCCTGCGTGAATAGCAATCGCCCGAGCGCGGTGCTGCGGGCGAGGAGGTAGGGGTCGGCAAGTTCCGTGGCGGCGTCGGAGCACATCCACGCCACGGGTGCGAAGCTGCGCGGCGATGGCGGCGGGAACGTGAGCGTCGAGGTAGAGCGGAGTCATGCGGCCCGATTTTGCCGGGCAGCGATGAGGCGCATGCGGAGCGAGGACGCAGGACGCATGCTGGTGCGGTCGAGTTCGGTTAGTTCGGCAGCGAGTTCGGCATCAATTTCCTCGCGGTGATCGTAGTATTAGCCGAGGGCGGCGTGGATTTCGGCGAGGGTGAGGTGCGGGTATTGACGGGCAATTTCCTCCGCAGACCAGCCGTAGCCGAGGTGGTCGGCAGCGATTTGCGCGACACGGATGCGAGGAAGGCGCTCCAAGTGCGCCGCGTCTCCATTCGCGGTGGTGATGTGTGGGTAATCGAGTGCGCGCATTGGTGGTAGTGATGACTTGGTTTTGTCAGCGGCAAGTAAGTCTTTTTTGACGTGAATGAGTGGGGAGAGGATGGTGTGGATCGCTCTTTTTGCCAAGGGTGTTTTCCGAATGGGCGAGTATGCGCGATGCCGCCGGATGGTGCTTGTTGTGGGCGTTTTCTCTCGGAGTTTTCATGTTCGCGCTTGCGCTTTGGGGGGCCTCTGCGGAAACCTTGGCGTTTCCACGGGCCGGAAGGCTCGCTGATTTATTGTAGAAACACTTTTTAAGAATCTTACCACAATGGCTATTACAGCAAAAGGACTCGAAGGAATCGTCGCTAACTCCACTCGGCTCTCCGATGTGCTCGGAGACATTGGGCAGCTTATTTATGCGGGCTACGACATCAATGAACTCGCGGGGAATGTGTCGTTTGAGGAAATCATTCATCTGCTCTGGTACGGCGAGCTTCCGAATGCGCATCAGCTTTCCGCGCTGACTACGCATCTGCGCAACAGCCGCGAACTTCCGCAGGGCGTGATTGATTTTCTAAAGACCGCGCCCACGACGGCGGGGCCGATGGATGTGATTCGCACGGCGGTGAGTATGCTGGGGCTTTATGACACGAGCATTGATGACAACTCGATGGACCGGAATCGTGAGCGCGCACTGAGCATCACGGCGCGTATCGGTGTGATCGCGGGTTATTACCATCGTGCGCGGCAAGGGATGAGCTTGCCGCCGATTCGCAAGGACCTCGGCGAGGCCGCGCATTTTCTCTACTTGCTGAATGGCGAGACGCCCTCGCAGGAGGCTGCGGATACGCTGGATGTCGCCTACGTCCTGCACGCGGACCACGGGATGAATGCGAGCACGTTTAGCGCACGGGTGACGGTCGCGACGTTGAGCGATATGTTCTCTGCAATCACGAGCGCAATCGGCACGCTGAAAGGCCCGCTGCACGGTGGTGCAAACGAGGGAGTGATTCACATGCTGGAGGAAATCGGCAGCGAGGCAAATGTGGACCCGTGGCTAGAAGACGCGCTGGCGCAGAAGAAGAAGATCATGGGAATCGGCCATCGCGTTTACAAAGTGCTCGATCCCCGCGCACCGCATCTTCGCAACATGGCGGTGAAGCTCACCGAACAACTCGGCGAGCCGAAATGGATTCGCATGTCGGAGCGCATCGCGGAGGTGATGCGCGAGCGCAAGGCGCTGAATGCGAACGTGGATTTTTACAGCGCGACGGTCTATTACAGCCTCGGAATCCCGACGGATATGTTCACGCCGATCTTCGCGATTTCGCGCACGGCGGGCTGGACAGCGCATGTGCTGGAGCAGCTTGCGGACAACCGTCTGTATCGTCCGCTCAGTGAATACGTCGGCCCGGCTGTGGGCAAAAAGGTGATTCCCATCGCCGACCGCAAGTAGCGCTTTGGAAGCGACGCTCAAGGTCAACGAAGTCTATTCGTCCATCCAGGGCGAAAGCTCGTGGGCGGGCTGGCCGTGTGTGTTTGTGCGCCTCACCGCGTGCGACCTGCGATGCACTTATTGCGATACGGCGTATGCGTTTTACGACGGAAAAAAGCGGCTCGTTTCCGAAGTGCTGGCCGAGGTTCTCGCGACGAGTTGCCCGCTCGTGGAGATCACGGGCGGCGAGCCGCTGCTGCAAAAAAACGTGCTCCCGCTGATGGCGCAGCTTTGCGATGCGGGGAAAACGGTGCTCATCGAGACGAGCGGCGCACACGATATTTCCAAGATCGATCCGCGAGTGCATCGCATCATGGATTTGAAAACGCCGTCCTCCGGCGAGTGCGCGCGGAATCTGTGGAGCAACATCGAGCACCTCGCCAAACGCGATGAAGTGAAATTCGTCATCGGCTCGCGCGAAGATTACGAATGGGCGTGCGAGCAAGTCCGGCAGCATCGTCTGGACGAGCGCTGCGGCTGCGTGCTGTTTTCGCCAGTCTTTGGAAAGATCGAGCCGCGCGATATGGTGGATTGGATTGTCGCCGATAAACTGCCCGTGCGCTTCCAGCTCCAGATGCACAAGTTCATCTGGCCGCCGATGCAGCGCGGCGTGTGAGCGGGCTTGCAGTTCCACGCGAACGCGGCACGAATGCGAGCGATGAAAATTTTCCTCGCCCTGACAGCCGCCCTCGTCGTCTCCACATACGCGCACGAAGCTCATCCCAAAGCGCCGCTGCATCCGGCATCTGCCGAGATGGTGAAAGCCGCGAACGCCCTGCTGGAGAAGCTTCCCGCAGAGCAGAAGGCAAAAGCGGTCTTCGAGTTTGGCTCCGAGGAGCGCAAAAACTGGCACTTTATACCGCGCGAAAGAAAGGGGCTTTCGCTCAAGGAAATGCCGCCCGAAATCCGCCCGCTTGCGATGGCACTTGCGAAGACTGGCTTGAGCGATGATGGCTACAAAAAAGCCACGCTGATCATGTCGCTTGAAACCATTCTCCGTGAGATGGAGAAGGATACGACCGGCAAGCGCGACCCCGAAAAGTATTTCGTGAGCATCTTCGGCACGCCGGGCGGCAAGGAGCCGTGGGGCTGGCGATTTGAAGGGCATCATCTCTCGCTCAACTACTCGACGATTGCAGGCGCCGCGCCCTCAATGACGCCTTCTTTTTTCGGCACAAATCCCGGTGAAAAAGACGGACTGCGCATCCTCGGAAAAGAAGAAGACCTCGGTCGCGAGTTGATCCAATCGCTCACGGAGGAGCAGCGCAAAATCGCCGTCATCGCCGAAAAAGCACCGAGCGATATTCTCAATCTCCCCAGCCGCCCGGAGCGCACAAAGCCGGAGGGAATCTCGTGGGACAAGCTCACGCCGGAGCAACAGGCAAAGCTGAAGCTCGTAATCAAAGAGCAGATTTTCCGCTGCCGCCCCGATGTTGCGAGCGAAGAAATGGTGCGCATCGGAAAAGCCGGGCTTTCCAAAATCCACTTTGCGTGGGCTGGTGGATTGGAGCGCGGCGAGCCGCATTATTACCGCGTGCAAAACGAGAGCTTCGTCGTGGAATACGACAACACGCAGGGTAAAGCGAACCACCCGCACAGCGTCTGGCGCGATTGGGAAAACGATTTCGGCAGCGACCTCCTTAAGAGACACCACGAAGAATCGCACGGGAAGAAATAAAGCATCCACCAGACCTCGCGCAGGGTTCACGCATCTAAATTTCACTGATTGAGGCGCGGAAGCTAGAATCGGAGCGGGGCTTTTATAGCCCCGTTGCCACGTCAGTGGCAAAGCGCGTTGCCGCTATCGCGGCAAACGGGGCTAAAAAAGCCCCGCTCCCATTCGCCGTGAGAGAAATTTAGATACGTGTGCCCTGAGACTTCACGCACCACCTCTTTGATCCAGAAACAGCGGCGGTGACTGCATTTTTGAAAATACCATCGCCACCCCAGCATAATTTTTTCAAAGTTCTAGCCCGCTGTGGAATGTGAATTACGACCGATGAAGACTTTAACTTATACAATTGCGACTTTGGTTTTTGGATTCGGGCTTTTGCTCATCGCGCCGATGGTTTCCGGCGAGCCAGCAGTAACCAAGCAATCCGTGGAGTCTGCGAAGCCGATTTTGGTGGCTCAAAATACACCGCCTGCGCCTGCGATAGCGCCAGCGGTGCCGGCCCCGAAGATTCCGAAAAAAGATAAGCACCGGAAGGCTTCGGATGAGTTTTTCAACGGCCCGGTGCGCAAGCTGGAGTTTGTCTGGGAGCCGGAGGAATGGGAATATCTCAAGCGCGACAACCGTCGGTATGCAGAGTGCGACATCATCGAGACGCTGCCCGACGGCACGGTGAAAAAACACGGCAAAGCAGCCGTGAAGCTGAAGGGCGCAGCAGGAAGTTTCCAAGGTCCCGACGACAAGCCGGGCCTCACGGTGAACATGGATAAATACAAGGGTGCCGAGCGCTTTAATGGGATGGAGAAATTTCACCTCAACAACGGTGCGCAGGATGGCAGTTTTTTGAACGAGATCGTGGGCGGCGAATGGTGCCGCGCAGCCGAAGTGCCCGCATCGCGCTGCACACACGTTTTGGTAAAGTGGAACGGTCGCGAACTGGGTCTGTATGTTTTCAAAGAGAGCTTCACCGAGGATTTTCTGAGCTATTTTTACGAGAAGACCGAGGGCAGCCTGTACGACGGTCATTTTATCTCCGAAGTGGATGGGGAGCTGGAACTCCAGCAGGGCAACGTAAAGGACCGCGCAGACCTCAAGGCACTCGCCAATGCCTGCAAAATAGCGGATCCCGCCGCGAAGTGGGCTGCAATGGAGAAGGTGCTGGATGTGGAGCAATTCCTCCGCGTGCTCGCGATGGAGACATTCACCTGCCACTGGGACGGCTATAATTTCAACCGCAATAACTACCGCGTTTACTTCGACCAAACGACGGGCAAGGCGAACTTTTTCTGTCACGGGATGGACCAGCTTTTTAGCGATGCAAACTGGCCCGTAGTCCGCGATCCCGGCTCGCTCGTCGGGCAGGCTGTGTTTAGCAATCCGGCGTGGAAAAAACGCTACTCGGAGATTGCGCAGGGGATTTACGCAAAGGTGCTCAAAGGCCGGGATTGGGAAGCCCGCATCGCCGAGCAGGGTAGGAAAATCATCACCGCACTCCAAAAACATAACGCACAATCGGCCAAGGATTTCCAAGGCCACATCGCAGGTGCGCAGCAGCGGGTGACGGCGCGAATCACCGCGATCGGCAAGCAGTTTGGAGACATGCCCAAGCCGTTGGATTGGAAGGACAGCGTGGCAAAAATCGGTGCCGGGCAATGGCGCACTGAAGGCGCCGGAACGCTGGATGAAGCGCAGTTGGACGGGCAGCGCTGCTTTCGCATCAAGGCAAATGAAAACACCACCGCATCATGGCGACGCAACATCACGCTGGAGCCTGGGAAATACCGCTTCGAGGCAATGGCAAAGACGAGTGGAGTGGATGAACCCGGCGACGACAGCATCCTCGGCGCGGGCGTCCGAATCAGCGGCACACAGCGTCCCGCAGGACTAAAAGGCACCGCTGCGTGGCAAAAAGTCGGCTACGATTTTGAATCCACAGGCAACGAAATAGTCCTCGTCGCAGAACTCCGCGCAACCAAAGGCGAGGTGTGGTTTCAGGCAGAGAGCCTCCAGCTGGTCCGCGCGAAGTAGAATCACTCCGACCCGCTCCAGCACTGCTCCACAAAGCCGAGCACAAGCCGGAACGGTGTCGCCGTGTAGCGCCCAAACTCGCGGCGTTTCGTGAGCTTTGCCCGACTCGTCGCGGGGCTTGTGAGGCCACAAAGGAAGCGCGTGAGCTGGCGCGGCGTGCCGAGTTGCGGCAGTTCTTCGAAAATCAGCGCCTGCACTTCCTCCGCATCCTCATCGGTGAATGGCGGGATCGGCGTCGCAGGGAGACCCATCGCCATCGTCGGCGTGCCGGTGCGGCAGTAGTGGCAATGCCCGCAGTTTTCCTCCGCCAGTGCCTCGCCGAAATAGCCGAGCAGCCGCCGCGTGATGCAGCCCGGCTGGATGGCGAAATCGAGGATTTGGTTCAGCCGTTGCGTCTCCCGAGCTTCGCGCTGGGCGAACAGTTCGGCGAGTTGCGCAGCCACCGTCGCCGGGTCGCGATGGGCCGCATCGCCACACAGCCGGAAGCCGTGCCGCAGCCCAGCGGGCTTTTGCGTGATGGCTCCCGTCTCCTCCAGCCAAGTGAGCGCCTTCACGATTCGCTCGCGTGGCTCGCCGAGCTGTTGGGCAGCGGCTTCAAGCGCGATGGTGAGATACTTCGGCCCTCGCCGCCCGGCGGAAAAAAGCCCCGCGAGAAAGCGCCGCCGGTCCTCCGTGTGCCCGCTGAGAATCGCGGATTCCGGGCGCTGAAACTCCACCTGGGTGCTCTCGTAGAAAGTGTGCGTCGGGCGCAAAAGACCGTCCAATTCCAGATACGTGATGACCGTCTCCACCACCAGCGGGCGGATGTCCGTCTCTTGGCTCAAGTCATACTGGCTCACGTCGAACGACTCGCCCGAGCGCAGCATCTTGCGAACGAGCGACTCCACCGCTTCGGGCGTCGGCGTATCCCCGAGCGTGAAGTTTTCCAGCGGCACCGCATCGTCCGCACACGCCAGCAGCTCGCACAGCGCGGGCTGCCCATCCCGCCCCGCGCGCCCGATTTCTTGCTGATAATTCTCCAGCGTCTTCGGGAGGTTAAAGTGGATGACACTGCGGATGTCCGCCTTATCAATGCCCATGCCAAACGCGATCGTCGCCACGATGATTTCCGTGTCGCCGCGCATGAACGCATCCTGCACGGCATCGCGATCCGCCGAGTCCATCCCCGCATGATAAGCCCGCGCCGAGAGCCCCGTGCGAGCGAGATACGCGGCGACTTCCTCCGCAGTTTTCTGGAAAGTGACATACACCACCGCCGGGCGCACTTTCGAGCTGGCGAGACGCTTCGCCAGCACGTCGAACTTCGCATCGGAGGAAGTCGGCGTGATACGGAGGTGCAGGTTCTTTCGCCGAAACGAAGTCTGCACATGCCGCTCGTCTGCGATGTGGAACGCCTTGCAAATATCCCGCGCCACATCCGGCGTCGCAGTCGCCGTGAGCGTGAGCACAGGCCGCAACTGAAGCTCCTCCGCCACCCGCGCAAGCCGCAGATATTCCGGGCGGAAATTGTGTCCCCATTCGGAAATGCAGTGCGCTTCATCAATGGCGAGCAGCGAGATTTTCACCCGCCGCAGCCGCTCCAAAAACGTCTCACCCGAAAGCCGCTCCGGGGCCACGTAGAGCAGCTTGAGCTTCCCCTCGCGGAGGTCCGCATACACCTGCATCGTCTCCTGCGCCGTGAGGCTAGAGTCTAGCCGCGCCGCCGCGACCCCGCGCCGCCGCAGCGCATCCACTTGGTCCTTCATCAGCGCGATCAGCGGCGAAATAATCAGCGCCGTCCCCTCCATCATCACCGCCGGGAGCTGGTAGCAAATAGACTTCCCCGCCCCCGTCGGGAACAGCGCCAGCGCCGACTCCCCCGCAAGCAGCGCACGCACCACAGCCTCCTGGCCGGGCCGGAAAGAATCGTGACCAAAGTGGGTGCGAAGCGCGTACAACAAATCCATGCGCTGGCAGGTAGTCGCTTGCCCGGAGCCGGGCAAGTTCAACGTCGCACGAAAAGACGCGAAACCTAAACGCCGTACGCACAATCCAGAACTACAAACACCCTTCGACAACCCACGCACAAAATGCTAAATCATCTCTAACATGAGTGCTCTCATTTCACCGCCCGCTAAAAAGCGCCCACTGGTGTTGCGAGATGTACCGCCGCTGGAAAACGGCGACCAACTCTCGGCCTCGGAGTTTCTGCGCCGCTACGATGCGATGCCGGAAGTAAAAAAAGCCGAACTAATCCAAGGAACCGTTTATGTGGCCTCACCCGTCCGCGCCGACCAACACGGCGATCCCGATAACCTCATCCAAGGCTGGCTTTGCTACTACACTGCCGCCACACGAGGAGTCCGTGCGTCCACCAACACCACCACTCGCCTTGGCCGCGACGAAGTTCCGCAGCCCGACGCCTCGCTCCGCCTCTTGCCGGAGTTCGGTGGTCAGGTGCGTGTGGATAAAAAAGGATACCTCATCGGTGCGCCGGAACTCGTCGTGGAAATCGCCGCCAGCAGCGCCAGCGTGGATTCCACGGCCAAGCTCGATACCTACCGCCGCGCCGGTGTGCGCGAATACCTCCTGTGGCGTACCGTGGATGAATGCGTGGACTGGCTGGAGCTTGTCGAAGACGATTACGTTCACATTTTACCAGACGACTCCGGCATCATTCGCAGCCATATCTTCCCCGGTCTGTGGCTCGACATGAACGCCCTCCTCGACCTCGACGCCGCCCGCGTGCTCGCAAAACTTAGCGAAGGTCTCGCCAGCGAAGAGCACGCCGCCTTTAACCCGAACGCCGCGATTGAATAGAGGCGTTTTGCGCGGCGAGGACGGTGGTATGGGAGTTTGTGAAGACATTCCACACTCCGCCTGCCGCACAAAACGTTGACATGGATTTTGCTCCGCTTTCGGGCGCGGGCC
>JANMLS010000411.1:0-1781 GCA_031372675.1 Verrucomicrobiaceae bacterium
GTCCGCTCGCAACCGCTCGATGGCTGCGTTGGCTTCAGATAGGGCGGTAGTAAACCCGAGCGCGCGTTCGCTCTCGGCGGCGGCCAGGGCTTCCGCTTTGGCTGTCTGGACTTCCTGCGCCTTGAGTTTGTTCTGCACCCCCTCGAGGCTGGTCTGCAGGGCGCTCGTCTGCTTTTCGAGCTCCTCAATCCGGCTGTTGGCCATAGTTGTGGCCTTCCCGTGCGCTTCGGTGAGCTCCCGCATGGTCGCTTGATGGTCGCTCACGGTCTTCGCGAGCGTGTCGTGCCCGTAACACATCAGGTCTTCGCCGAGCAGCGCGCCGCATTCGCGGGCGACGCTCTCGAGCTGCTCGTAGCTCAGCCGCCCGCTGGGCGAACTCACGCGACAGTCCACGGCGCCCTGATGCGCGCAAAACGCCACGCTCAGCGCGTCGCCATACTGGTTGAAAATCGGCTGCAGCCGCGTTTCGAGCATCGACTCGCCGACGCCCGCCGTGCGCAGCTGCACATACGCTTCGCGCTCGAGCAACAGGCCGCGCGCCGCCAACCGCGGGACGACCTGTTCCAGAAACATCGGCTGCAATTCATTCGGCGGACCCGGCAGCATCACCAGCACTTTGCCGTCCTGTTCGACCCAGAGCCCGGGCGCGGTGCCGTTGCCGTTGGGCAACACCTCGCCGCGCTCGAACCGGTCGGCTTGCTTGAGATTGTTGTCGGTCATCTTGCGGCCCAGCCGCGTGAATCGGTCCGAAATTGACTGCACGATGTCCGCGTCCCGCACGAGTTTCTGCCCCAACACCTCGGCGATCGCCTCTCGCGTCCGGTCGTCGCACGTCGGCCCCAGCCCGCCGGTCGTGATCACCACGTCGGCCCGCGCCCAACTCTCGCGAAACTGCGCGACGATCACCTCGGCCTCGTCCGTAATGGTCACATTGCGCCCCAGCGTCACCCCACGGCGCCCCAGTTGCGCGCCGATGAACGTGAGGTGACCGTTGGCCGTCAGCCCGAGCAGCAACTCGTCTCCCAAGGTGAGCAGTTCGTAGCGGATTTGGGCCACCGGCTTGCGCGCGGTTGAGCCCTGGGTGTCGGCGTTGTGAGAGGAGACCATGCTTGCGAGGTTGGAAAATAGGCGAACTATTCCAAAATGCCAGCGTCCGAACCGGTTAATCTCAAGGAGAAGGTGCGCCACCTGCCCGACAAACCCGGCGTTTACCTGATGAAGGACCGGCTGGGCCGCATCATTTACGTCGGGAAAGCGAAATCCCTCAAGAAACGCGTCTCCTCCTACTTTCAGCGCGGCCGCGCCCGCACCGTCTCCCAGCCGAAGATTCGCGCCCTCATCGAAATGATCGCCGACCTCGAGACCATCGAGGTCAAGTCCGAGCCCGAGGCGCTCCTCCTCGAGGGCAAGCTCATCAAGCAGTGGCGACCCCGCTACAATACCGACTTTACCGACGACAAACGCTTCCTCCTCGTCCGCGTCGATCTCAGCGAGGAACTCCCCCGGTTCCGCCTCACGCGGCTAAAAAAAGAGGACCGCTCGCGCTACTTCGGCCCGTTCGCCCACAGCGGCCTCCTCCGCAAAACCCTCAACCAGATGCGCCGCCAGTTCGGCATTTTGCTCGCCGACGGCACGCCCGAAAAACTTCCCGACGGCACCTGGCGCCTCTACGACGATGTGCGCAGCGAACTCTACGGCGCCGCCACCGTCGTCTCCGCCGAAGCCTACCGCCACCGCGCCGAAGAGGCCTGCACGTTTCTGGAGGGCAAATCGCGCGAATG
>JANMLS010000435.1:0-4878 GCA_031372675.1 Verrucomicrobiaceae bacterium
ATCGTGAACGTCGCGGAGGCGCAGAAATTCGACAAGACGCTGGCGACCGGCGCGCTGGAGATGACGGTCGATCCCGTGGCGGAATGGCGTCAGATTTTCACCGACGCGTGGCGCATCGAGCGCGACTTTTTCTACGACCCGCATCTACACATGGTCGCGTGGCAGAAGATGCGCGAACGCTACGGCGTGATGCTCTCCGGTTGCGTCACGCGCCACGATGTGAACTACGTGCTCGGCGAGCTGCTCGGCGAATTAAACAGCTCGCACGCTTATCGCAGCGGCGGCGATCTGGACGGCGGGCCATCGCGTTCCGTCGGTTATCTTGGCTGCGATTACGAACTCAAGGACGGCGCATTCCGCATTTCCAAAATCCACGACGTAGCACCGTGGGACACCGCATTTCGCTCACCACTACGCGGGCCGGGAATCACGATTAAAGAGGGGGATTTTCTCCTCGCAGTGAATGGCCGGAAGATCGATCCCGCGCAGGAAATCTACGCCGCATTTCAAGGCCTTGCGAACAAGCCGGTGATCCTGAGCATCAACGACAAACCCACGCTCGAAGGTGCGAAGGAAGTTCTCATTCAAACCATCAGCAGCGAAAGCGAACTGCGCCACCGCGCCTGGATCGAGCAGAACCGCCGCCGTGTGGACGAGGCCACGAATGGCCGCGTGGGCTACATTTACGTAAAGAACACCGGCATTGACGGACAGACGGAGCTTTACCGCATGTGGCGTGCGCAAGCGCACAAAGACGGCCTCATTATTGATGAGCGCTGGAATGCCGGCGGGCAAATTCCCGACCGCTTCATCGAGCTTCTCGACCGCCCTGTGATGGCCCATTGGGGCGTGCGCGATGGGCGCGACTGGACGACGCCCTTCGTCCCCACGCCGCAGGCAAAAGTGATGATGGCAAACCGCTGGAGCGGCTCCGGCGGCGACTGCTTCCCGTGGCTCTTCCAGCAGAAAAAACTTGGCCCCGTCATCGGCACACGCACATGGGGCGGTCTCATCGGCATGACCGGCTGCCCTTCGCTCATTGATGGCGGAAGCGTCACCGTCCCCACCTTCAGCATCTACGATAAAACCGGGCAATGGATCATCGAAGGCCACGGCGTAGAACCCGACATCACCGTGATTGATGACCCCGCCCAACTCGCCAAAGGGACCGACCCTCAACTCGAACGCTCCATCGCAGAAATTAACGCAACCCTCGGAAAAAATCCCGTCGTGCGTCCGAAAAAACCAACCTATCAGGACCGCACAAAGTAGTTCGCGCTGCGGAGCGGGCGACCTTGTGCGGCGGGAAGCGTAAGCGCCACGCCGCCTTCGCAAGCAGGATAGAGATGCAAAAGTGGAGCTACCTCCGCCATGCGCAACAGTTTGATCCGAACGCCGCGATAGTCAGCCGTAGCTCACGCCGCCTTCGGCGTGAACCTTCTTACGCGCAGCGCAAAACTCCCGGCCTTGCGCACGGACAAAGTATGACGCTTCGCGGGTGCTCCATTCACGCCGAGGGCGGCGTGAGCTACGACTGGCTTGCCAAAGCGCACAGGAGGTGCGCGTTTCATATTCAATCGCGGCGTTCGGGTTTGGAAACACACAAAGCGATTTGGACGACGTTATCTACCCGCAATCCCCTCCAAAGGCGGCGTGGCGCTTACGCTTCCCGCCGCACTACAAGGCGTCGCCTGATTTTAGTCGTCGAGCCTGTCGTCGTCATCGTCTGGTCCCCAGAGGTGCTCTTTTTGCCACTTGGTTTCGTAGAGCCTGCACAGGCCGATGGCTGGGGCTACGCCGCCGCTGTATGAGGATGCGGTGGAGTAGCGTTTTTCGTCGTCATACCATCCTACGGCGACGATTGCGTGGTCGAAGTGCTCTCCGAGTAACTCGATGACTTTATCAATGACATCCTGTTGCGCAGCGTTCATACGCTCAGAAAATACGGAAACGACGGTTTTGGGAAATGGAATTTCCTATTTCGCGGCAGCGGCAGTGTCTTCGTCGAGTTTGGCTTTCACGACTTGCGTGAGTTCGTTGAAAAGCGCCTCGTCTTTTTTGAGGATGTCCTTTGCCGCATCGCGTCCCTGCGCGAGCTGGCTGCCTTTGTAGCTAAGCCACGAGCCGCGCTTTTCCACGATGCCTTTTTCCAGCGCGAGATCGAGCAGTGCGCCGGTCGAGGAGATGCCTTCGTTATACATGATGTCGAACTCGCATTCGGTGAATGGCGGCGCG
Organism: Verrucomicrobiaceae bacterium; assembly: GCA_031372675.1. Lineage (GTDB taxonomy): Bacteria > Verrucomicrobiota > Verrucomicrobiia > Chthoniobacterales > Chthoniobacteraceae > SXWH01. The sequence continues at coordinate 2,236 of JANMLS010000435.1, forward strand.
ATTTTGTTCTTCACGATTTTCACTTTCGTGCGGTTTCCGGTCACCACTCCGTCGCTCGTTTTAATTGCTCCGATGCGGCGAATGTCCACGCGCACGCTGGCGTAAAATTTCAGCGCTTTTCCGCCGGGCGTCGTCTCCGGGTTGCCAAACATCACGCCGATTTTTTCGCGAATCTGGTTGGTGAAAACGACGATGGTGCGAGCTTTGGAAATCAGCGCCGTAAGCTTGCGCATCGCTGCGGACATGAGTCGCGCCTGCGCACCCACGGTGGAGTCGCCGATTTCGCCTTCGAGTTCCTGCTTGGTCACCAAAGCGGCGACGGAATCGAGCACGATGACATCGAGCGCATTTGAGCGCACGAGCGTCTCCACGATTCGCAGCGCTTCCTCTCCGCTGCTGGGCTGGGAGACGAGCAAGTCATTGAGATTCACGCCCAGTTTCTTCGCATACTGCGGGTCGAGCGCGTGCTCCACGTCAATAAATGCAGCAAGCCCGCCGAGCTTTTGCGCCTGCGCGACGAGCGTGAGCGTGAGCGTCGTTTTTCCCGAAGACTCAGGCCCGAAAACCTCCACGATGCGCCCACGCGGAAAACCACCAGCGCCGAGTGCGCGGTCAATGAGAATGTTGCCCGTCGGGATGACTTCTACATCCATCTGCTGCGAGTCGCCGAGGCGCATGATGGCACCATCGCCGTATTCCTTGGCGATGGACTGGAGAACCATATCGAGGTTCTTGTTGCGGGCTGCGATGACTTTGCTTTCAGATTCGGATTCGGTGGCTTTGGCCATGGTAAAATAGTGGGTTGGTGGTTGGTTGAAATGGACGTGGATTGCGTAGGGCCGCGAGGCCCAAATGTCGCGTGATTTTTTCGGGAAAAAGAAAACGCCGCCCCGCAGCGATGCGGGACGGCGTTTTGAATGGAAACCTTGCGGCTTGCCCGTCGAAAATTACTTCGTTGGGACCGTCTGGATCGTCTGAAGCACGCGGCCCGCGATTTTATACGGGTCGCCCTGCGAGTTCGGACGGCGGTCTTCGAGGTAGCCTTTGTAGCCGTTGTTCACGAAGCTATGTGGCACGCGGATGGACTTGCCGCGATCTGCGACGCCCCAGCCAAATTGCTCGATGGACATGGTTTCATGCAGACCAGTGAGGCGCATGTGGTTATCCGGTCCATACACGGCGATGTGCTCGTGGCGGAACTTTTCAAACGCACCCATGAGCGACTCGAAGTAGGCTTGGCCGCCGACTTCGCGCATGAATTTCGTCGAGAAGTTGCAGTGCATTCCTGAGCCGTTCCAGTCCACTTCCATACCGAGCGGTTTGCAGTGCCAGATTACGTCCACGCGATACTGTTCGCAAAGGCGCAGGAGGATGTAGCGGGCCATCCACACTTCATCGGCGGCGCGCTTGGAGCCTTTGCCGAAAATCTGGAATTCCCACTGGCCTTTCGCCACTTCAGCGTTGATGCCTTCGTGGTTGATGCCTGCTTCGAGGCAGAGATCGAGATGCTCTTCCACGATTTCGCGGGCAATATCGCCAACTGCATCGAAGCCGACGCCCGTGTAGTATTTGCCCTGCGGATAAGGAAATCCCGACTTCGGGAAACCGAGCGGAACGCCGTCCTGATAAAGGAAGTATTCCTGCTCAAAGCCAAACCAAGTTCCCTCATCATCAGGAATGGTTGCGCGGCTGTTGCTTGGGTGCGGCGTCTTGCCGTCCGGCATCATCACTTCGCACATCACGAGCACGCCATTCGTGCGAGCTGGGTCGGGATAGCTGGCGACGGGCTTGAGCATACAGTCGGAACTGCGGCCTTCGGCTTGGCGGGTTGAGCTACCGTCGAAGCCCCACATCGGGAGTTGTTCGAGCGTCGGAAATTCCGCAAATTCCTTGACCTGAGTTTTGCTGCGGAGGTTTGGTGTAGGCTCATAACCGTCGAGCCAAATGTATTCTAGTTTGTACTTTGCCATTTTTAGTGTTGTTGGTGTCTTTTTTTATACGGCCTGCGCAAAACGTGACCGTAATGTTGTTGGTTTCTCCCCGTTTTGAGGAAATTTTTAGCGCATCGCAAAGTTTAGCAAATGCAATGCCAAAACCCAGATCGCGGCCAGCCGTACAACGAGGGAAGCAGCCGCGAATCCCCGGTTTTACGGAGCCTTTTTCGGCTCTGGTTTGGACTTCATCCCAAAGACGATCTGAATCTGCCCTACTTCTTTCTTCGCGTTTTCAGCAAAGTTTGAAGTGCCGTGCTCAAACACGACGATAAACGCGAAAGTCGCTGCGAGAAAAAAAGTGAGCCAGAAAATATTGCGAATAAGTGCCATGAGTGCCCGACTTCCTACCGCAACTCCGGTGCCACGGCAAAGATTTTATGCCCCAGCAAAAACTCCACGCCGTTTCGGGCTTTTAGAGCATCTGCCAAAAGTAGTTTCCGGTTCGTCAGCCGGAAAAGTGCGAAGTCGCTTGCAACTGGGAGTGGCTGCATTCCTGTCACCGCTGGTTCGCTGCTCCCTAACAGCCCGTCGAAAGAGCAATAATACCCATGTTTTTAACCGCAGATTTCGCAGATTTCGCAGATTGGCTCTCTGAAGAATCTGCGAAATCTGCGAAATCTGCGGTTAAAAATACCTGTATGCATCGTTT
>JANMLS010000022.1:0-3041 GCA_031372675.1 Verrucomicrobiaceae bacterium
TGTGCTGCTCCCATCCGGTGAAATCCTTACCATTAAAGAGCGGAGTAAATCCGTCTTCGGCGGAGGCGAACGCAATAAAGGAAAAAGTAGAGAGGATGAGTGCTTTCATGGCCGAGTAAATTGCCGTGGTTAATTTACGGCGTCGATCTGATTAACACAAAGCAGCCAAAAGTCTCACCATTCAACCGATGACATCGTGAAGGACAGGAAACGGCGGACCAGTAACATCCAGAATGGTGCGGCGCACACAGTGAGAGGGATGAGTAGTGCTATCGCGCCGACGTAGCTCCATGAGAGCGGCATGGAGGGGAAATAGAATTCCGGGCGTTTGCCAAAGAACCAGCCCACCTTTCCGCGCAGCCAACGGCAGCCGATCCGAAGCGTCCAAAAACCTGCGACTTGGAAATCAGCACGATAAACAAAACGGGCCTCGTGAATTTCACGGACTTTCTCCGCCAGCGAGTCGTGGCTGACGGTGACGGCATCGGCGATTTTATCCAGTTGTTCGGTGAGGTCGGCTGAGATGCCGTCGGTTTCGGAGAACTTATTGCAGCTTGAGGAGCAGCGATTCTCAATGATCGCGCGGCGGAAATAGACACGTTCCTCGGCGTCTTCAAATAGCTCGGCGAGAGGAGTGCCAGGCTCGGTTTGCGCGGGCAAGAATCGTTGCCAGTGGGTGTTTAAGGTGCGTCCAAATACGACACGGCCAAGGCCGGAGCAAACTGAGCATACAACCACGCCGGAGCCGTGGCATCCGCCGCATGTGCTGGTCACGGTGCGTCCATTTTCCTGCCGAGTTATGCGCCCGCTTCCGCCGCATGTGTGGCATCTGGCACGGCCAGAACCGCTGCAATTTCCACACACGGAGACACGGTCCCAGCTTTCGTCGAGGCCGAGTGGGTCGAGCCAGTTCACAAAGCCTGCGGGTGCATGAAGGGGGAAGCGGTCCTCATCCCAAGCGGGCACGGGTGGGTTTTGCAGTGGGCGTGTGGTGCCGCCGCGCCGTGACTCGGAAACATTGCGACCAACGGTGAGGAAGCGGAGCATGGCGACTGTGGTCATTTGATGTGACACTTCAGCGAGATTGAGGAAGCGGCCAAAGTTCCGCATCACCATTGCATCCGAGTTTTCGGCGTTGCGGCAGCCGTTGCTGATGCGTGTCACTAATGCAGCTTCGTTGAGGGGTTCCAGGCGGCAGTCGTCGCGCCGTTGCATTTCTTCGAGCGGTGTGTCGTGCTTTGCGATTTCACCAGCGATGTGATCATACACTGCCTTCACGGCGCGGTAGCGACTGGCGACGCGGATGTCGCGAATCCAACGGAATCCCATCGCAAATGCGGCTCCGCCGAGTGCCAAAGCCAGTTTAGGCACGGGTGCTGAGGCCATCGCCATTCCGCAGAGTAAGCCGCATGTGCATACGATATTTGCGAGCAGGGATTCGCGGAAGGTGAGCAGTGTGTAGCTTTGGTTTTTCCAAAGGAGAACACAGCCTGCCAGCGCGGAAGCAGCAGCCATCGCGATTCCGAGGCCATCCGGGAGCAAGTGGAGCGAAGATTTCAAAATGCCCAGCGGGAATGTGAAAAGGCGAAACCACCACGTTGATGCGTACTCGGAATTTACACCAAGGACTGCCAGCAAAATCACCACCACAACAGGAATCAGCAGTCGCTTGCGAAGTCCAATCTCAGCGGCCTGACGCGGGCAAAAATTATTTGGGAAGCGTTCGATACCGAGGGTGTCAAAAGACGCACGGTCTATTCCCGAATGCAGTGTGATTCCATTCACACGGACTGTGGGGCGGCGGTTTTCACCGAGTGCCACAAACATCCCGCGCCACCAGGACGTAATCATCCAAGCGCCACCGAGGACAATAAGCCCGCCGAGCACACGCCAGAATGTGAGCCAGCTTGTGTTATCCATCCATTCCCCGAACAACCGCAGAGTGCCAATCCCTGCGCCAAGAATCAGCGTCCAAAGCGCCAGCCAAACCAATAGAATGATCCCCCGAATTGGACGCACTTCATAGAATCGCGTCCGCCATAATTCTGCGAGCGTGACTCCGTGTGAAAGGCGGCGGTTTAGTGCCAGAATCAGGATCGCGAGGAAGGCGAGCGATAGCCACGGCAACGCGAGGGCTGATTGATTTTCCTGACGAGCGGCGAGAGTGATGAGTGTATTCATGTTACCCCTTCAATCCGACGTTCCAGTTGCCCAGTTACACCGCAGCTAAAAATAGTATGCGTTTTTTATGCTGCCGGGTTTTTGAGCATGGGGTTCCGGCGGCTTGACCTCGAAATGAATGTTCTGGCAACGGTAAGCCCGACTACAGTTCCGCAATGAAAACCTTCATCACCATTCTTGTTTGGTTTGCCGCATGGGGAAATCTGATGACTCATCGTCTGGAAGCGTCTGGTGTGCGGGGCTGCGTCATCTTCAAGCGCCCGTCCGAAGCGGTTCCGAGCATTGTCGAGTATCAGTCCTACCAGACATTTTCTACGAACATTCAGGTCAAGGATGGCAGCGACGGAATGGTGCGCGTTTTACCAAGAGAAAACCCGATTTTCATCCCTTACCCGAGCGATCCCGGAGCAAGTGCAGCAAGCGCGAAGCTGAAAATTGACCGTGCGATGAAGGTCTATCCCGGAGCGATGCGGCAGCTTTTGGCGATTCAGCAGTCTTGGGATGCGCGTGCCAAGCAGCGTGCTCCCATTGCCCGAACCCGCAAGACTACTCCTCGAAAGGCAGTGCCAAAGCCCGCTGTGACACCTCCGCAGACAACGCCGGCAAACGAACTCACGACACTCAGCGGGAAGCGCTACCGGAATTTCGGCATCCAGCGTGTTGAGCCTGATGGACTATGGCTGCTCACAGACGCGGGCAGCGAAAAAGTCTTTTTTGAAAATCTCCCCGTGGAGGTGCAAAAAAAGTATCACTACGACAAAGACGCTGCTTCGGAGTTCACGAAAAAGGCGGGCGAATTGGACCGGCAGAAAGCCTTAGCCGCAGAACTCGCGCTTGCGGACGCTGCGAAAAAGAAAGCT
>JANMLS010000028.1:0-15322 GCA_031372675.1 Verrucomicrobiaceae bacterium
TCGCCAACCACTACATCCTCGTGCGCAACGAGGAGGAGACTTCGCACGCAATCCCGGCGCGACACACGGCTGGCGGCGAACTCCGCAAGCTGCGCCGCGACCGCATCACGATTCGCGGCGGGCGCTGGCTCTCTGCGCTGAATCTCGGGCAGCGTTTCTTTTTGGACGCGCTCTACGATCCGGCAATTTCGCTCATCACCGTGTATGGCAAGGCGGGCACGGGAAAGACGCTGCTCTCCGTGGGCGCGGCGCTGGAGCAGGTGCAGACGGGCGAGTTTGAGAAAATGCTCATCACCCGCGTCATCATGCCGACCGGACGCGACATTGGTTTTCTGCCCGGACGCATCGAGGAAAAAATGCAGCCCTGGGTGCAGCCTGCATTTGACGCGCTGGAACTCCTGCTCACACGCCCGCGTAAACCGGAGCACTTCGAGAACAAAAAGCAGAGCAAACGCAAAGCGGAGGATCAGCACTTTCCGCCTACATCAAACGGCCCTGTGAAACCGCTCGGTCGCCCGTGGGAACCGCTCATGGCGAGCGGCCAGATCGAAATCGAAGCCATCACGCACATTCGCGGACGCAGTATTCCGAATGCGATTTTCATCGTGGACGAAGCGCAGCAGCTCACACCGCACGAAGGCAAAACGCTCATAACCCGCATGGGCAAAGTCGCAAAGATGGTCCTCATCGGCGACCTCGGCCAGATTGATAATCCCTACGTGGACGCCCACACCAACGGCCTCGTCTATGCCCGCAACCGTCTGCAAGGCCAGCCGTGGATGGCGCACATTAACCTCTTCAAAGGCGAACGCAGCGAAATGGCCGAAGTCGCCGCAAATCTCATGTAACGCAGCATTGCCCAACCGCAACGCCCGCGCTTTAACGCAGAACCATTTTCACATTTATGAAACGCTCCACTTTTCTCGCAACCGTCCTCGCACTTTCCATCTCCGCATACGCGCAGGACGAAATCATCGTTGGCGAATTTGCTTCGCTCACCGGCGGCAGCGCCAGCTTTGGGCAGAGTTCGCACAAGGGCACGCAGCTCGCGATTGATGAACTCAACGCTGCGGGCGGCTTGCTGGGCAAAAAACTGAGGCTCATCACCGAGGACGATCAATCGCTCGCCGGCCAGCCTGCCACAATCGTTCGCAAACTCATCACGCAGGATAAAGCCATCGCGATTCTCGGCGAAGTGGCGTCGTCGAAGTCCCTTGAAGCGGCTCCAATTTGCCAGCAAAGCAAAATCCCGATGATTTCCCCCGCCTCAACAAACCCGAAGGTCACGGAAGTCGGAGATTACATTTTCCGCATCTGCTTCATTGACCCATTTCAAGGCACGGTGATGTCGAAGTTCGCGCTGGAAAAAGGCTACAAGAAAATCGCGCTGCTTACGGACGTGAAGCAGGATTACAGCGTCGGCCTCAGCGAATTTTTTGTGAAGCATTACGCAGCCAACGGCGGCTCTATCGTAAAAGATCAGAAGTATTCGACGGGCGACAAAGATTTCAAAGCCCAGCTCACCTCGATCAAAACCACGAAACCCGATGCGATTTTTGTTCCCGGCTACTACGGCGAAGTTGCGCTGATCGCGAAGCAGGCAAAGCAGCTTGGCATCAAAGCCCCGCTGCTCGGCGGCGATGGCTGGGTCGGCGATTCGCTGCTGAAAGTCGCGGGCAATTCACTCGATGGCTCATTTTTCTCCAGCCACTTCAGCTCGGAAGATAAGACGACAGCCGTGCAGGATTTCGTGGCGAAGTATAAAGCCAAATACGGTCAGGCACCCGACGACATGGGCGCACTCGGCTATGACAGCGCGATGATTCTGGCCGACGCGATCAAACGCGCAGGCACCACCGAAAGCGCAAAGCTGCGCGAGGCCATCGCCGCGACCAAAGACTACAAGGGCATCACCGGCGCGATCACGCTTGATGAAAAGCGCAACGCATCGAAGTCGGCTGTGATTATGACCATTGAAAACGCTGGCTACAAATTCCTCCAGACCGTCGCGCCGTAGCGGTCAGAGTTTTTTCCATTGAGTCCGCAAACCATTGAATTCATCCAACAGCTCATCAATGGGCTGTCTCTAGGTGCCATCTACGCGCTCATCGCGCTGGGATACACGATGGTGTTCGGTGTCTTGCGCTTCATCAATTTTGCCCACGGCGACCTCTACATGGTGGGCAGCTTTGCCGGTTGGATGCTTTTTGCTGCGCCGGAAGATGAATCGAAAACCGGCGTATGGGCCTCGCTCAGTCGCTCCTTCGCCGCAATCCCGCCGGGCATGACGAAAGTGCTGCTCGCGCTGATGCTGGCGATGATGATTTGCGCGGCTCTCGGCATCCTCATCGAATGGCTGTGCTACCGCCCGCTGCGCCAACGCCCGCGAATCACAGTGCTCATCACAGCGATTGGGGTGTCGCTGTTTCTTGAGAGCTTCGGGCAATACATTTGGGGCGCTGCGCCCAAGTCGTTTCCGACCTTGATCGAAGATACCGCAATCGAAATCCCCGAATCGTGGGGCAGCATTGCCTCGCTCACGCTTTTGAAAGGCCAGATCATCACGTTTTGCACGACACTCGGACTGCTCGCGGCACTTACGTTCATCGTCCTAAAAACGAAAATCGGCATGGCGATGCGGGCACTCGCATTGAACCAGACTGCCTGCTCGCTCGTGGGCGTGAACGTGAATTTTGTCGTCGCTTTCACTTTCGGCCTCGGCTCCGCGCTCGCTGGCGCAGCAGGCATTCTCACAAGCATCCAACAGCCCAGCATTGATCCGCTCATGGGCATTCTGCCGGGCCTAAAAGCATTCGTCGCAGCGGTTCTCGGCGGCATTGGGAATCTCGCAGGTGCGGTCCTCGGCGCATTCCTACTTGGCATCGTGGAGACGATGGTCGTCGGCTACATTTCGCCCACTTACCGCGATGCAGTTGCGTTCGCTGTGCTCATTTTTATCCTCCTGCTCCGTCCCTCCGGTCTGCTCGGAAAAAACATCCGAGAAAAAGTATGATCGAGCGCACAAAAATTATCCTCATCGCCTGCGCTGCCACATTTGCCGTGCTCTCGTCATCTATCGGCGGGATCAATCCCTACTACTACGACATCCTGATTGGCTGCGGCATCAGCATCATCCTCGCCGTCGGGCTAAATCTTGTGAACGGCTACACGGGCCAGTTTTCGCTCGGACACGCGGGCTTCATGGCTGTCGGCGCGTATCTCGCAAGCGCGATGAGTCTCGGCATCATCATACCGTATTTCGAGGCTCCGATTTGGATGCCCTCAGCAGAAGCGCTCGCCTCCGATCCCAGTGCCACGCTTGCTTGGTGGGAATACATCCTCAAAGCCACTGGCCTCATTTGCGGCTGGCTCATCAACGCACTATTTTGGATTCACAATTCCATCGTACCGCTCGGAGCCGCGCTCCCCGGCTGGGCGAAGTTTCTTTTTGCCCTTCTCTACGGCGGCGGAATCGCTGCGCTCGCTGGCCTCACGGTCGGCGTCCCGTCGCTGCGGCTGAAGGGCGACTACCTCGCCATCGTCACTCTTGGCTTCAACGAAATCATCAAGGTCATCATCCAAAACGCCGAGCCTGTCGGCGCATCACGCGGCCTTGGAGGCATGGATCAACAGACGAATTTCTTTTGGGCATTCTCGTTCGCCGCGCTCGCCGTCTATGTCATCTGGAACATCGTCCACTCCACGTACGGGCGCGGATTTCTCGCTGTGCGTGACGACGAAATCGCGGCTGAGGCGATGGGTATTAACACCACAAAATACAAAGTCCTCGCCTTCGTTCTTGCCGCATTTTTTGCCGGAATCGCGGGCGGCCTCTACGCGCACTTCAAGCAATTCATTCACCCCGAAGGCTTCAACTTTATGAAGAGCGTGGACATTGTTGTGATGGTCATCCTCGGCGGCATGGGCAGCATGGTCGGCGTCTGCTTCGCCGCAGTCCTGCTCACCGTCTTGCCTGAAATCCTGCGCTGGGTTGCGAAAATTGAATCCCTCCCGCAGTGGGCACGCGAAATCGCCGAGAACCGCATGATTATTTACTCCCTCATCCTCATCATCCTCATGCTCGCCCGCCCGCAAGGACTGTTCGCTGGATGGATAAAAAAGAAACCCCGCTCCGCATGAGCGCGCCGCTGCTCCAGCTCGACAACGTCACCGTCCAGTTTGGCGGACTCAAAGCAGTCGTCGACGTTTCGTTTTCCATCGGCGAGCGCGAACTAGTCGGCCTCATCGGACCGAATGGCGCTGGGAAAACCACCGTGTTTAACGCCATCACCGGCGTCTATCACCCAACCGCCGGACACGTCTCATTCGCAGGCAAAAAAGTTGGCAAGCAACCGCCCTACAAAATCACCGCACGAGGCATCGCACGCACTTTCCAAAACATCCGGCTCTTCGGCTCCATGACCGTATTCGACAACGTGCGATGCGCCTTCAATATGCGCCTCAAACACGGCATCTCCCACGCACTTTGGCGCGGGAGTAAAGTCGCCGCCGAGGAAGCCCTCATCGAGCGCGAAGTCATGGAGCTGCTAGAAATTTTTGGACTCCACGAGCAGCGCGATGAAAACGCAAAATCTCTCCCCTACGGCGACCAGCGGCGGCTCGAAATCGTCCGCGCACTCGCGACGAAACCGAAACTGCTGCTCCTCGACGAACCCGCAGCGGGCATGAACCCCACGGAGAAGATCGAGCTGATGAAGCTCATCCGTTTTGTGAAAGAAAAGTTCGACCTCGCTGTGTTGCTTGTGGAGCACGATATGAAAGTCGTCATGGGCATCTGCGAGCGCATCGCCGTCCTCGACTACGGGCAAAAAATCGCCGAAGGCACACCCGCCGAAATCCGCACAAACCCAAAAGTCATCGCCGCGTATCTCGGCAAAGAAGTCGATTAGCGGGAGCGGGCTACTTTTTTAGCGCAGGGTGCGAATTGCTGCGGCCATGTCGGGAGCGCCGAAGACGCTGCTTCCAGCGACAAGCGTATCTGCGCCAGCAGCGCGGCTGGTCGCGCCTGTTACGGCGTTGATTCCGCCATCTACTTGGATGCGGTAGCTGAGATTTTGTGCTGCGCGGATGTCGTAGGCGGCGCTCACTTTTTCCATCTGCGATTCCATGAAGGACTGTCCGCCGAATCCCGGCTCGACGGTCATGATGAGCACCAAATCCACATCCGCAAGAAGCGGCTCGATTGCGGAAAATGGCGTGCCGGGTTTCAGCGAAATACCCGCGCCGACTCCTGCTGCGCGGATTGCGCGAAGTGTCGCGGCGACATCGCACTCGGCCTCGATGTGGATGGTGATGTTGCGCGAAAATTTCGCGAAGCGCGGCCAGTAGTGATCGGGGCGCGAGATCATTAGATGTGTATCGAGCGGTTTTGTTGCGACCTTCGCCACGCTCTCGCAAAACGCGGGGCCAAAGCTGATGTTATCCACCAGTTGCCCATCCATCACATCGAGATGCAGCCAGTCTGCGCCAGCCGTTTCCACGGCGCGAATTTGCTCATGCAGGCGGCCCCAGTCAGCGGCGAGAACGGATGGTGCGATGACGATTGAGTGCATAAAAAACGTGGCGTTTAGCGGCGGGCGCGTGGGTCGAGGGCGTCGCGCAGGGCGTCGCCGAGGAAGTTGAGCGAGAGCAATGTGAGCGACATCGCAGCGGCGGGGAAAACGAGCAACCACCAATAACTGCGCACGGGATTGATAGCGTTTTTTCCATCGCTCAAAAGGCTTCCCCAACTCGCCTGCGGGTCGCTAATTCCGAGGCCGAGGAAGCTCAGGAACGACTCATCCAAAACGACCGCCGGAATCGTGAGCGTGAGATACACGACGACGACGCCGATGAGATTCGGGAGAAGATGCCGCAGCAAAATGCGCACATGGCTTTGCCCTAGCGCACGCGCGGCGAGCACGAATTGCTGCTCTTTCAAAGCAAGCACCTGACCGCGCACGATGCGGGCCATCGAGAGCCATTCGATGATGCCGAGGCTGAGGATGATGAGGATCACTTTTGCGTAGCCTTTCATCGTTGGCCATGCGTCGTGCAGGAAGCTTTCAAGTCGCGGAGCAAATGTGAAAATCGCCACGATGATAATGATGAGACGCGGCACGCTGTGGAGCACTTCCACGATGCGCATCATGACGTTATCCGTGCGCCCGCCGACGTAGCCGGAGACGAGTCCGTATGCGGTGCCGATGATGAAGCTCACGAGCGCTCCGCACAGCCCGACGATGAGCGAAACCCGCGCACCCTGGATGACGCGCGAAAACAAATCGCGCCCGTTCATATCCGTGCCAAACCAGTTTGCGCTCGTGGGCGCAGAGAGCTTCAGCGGCGATGTGGTTTCTGGCGCGTAGTGGAAAATCCACGGCCCCGCTACGGCCATGAATACGATGAAACCAAGCACGGCGAGTGCGCCGATGGCTTTCGGGTTTTTCATCAATCGCGCAAATGCGCCGGGATGGGTGACTGCCTTACTCATCGAGTTTGATTCGTGGGTCTATAAACTTGTAGGCCACGTCCACGACGAGGTTCAGCAGCACGAGCAGCGTGCAGTAAATTACGACCGTTCCGCAGCAGAGAAACACATCGCGATTGAGCACCGAGTTCACAAAAAATCCGCCCATGCCGGGGAGATTGAAGACCGACTCGATCACCAGCGAACCCGTGACGAGATTCGCCGCGAGCGGCCCGATGAAACTCACCACCGGCAGGATGCCCACTTTCAGCGCGTGGCGGTAAATCACCGAGCGCTCCGCTAGTCCTTTTGCACGCGCCGTCCGCACAAAATCCTGACTGAGCACCTCCAGCATACTCGTCCGCGTGAGCCGACTGATGTAGGCGACAAACGGCCCGGCGAGCGTGACTGCTGGAAGGATCAGGCTCGCAAATCCGCTCCATCCACCGACCGGCAGCCAGCCGAGCCACAGCGCGAAGATTAAAATGAGCACCGGCCCCACGACAAATGTTGGCAGCGATACGGCGAAGAGCGCAAAAAACATCGTTCCCGCATCCATCACGCTGTCTTTTTTCAAAGCGGCCATACTTCCGAGGAAAATCCCAATCGTCGTCGCAAGCAGCAGCGCCGCCGCGCCTATCGTCGCGGAGACAGGCACCGTCTGATCAATGAGTTCGCGCACGGTCCTGTCCTTGTATTTCAAGCAGGGCTGGAAGTCGCCTTGCAGCAGGCCGGAAAACTTCCCTTCATTATTTTTCATCACGCCCACATATCGGGCGAGCTGGGAAGGGATGTTGCCATCGAGGTCATGCTCTCTTTCCGAAGCCGCAAGCTGCTCTGGGCTGATCGCTTTTTCACCCTGCGCAAACGGATTTCCAGGAGCCAGCCGGAGCAGACAAAAGCTCGCCGACACCGCAACAAGCAGCACGACGAAAAGAGAAAGAATGCGCCGGACAATAAACGTGAACATCGAGGCCGCGCAGATAGGCGCGAAAGTCACGCGCTCCGGCAAGTCATTTGTCCAAAATCTGCAATCAACGTGTCATTTCTTTGTGTTCAGACCAGCCGCTGAAGTCGCTTGATTTGGCCTCTCGCAAAGCAGCTCCGCGATTTCCTGAAAAAATACTGCCAATGCCGATGCGCTGCGCTAATAGGTGCGCGATGCTTACTACTATCGTAGGTCTGGGGGCCGCTGGGCTTCTGTTGCTTTTTCTGGAGATGTTCCTGCCGGGGCTGATTGCGGGGATCGTCGGCGGCGTGATGCTTTTTGTCGCGGTGGTGATGTCTTACGAGCACTACGGCGCGGAGGGCGGGAATGTGGCGCTGCTGATCGCGGTGGTGCTGTGTGGCATCATGTGGTGGTGGTGGGCGACGCATTTTCAAAACACGCGCTTTGGCAAGCGGATGACGCTGCAAACCTCGGTGGACGGCAACACAGTAACGCCCGGCCTGACGGATTTCGTAGGGCAGAGCGGCACGGCGCTCACAGCACTGCGGCCCGGCGGCACGGTGGTGATTGATGGCAAGCGAGTGGATGCGATTTCCGACGGCGAATTTATCGAAAGCGGGCAGCCCGTCCACGTTTTGCGGGCGCAGGGAATCTGCATCATCGTCCGCCGCAGCGTGTAATTTTTACCAACCAACTAATCACCAAATCACTATGCAACATCTCAGCATCCTCGCACAAAAAGTAACCAAGCCACTCGCCGAACAAGCCAGCCTGCTCACGCACCCGATTTTCATCGGCGTGCTGGTGGTCGTGCTACTCGTCGTCGTCCTCGTTCTGTTTAATTTCCTCGGCATCTGGATTCGTGCGCGCCTCGCCGGTGCGCCAGTGAGTATGCTGGCGATGGTCGCAATGCGTCTGCGCGGCGTGCCCGTCGCACAAATCGTGGATGCCCGCGTGACGGCGACGAAAGCCGGCCTGCAACTCGAAACCGACCCTGTCGAAGCGCACTACCTCGCAGGCGGCGACATCCAGAGCGTGATCCTCGCTTTAATCGCAGCGGATAAAGCGGGCATCCCGCTCGACTGGCGCAAGGCTTGCGCCATCGACCTCGCGACAAAAGGCACCGGCAAAACCGTGCTCGACGCGGTAAAGACAAGCATCAACCCAAAGGTCATTGATTGCCCGAATCCCGCATCAGGTCGCTCCACCATCGACGCCGTCGCGAAAGACGGCATCGGCGTGAAAGTGAAAGCCCGCGTGACGGTGCGCACGAACCTTGAGCGCTTTGTCGGCGGTGCGACCGAGGAAACCATCATCGCCCGTGTCGGCGAAGGCATCGTGACGAGCATCGGTTCATCAAACAGCTACAAGGACGTGCTCGAAAACCCCGACCGGATTTCCAAGACGGTGCTCGGAAAGGGGCTCGATAGCTCTACTCAGTTCGAGATTCTATCCATCGACATCGCCGACATCGACATCGGAGAAAACGTCGGCGCAAAACTCCAAGCCGAACAAGCCGAAGCCGACAAGCGCACCGCCCAAGCCCGCGCTGAAGCGCAGCGTGCGCAGGCCGTCGCCACCGAGCAGGAGATGCGTGCCCGCACGCAAGAGATGCGTGCAAAAGTCGTGGAGGCCGAAGCACTCGTCCCGCAAGCAATGGCCGACGCTTTTCGCAACGGCAACATGGGCATCATGGACTACCAGCGCATGAAAAACATGAGCGCCGACACCGCCATGCGGGAAAGCATCGCTGGCGACAAACAACAGGAAGGAAAATAAACCGCCGTGTCTCTCGCCGCCAGCGGACTGAACATCGAAGTCATCATCTACATCGCAGCAGCGGTGTGGGGCGTGATTTCGTGGTTCCGTGGAAAAAATGCGCCGCCGCAGGAAGAAGACGGCGAACCTCAGCATAACGATCCGCCGCAGGGCAGACCGCGACCCATTCAGCAAGGAGAGTCCGAGCAAGAACGGCTGCGGCGTTTTCTGGAAGCGCTCGGAGTTCCGGCAGGACAGGCTCCGCCGCCACGTCCGCAACCGCAGCCGCCGGTCTATGAGCCAAGCCCAGTCGTGCGACCTGCTCCGGAGCCGCGACCGATTCCACAGCCAGTGTTTCAAGAGCAGGAAGAGATGCCGCTCGCTGGACGGCTGGAGGAACCTGCGGCGGCAATGGAAAGTATCGGCACGCAGTTTGATCAAATGGCATCCGGCGTAGTTTTGCCGCCCGTTGCCGAATTGCTCACGCGAGAAGATGTCGTCGCACTAGATGCAGTGGCAGCCCACGAGGAAGTCACCGGAACCGCCATTCAACGCCCCGATGCCGTCACCGCAAAAGCCGTAAAAGCATTGCTCGCATCCCCCGAATCAATCCGCACCGCATTCGTCCTCAGCGAAATCCTCGGCCCGCCAAAAAGCGCGACTGTGTAGGGGAAATGACGAAATCGCTGTCGTGTTTTGCTATCGGCTATTTGCAGTTGGCCAATCGCAAATAGCCGATAGCCAATTCGTGATTTGTCACCTCCCCACCGCCAGCCACCAAGCAAGCGGCAGCACGAGAAACCCAGCCGCTCCCGCGATGATTTGCGCACGCGGATGCGCTCCGGTTTTCATTCCAAAGCGTTGCAGCATCGCACCGACTAGCACACCCGCTGCGAGACCGAAAAGATGTGCGCCGATGTCCACTCGACCGATGGGAATCGGAGTGCCATCGGGCTTTATGCCACCCGCGCCGCCGAAAAGACCGAGGAAGGCAAACGCGACTCCGATGGGAACAATCAGCGGCCAGCGCACGCGGCCTTTTTGCTGAATCCGCGCACACAGTTCTGCTCCCGAAAGCAAACCGAGAGCGGCGAAAAGCGCCGTGGAACTGCCGAGGCTGCGATGTCCGTCGGAAAAATGAACGATGGAATTTAGCGCATTCCCAAGCGCACCGCCGAACACCGTGCCGAGCAAGCCGAAGCCAATTCCAAACCGCCCGTAAGCAAACGCAAACACCACAAATGCGAACGAGAGATTTGAGAGCAAATGCTCCGAGTCGCCGTGCAGCGTGAGCGCGGTGAAGCAGCGCCACCATTCGCCGGAGCGGATGAGCACATCATCCGCAATCCCCTGCTCCACTACTGCGGACACAACGCTGAGCTGCACACGGTAAAGCGCAGCCATGATGAGGATCGTAAAAAACACGGCGAGCTTCGGGATGTGAAAAGGCTCCAGCTTTCGTTCCTCGCCACGGCTGCGCTCATCCGCCTCAAACTCCGCAATCGCCACAATCGCCCGCTCGCGATTTGCCACTTCCACACACAGCGCATACTCGCGCCTATGCCGCACAATCCAGTGCGGCAGCTCCATCGAAGTCACCACCAACCCGTGCTCGCGGGCCTCCTGCAATCGAGGGTAACGCGCAAGCTCGGCAAGCTCGACGCCCTCCGGCCCTTCGTCATGAAAAACGGCTGCGCTCAAATCGCGAAGCTCAGGCACTAGGCAGCAGGCGCATCGGGAGGAAGGCCAAGTTTTGCACGGAGCGCGTTGATTTCCTCGCGCATCGTCTCACGCCGCGATTGCAGGACGCTCACATGCTGCTTCGTGCGCTCAAGCCCGGCTTTCATTGCTTCCAACTCGGAGCGCAAAGCGTCGCGTTCGGAATCCGACGAGTGAACGATGTCGTAGTGGCGCTCCATTTCCACCTGCAAGCCGATGTAAAGCGAACGATTCTGCTCCTTCTCCACGCGAGCTTGCTTGAGTTGCTCCTGACATGAACCGAGTTCCGTCATCACTTTTGCAAGCTGCTCCGACATACGAAAACGCTCATCCTCCGCGAGGCGGATTTTCTCATTTGCCGCCGCCGCCGCCCGCTCTGCATGTTCATAGCGCGATTGCGCGTCCTGCGCGATTCCCCGTGCAGCTTCGAGTCTGGCGAGCGCATCATTTGCCTCCGAATCGCGCACTGCAAATTTTGCCGTCAAAGTGTTCAGCCTTTCCGTGGCCTCGCGGAAATCCGCATCGCGGGTCTCCAGCCCTTTGTCCGTCGCTGCGCCATGCTGCTTTGCATCGGCGAGATTGCGCTGCGTAGCGTGAAGCTCCTCCAGCAAACCATCCACGCGCTGCTGCAATTCCTTAATTTCCTCCTGCAAATCCTCCACGCTTGCTTCCATCCGCTCGCGATACTTTGTGCTGGAAGCGATTTCTTTTTGTAAATTCGCGATCTCTGTCCGGGCAGCATCCATCGCCGCGCTGATTTTCTCCATCGCACGCTCGCGCTCCGCAGCGATGGAGCGCGCCTGCTCGCAATCCAGCTTTGCCGCTTCGAGCGCACGCGACATTGCATCTGCGTGGCTGCGAGCGGCAGCGACTTCATCGCGGGCCAGACCGAGTTCGCGCTTTGCGTTTTCTGTCATACCAGCGGAATCCCGCAACTGATCGCGCTCTCTCGAAACCGATTCACATTTGGCGACAAGCTCGGAAATCCGGTCGCCATCCTTCTTTGAGTCCGCCGTCATTCGCTGCACTTCATTCCGCAAAAAGCCCACTTCATCCACAGCCTTCTCGGTGTTCAATTTCAAGCTGTCGCGCTCCGTCGTCACCATCTCCAGTTGCTCGCGAACCCTGTCGATCACCTTCTGGTGATCATCCCACTTCGTAGCCGCAACGCCGGAATTTGTGACTGCGGCTTTGAGTTCGATTTTTAATAGATCGAGTTCTCCGCGAAATGAGTCGCGCTCGTGCTCGGCTTTTCCCAGCGCGTCGCGCAGCGAATCCATAGCGGTGATTTTGGTAGCAAGCTCGTCGCGCTCGCGAAGCGCCTCGGCGAGATCGAGCGTCATATTATCAATCTGCTTGCCCGTGTCCGACTCCACGCTCGCTTGGAAACGGAGTTCGCTCTCCCGCTGCTGCAAGCGATCCCGCTCGGTAGTAATTTCACCAAGATCGCGGCGCAGCTTTTCCAATTCCGATGCGGCTTTTTCTTTTTCGAGCTGAAAATTACTTCCCTCCTGCCGTGCTTTATCCGCTTCTTCTCGGAGCTTCTTCGACTCCGAGACTGCCATCTCCAGCGCCTGCTCGCGTTCTGCGAGAACCTTGTTCAGTGCATCCATTCCACTGCCCACAGCGACCGCCAATTTCCGGCTCACTAGCACCTTCACCACAGCGTCCGCAGCCGCAGGAACGACCAGCTTGCTCTTGCAAGAAGGGCATTCGAGATGAAAGCCGGCAGCCGTGGGTTCGACGGCAATTTTTTGCGCACATTCTGGGCAGCGAAATTTAATATCGGACATAGGTTCGGATGCGTTCTTCCCACCGATAGTGCAAAATCAGTGCCTATCGAGCATTTTATCTGAAAGCGAAGCCTTGGACTTCCTTAAACGCGCGGACTTTACGGCTTAAATGGGCTGCCTGTCGGCGGCGGTGTCGGGGCTGGTTGTGGCGGGAGCGGCTGAAGCGGGTCCACCTTCGGAAGCGGTTCCTGTTTCTCCACGGGCGCAGCGGGTTTCGGCGGTTCGGGCCATTTTGCAGCAGGCAGCGGACGCCCTTCGCGAGTCTCTACGACCGTGCGGGGAATCTTCACTTTCACTCCGGCAATGTCGCGCTCCTCCTCGACGATCTTCATCCGCGTGTCCTCAACTTTGAACAACTCGCCGTCTTTGTGGCGGAGGAATTTGTTCATTTCATCTACGTGGAAAGGACGCGCACCACGGCGTCCAAACACCACGGTCTGCCCGCCGGTTTCATCCACTACGCGGTCGCGATCTAACCCGCGACTCACAGCGAGCGCGGGATGCTTCGTGGGATACGTGGCGATGAGCAGCGGCTTCGGGCGCGGGGTAAAACCATACGCATTTGGCTCTCGGTCGGGGCTGATCATTTGCAGCACGCGCAGTCCGTTTTTTCCATCGGCAATGAGCGCATACATGCTCGCGGCTACGCTGCCGATTTGAACTCCCTGCACGTCGTTCATTACGCCATCGGCGGTGAACATTTGGTCGAGCTTCGGCTTTTCGGGATTCTCCACATCAATGATCGCCAGACCGTCCTCGCCGTTTGCGACGTAAGCGTAGGTCCGTGCGACGTAGAGCTTCTTTGCGTGGCGCAAAGCAACGCTCGCTCCGCGCACCGGACGCGGCTTCGTAGGCTCCGTGATGTCGAGCACCTTCAGCCCGTCGGCATCCGTCACAAACGCATAGCGAAACTGAATCGCAATCGCCCTAGGCTCCCGCAAAAAGTCGCCCGCATACTCGCCAGCAAGACGCGGCTTGAGCGGGTCGCGCACGTCCACCACAGCGACGCCGCGCGGCGTGACGACATAAACCCGCGATCCTGCGCAGACTGCAAACTCCGCGCCGGTGAGTTTGCCGTCGGGATTAAAGACGGCGTCCTTTTTGAGGAAATTATCCTCCGGGTCGCCGTTCATGAGGCACGTCGTATCCACGATCACCAGTCCCTCCTTCCGGTCCGTCGCGAAGACGTATCCATACACCGCGTGAATCGGCTGCTCTTCGTTCTCCGGCAGGCGCACACGTTTCGGATCATTCAGCAACGTGCTCGGCACCGCGACGCTCGTGCAGTCCTCCAGCTTCACATGCGTCTTCATCCCAAGCGGCGAAACTGGCTGCGTGAGAAACCGCTCGCTGAAGCCCTTGTTATCAATGTTCGCCACATCGTACACGCGCAATCCATCCTCGCCGCACGCGGCGTAAAGATACTCGCTGCGGAGCGTGAGATCGTTCACGCGACCGGCGTGGTGTTCGTATCCGGTCTTCAAAATGCGTCCGCCTTTAACGTGCTTCTCGTGGTTTGAAGAATACGCGATTTTTTGAAACGAAGAGCCAATCGGCGCCTGCGGTTCATCCGCCTCGGTCCACACAACTCCGTGGATGTCGCCGTCGCCGCCCAGCCATGCGTAGCGTCCGAAAAAGTTCACCGTCCCCGTGCCAAAGCCAAGCAGCGAGCCGACCCACGCATTATTGTCGTTCGCCTTGCTGAGATGGCAATCGGTGCAGTTCTTCGTCGTGCCCCGGCTGCTCGTCGTGTGTGCAAAATGCGGATTGTAAGCCTGCCCCGCGTAGCCCTCGGCGCTCACGGTCTGCTGCTGCGAATACACCCACTCGCGATTCGCATTTTGCGAACTCACCACGACAGCCGACGACGAACGCAGCACCGCGAGCCGATGATTTTTTACCGTGCTATCGATGCCGAGCTGAAAGACATCGTCGCGGACCACCTGCGGATTGTAAGTCGTGAAGTTCCGACTCACCACGCCTTCATACTTATTCAGCGCGACCTTCTGATTGGCTTTCATCGGCATATGGCAGCCGAAGCAACTCGTCGCCCATGACGTGTGACAGATCTGGCAATCCATCGCCTGATTGCTGTGCGCGAGTTTCTTGCACCCCGCCTCGGATTCCGGCGCCGCGCCCCATGTCTCGCCGTCGCGCAGCAGCGTCTTGGCGTAGCGCGCCTTCTCGTTGTAGCGGTGCGAGTTCGGATCGATCACGTCCATGGTCTGCGGCACCTCCCAGCGGAGGTCCGGCGACATCGTGGAGTTTTGGAAAAGCTTGTCCCCCTCCCACTCGAAGCGCGGCCGCCACGCCGTGATCGTCCCCATCAGATCCACCGGGGTGATCTTCCGGCGATCCTTCGGATCGGTCTGTCCGCTCGGCCCGGTCGCCGGCATCACGATCTCGCCAGTCACCACCTTGCGCGGGCGCTCGGTGATCGTGCCGTGGCAATCGACGCAGGTAATCGTGATCGCGTTGCGCACCTCGCCGTAGAGATTGCCGTTGCCATGCACGTCCACGTTGAAGTGGCAATCTACGCACTGCATGCCTTTCGCGAGATGGATGTCGTTGAGATGCACGGCGTTCTTGAAGTCGGAATGCCCGACAATGTTGTCGTCGAGGTCGAGCCGGTTG
>JANMLS010000056.1:0-4338 GCA_031372675.1 Verrucomicrobiaceae bacterium
GCCGACGACTGCTTTGATGCGCGGGTCGGCATCGGCAAGACCGAGCAGCCAGTCGCTTTCCTCGATGCCTTGCCGCGCCTGCACCGCGATGGAGCCATCGAATCCAAGTGGAGTTTGCAGTAGCGCAAGGTCCGCAGGGAGCCAGTCGCGATGCAGCGGAGAACCCGCAGGAATCCAAGGATACTGCGCAGCGTCGTAGCGCCAGAAGTGTTGGTGGGCGTCAATTTTCATAGGGTGATCTAAACCGGAAATGTCGCACTGCGAAAAGCGCGAAAGCGCGGCGACGACAAGCGAGGTTCAGCGGTTTTTTCTTACACAGCTTACTCGGAAAGCCCGAATGCCGCTGCGAGATCGGGTGCGAGCGGAGATTGCCATTCGTTTCCAGAAACGGAAAGCAGCCCGCTGTGGAGTGCCTGACGATTGATGATGAGTCGCCCGGCCAGCGCAGGACTCCAGCCCGTTTCGATGAATTCCAAATAGCAGTCCTCGGAGACGCCGTAGAGCTTGTCGCCGACGATGGGGTGGCCGCTGTGCGCGAGGTGGACGCGGATTTGGTGCATCCGGCCCGTGCGCGGTTTTGCGCGGACCAGCGCGAAACGTGCGCCGTCTTTTTCAAAGCGCAGCTTCACGGCAAATCCAGTCTGCGCCGTCGCGCCATCGGGATGCACGCATTGCTTTACCCACACACGGCTCGGCGCGATTTCGCCCTGCCGCAAAATCGGCGCATCAACGCCCCACGCATCCTGCGCCGGCCAGCCAAAGACGATTGCATCGTAAGCCTTCGAGATTTCACGCCGCTCCATGCGCTGATGAAATTCACGCGCAGCGGCGGGATGCTTGGCGATCAAAGTGAGGCCGCTGGTTTCGCGGTCGAGGCGGTTGATGATGCTCACTTGTCCGCCATTCGCGATTTCATAAGCAAGCAGCCCGCGCAGCTCGTCCCAAAGCGTGCCGGTGTCGCCGGGCTTGCTAGGATGCACCTGCATAAAAGGCGGCTTGTCCACGACGATGAAATCCTCCGTCTCCGCAATGATGCGCGGTGAATAAGGCGGCCTCAGTCTGTCGGATTTCGGGTTCAGGCGCAAAGCGGTAGCAGTCCTGCAAAAGCTGTCATCATTTGAATGGGGTTGAGTGTGGCGCTCATTCGTGCGCCGTCATTCCCCTTGCCCGCCGCGCTTGCTCCGCGCTACAACGCCGCCGCTTTGACCACGCCCGAAACACTCGCAGTAATCGCCGGAAATGGCGCCTATCCGTTCGCGATGATTTCTGGTGCTCGCAAAGCCGGGGTGAAGCGCGTGGTGGCGGTCGCATTTACCGGCGAGACGAATGAGGCGCTCGCAAACGAAGTAGATGAGATCGCGTGGATTCGCGTGGGACAGCTTGGAAAGATGCTCGCATTCATCGAGAAAACGGGGGCGCAGCGCGGAGTGATGGCGGGGCAAATCGCGCCGAAGAATCTTTTCGACCTTCGCCCGGATTTCAAAACGCTCTTTCTTCTCGCGAAGCTGAAGCGCCGGAATGCGGAGACGATCTTCGCGGCGATTGGCGAGGAGATGGAGAAAATCCGCTGCCCACTCATTGATGCCACGACGTTCATGGATGAGCACATTTCCAGCGAAGGCTGTGTGGCTGGGCCGAAGATCAAACCGCGCGTGGAGGACGATCTGCATTACGGCTACCAGCTCGCGAAAGAAGTCAGCCGACTCGACATCGGGCAGACGGTGCTGGTGAAAAATGGCACCGTGCTCGCCGTGGAGGGATTTGAGGGGACGAATGAGTGCATCAAACGTGGCGGCGCATTGGGGCGCGGCGATGCGGTGATGGTGAAGGTTTCCAAGCCCGGACAGGACTTGCGTTTTGATGTACCCGTCATCGGTCCTGTCACGCTGGAATCCTGCGCCGCAGCGGGCGTGCGCGTGATAGGCATTGAGGCTGCGAAAACGATCATTCTCGAACGTGAGCGGGTGAATGCGCTCGCTGCGGAACTTAAAATCTCAATCTACGGACTCAAAGCATGAGCAACACTTCTCAAACAATCCGTCTGGGTGTCGTGGGCACGGGCAGCATGGGGAAAAACCACGCGCGTATTTTCAGCGAGATGCCCGATGCGAGGTTCACCGCGATTCTCGATTCCCGCGAGGAAACTGCGCGGGAGATGTCCGGCAAATATGGCGCGAGTCCATTCAGCGACCTCGCAGCATTTGCCGACGCCGTGGACGCGGTAACGATTGCCACGCCGACCGTCACGCATTTTGAAATCGCAAAAGCCCTGCTGGAGCGGGGCAAGCATGTGCTCGTGGAGAAGCCATTCACCGAGACTCCCGATCAGGCGCGGGAACTTTGCGCTATCGCGCAGGAGCGAAAACTCGTGCTGCAAGTCGGCCACATCGAGCGATTCAACCCCGTGATGTCCGCGCTCGAAAGCCGTCTCACTGCGCCTCGCTTTATCGAGGCGACGCGGCTTTCGCCATACCCCGGACGCAGCCTCGATGTGGGCGTGGTGCTCGACGTGATGATTCACGATTTGGAAATTATCCTGCATCTTGTCCGTTCGCCGTGGGTGCAGGTGGATGCGGTGGGCGTCGCGATTTTGAGCAAACGCGAGGACATCGCAAACGTGCGCATCCGCTTTGAAAACGGATGCGTCGCGAACATCACCGCGAGCCGCATCAGCCAGGAGAAAGTGCGGAAGATTCGCGTCTTTCAGCCCGACGCATACCTCTCGCTCGATTACCAGAAACAGGACGGCTACCTGCTCCGCGTCGCCCGCGATGACGAGAAGGAGAGCACGTTCATCGGCAAGTTGCTCGGCGTCGCGGCGGGCAGCACCATTGTAACGGAATTTGCCGGAAAGCGCATCGTGCGCGAGCCGGTGGCGATTGAAAAAGACGAACCGCTCAAGCGCGAACTCATCAGCTTCGTCGAGTGCGCCCGCGCAGGCGCACAGCCAAAAGTCACCGGCCACCAAGCCACCGCCGCGCTGGAACTCGCGCTAGAAATCACCCGCAAAATCGAGGACTCGCAGCTATGAGGATTTATGTCGTCGCTGGTGAAGCGAGTGGCGATTCGCGTGGTGTGGAATTGATGCGTGCTATCCGTGAGCGTGCGCCGGGCGTGGAGTTTCTCGGCGCTGGCGGGAAGGCGATGCGGGAGTTTGCGGGGCCGCAGATTTTTGATTGGGCGGATGAGGCCGTCGTGGGGCTTTGGGATGTGCTGAAAAAATACGGTTACTTCAAAGCACAGCTCGCCCGGATGCTGGAAGAAATCGTGCGCGAGAAGCCCGATGCGCTCATCACGATTGATTATCCCGGCTTCAATCTCCGCCTCGCAAAAGCAGCGAAAGCCGCGCTACCGGGGCTGCGCTGCATCCAGTATATCTCGCCGCAAGTTTGGGCGTGGAAGCAGGACCGCATCCCGAAGATGGCGAAGTATCTCGACCTCATGCTGTGCCTCTTTCCCTTTGAAGTGCCCATGTATGAAGGCGTGGGGCTGAAGGCGATTTGCACCGGCCATCCGTTGCTCGACACACTCGCCGCCGACGCATCTGCGACACCGCCTGAGCGCGATCTAAATCTCATCACCCTTCTGCCCGGAAGCCGCAGCAAGGAAGTGCGCCGCATTTTCCCCGTTATGCTCGACGCCGCCGCGCATCTCCGCAGCGCACGCCAGCGCGTTCGCTTCGCGGCAGCCGCAGCGAGCGATTCGCTCCGCGAAGAAATGCTCGAAATCATGGGCAAGCGCGGCAAGGACGACAGCTTCTGCCCCGTCACCGTCGGCAACGCGCACCGGCTCATGCAGACAGCGGGCGCGGGCATGGTGTGCAGCGGAACGGCGACGCTCGAAGCCACGTATTTTCGCCTGCCGATGGTCATTTTATACAAGACCGCTTGGCTCACCTACGTCGTCGGCAAGCGCGTGGTAAAGATACCATTCATCGGCCTGCCAAACGTGCTCGCAAACGCGATGATTGCGCCCGAATTCATCCAAAACGCCGCGCAGCCGCACCTCATCGCAAACGAACTTCTGCAACTCTCCGAGCACGCCGGGACCCGCGCCATGCAGCAGACCGCGTATGAAAAAATCATCGCCAGCCTCGGCGAACGAGGAGCCGCCGACCGCGCCGCCGCCGCTGTGCTGGAGCTGCTCAAACGATAAATTGAGCGGAAGGGGCAGCGCGAATTGCAGTCGTAACAATCGAAGCCCTTGCACTCGCGCGGCGTGTCCCTTACACCACGCGGCATGTCGCTGAATAAAAAATTTCCACGTCTACATCCAAATTCCATCCCCAAAGGCAAGAGAGTTTCGCAGCTCTAGGATGATACTTACAAAGACAATAAC
>JANMLS010000096.1:0-1819 GCA_031372675.1 Verrucomicrobiaceae bacterium
CATTCGACGCCTACCTGCTCAAAAGCGCGGGCTGGGCGACGCTCGCCATCGCCATCGTAGGACTCATCGCCTCGCTTTTCGTCCCGATGGCCTACTGCCACTACGGCTGCCCGACTGGTGCGCTGCTCAATTTCATCCGCAAACGCGGAGCCGCCGATCATTTTGGAAAAAGAGAGATCGCCGCGCTACTGCTCGTGCTCTTTGCCGCGCTGCTTTCATGGAAAAGCGGAGCAATCCGGGTCTGGCTGGAAAGCGGCGCATCCGACTGGATGTATTAAGCGCAAGGTGCGTGGAACAAGCCTTTGTTCTCGCCAAACAGCGCTTCCTACTTATCTTGCCGAGCATGATTACAGTTGATGCCACAGACGATGTAGTCCGAGTGACAATTCCTCGTGAAGACATGGATATGTCGCAGATCGAAGCGATATTGCGTCCATTCCGCTTCACATCCTTGGTTGCACATTCGGAGTTATCCAAAGATGAGGCGATGAAGATTGCCGAGGAATCGAAGTCGGACTGGTGGGAGAAAAACCAGCACCGCTTTTCGGGAGAAGCAAAGTAGGTGTTCCGAGTCGTTGTAGATACAAACATAGCGTTCTGTGCGCTTGCTGCGGGCTGTGGTGATTTGGGTGTCCGGCTCATGTCTTCCCGCGAGATCACTTTTTACGCTCCACGATTTCTTTTCGTGGAGCTGTTCAAGCACAAGGACCGCATCATCAGCGCCTCAAAACTTCCCGAAGAAACCGTGCTCAATGCGCTGAACGAGCTGCTGGAGTGCGTTCAATTGATTGAATCAGCAAGCATCCCGATTGGAACTTGGGTTCGAGCGCGTTCACTTTGCGAAGGCGTTGATTTGAAAGACACTCCTTTCGTCGCATTTGCGCTGCACTTGGATGCAGAACTCTGGACCGAAGATGAGGAATTAAAAAAGGGACTGCGAGCAAAGGGCTTTCATCGGTTTTTTAATGCGTAGCGGAGCGTGTGTGATTTTTCCACGCCTCGCGAGCATTCGAGCAAGCTGAGGCAAGCGGTTTTTCGTTAAAAATCCCGGCTGTGTAATTCCCGCTGGTTTTCCCCGGTGCGGGCGTATCCTCGGGAGCATGGCGCTTCGCTCGCTGGTCATTGATTTCAATTCCTACTTCGCATCCGTCGAGCAGCAGCTCAGGCCGGAGTTGCGGGGGCGTGCCATCGTGGTTGCGCCGATGAAGGCGGAGACTACTTGCGCGATTGCCGCCAGCTATGAGGCGAAAAAGTTTGGCGTCAAAACCGGCACTCGCATCGCCGATGCCCGGCGCATGTGCCCCGGCATCGTTATCGTGGAGGCGTGCCCGCCGCGCTACGTGGAGTTTCACCATCGGCTCGTCGAGGCCATCGAGTCGTGCATTCACGTCGAAGAAGCGTGGTCCATTGACGAAGTCTGCTGCGAACTCACCGGACGCTTGCGAGAGCGGGCAAACGCCGAAGAACTCGCCCGGCACATCAAGCGCACTATTTACGAGCGCGTCGGCACCGAGTTGCGCAGCTCCATCGGCATCGCGCCCAATCCTTTTCTCGCCAAAACCGCCAGCGACATAATGAAGCCCGACGGCCTCACCGTCATCGAAAGCGAGGAGCTGCCGCACCGCCTGCACGCGCTGGAGCTGCGCGACCTTTGCGGCATCGGCGCAAACATGGAGGCGCGGTTGCACGCAGCAGGCATCACCACCGTCGAGCAGCTTTGCAGCGTGCGAAAAGAAACACTCCGCGCCGTGTGGGGCGGCATCGGCGGCGAGCGCATGTGGCGGGCACTGCGCGGTGAACTCGTCTGGCGGCCACCCAC
>JANMLS010000160.1:0-2983 GCA_031372675.1 Verrucomicrobiaceae bacterium
CGGCGTCCGACTTTGCGCACTTCGGGGATGGTGAGCAGTTGTTGTTCGATCACGTCGGCGATGTTGTTCGTCTCATCGAGCGAGGTGCCGGGGGCGGCGGTCATGGCGATGAGCGCGGTCTGCTCGCGGAAGGTGGGGAGAAAGTCTTTGCCCATTTGCGGGTAGAGCATGAACGCGCCGAGCATCATCATGCCGACGATGCCGAGCAGGAGGAACGGCTGCGCGAGGCCGAAGCGGAGGAAGGTTTTTTCGAGCAGCCATTTCATCCAGCGCGTGAGCGGGCCGTCTTTGTGAACGTGGCCTTCTTTTGGGCGAAGAAGGATGGAGCAGAGCACCGGGATGACCGACAGCGAGACGACGAACGAGGCCACCATCGAGATAATCGTCGCGATGGCGATGGGCGAAAATAGACGGCCCTCGACGCCGCTCAAGCCGAGCAGCGGGAGGAAGACGAGGATGATGAGCAGCGTGGCGTAGAGGATGGAGTTTCGCACTTCGCCGGAAGCGCGGGCGATGACTTCGAGGCGCGGCTTCGGTGCAGCGAGCGCGGCATTTTCGCTCAAGCGCCGGAAGACGTTTTCCACGTCCACGATGGCGTCGTCCACGACCATGCCGATGGCGACGGCGAGGCCGCCGAGGGTCATGGAATTTACGGACACGCCAAACCATTTGAACGTGAGCATCGTGATGGCAAACGACAGCGGGATGGCGGTGAGCGTGATGAACGTGGTGCGGAAGTTCAGCAGGAAAAGGAAGATGACCACCGTGACCATGATCGCGCCTTCGAGGATGGCGTTTTTCAAATTGCCGATGGCGTTTTCGATGAAGTCCGCCTGGCGGAAAAGCACGATGGCTTCGACTCCGGTGGGCAGCGTTTTCTGTAGCTCGGCGATGGCAGTTTCGACCTTCGTGGTGAGCGCGAGGGTGTCGAAGCCGGGCGCTTTGGTGATGCTCATGATGACGCCGCGTTTGCCGTTCACGCTGCCGTCGCCGCGCATCGGCTCGACGCCCCAATCCACCTTCGCCACGTCGCCGATGGTGATGGCGCGGTCGCCGACTTTTTTCACCACAGTGCGTGCGATGTCAGGAAGCTGCACCGTCATCGCGAGGTTGCGGACCATGATTTCCGTGGTCGCGCTGTTGATGAATCCGCCGGTGGTATTTCCCGCTGCTTCGCGGGCGGCGGTTTCGAGTTCCTCGAAAGTCACGTCGTGCGCGGCCATGCGCTGCGGCTCGGGCATGACTTGGATTTGTTTGATGCCGCCGCCCATGTTCAGCACTTCGGCGATGCCGGGGATGCTTTGCAGGCGCGGGCGGATGGTCCAATCGGCGAGGCTTCGCACGTCGCGTGGCAGCGTTTTATCATCGCGGCTACTCACGCCGATAAGCGCGATTTCGCCCATGAGCGAAGCGGCTGGAGTGAGGAACGGCTCCACGCCCTCGGGCAGCGCACCGCGCACACCAGCGAGTCGCTCTTGGACAAATTGCCGCGCTTTATAAAGGTCCGTGCCCCAATCAAACTCGGCATAAACGAGCGAGAGCGAAACGTCGGAATTTGACCGCAGCCGCGTCAGCCCCGCGACGCCGAGCAACGCGCGCTCGATGGGCTGGGTGATGTTAATTTCCACCTCCTCCGGCGCGAGGCCGGGCGATTCGGTGAGCACGATGACGGTCGGCTTTGTGAGGTCGGGCAGCACCTCGACAGGCAACTCCATCGTCGTGCGAAC
Source organism: Verrucomicrobiaceae bacterium (assembly GCA_031372675.1). GTDB lineage: Bacteria > Verrucomicrobiota > Verrucomicrobiia > Chthoniobacterales > Chthoniobacteraceae > SXWH01. Next base: position 1,728 of record JANMLS010000160.1, read on the forward strand.
GCCCATTGCCATGATCAAAATGGAGAGCGCGATGACGACGGCGCGATTGTGGAGGGCGAAGCGGATGAGTTTATTGAGCATGGAACGAAGAAGTTGGAATTGCGGCCCGGCGCGCATTGCGGCATGGTGCGGGCATGAGCGTTTTGACTGTTACCGATGTGCCCGATGAAATCGTCGCCGAACTCCGCCGCCGCGCTTTCGAGCACGGCGTGAGCGTGGAGGACGAAGTAAGGCGTGTGCTCGAAGAACAAACTGCGCACTCCAACCGGGCAAACGCCGAGGACTTCAAGGCACACCTGCTCTCGCTGGCGGATACCGTCGAAGATTTTGAGATTCCACCACGGTCGAAAGAACCCGGACGCACCATCAAGTTCTGATGGCCTACATTCTCGACACAAACATCCTGTCCGAGTTGCGGCGTGGTCGTAAATGCGACCAAAAGGTGCGCCGCTGGGTGGAGGGCGTTGATGCGTTGGACATGTTTATCAGCGTCGTGACGCTGGGTGAAATCCGTGCCGGGGTCGAATCGCTTCGGTTGCGCGACCCGCAACAGGCCGCAGTCATCGAACGCTGGCTGCTGACTCTTCCGCGCAAGTATGCAGGGCGCACCCTCACGGTCACTGCGAAGGAAGCGGATCGATGGGGCAGGCTTTCGCCGAATCAACGCCCCGGCGCGGGGGACGGATTGATCGCCGCCACAGCCCTCCAGCACGGACTGATCGTGGCCACGCGCAATACGAGCGATTTTGAGCGATGCGGGGTGCCGCTCGTGAATCCGTTTTTGCACGAGGTCACTCACGACTGAACCTCCTTCGTCTTCCGCAGCATCGCTACGACGAGTAGCACGAGCAGCAGGCCGTTGGACGCGAGGGAGAAAATAGTGAGCGTCGAAGGCCCGTGATGTTCGTGAGCGTCGCCGCCTTTTTTTCCTCCAGCGGCTTTTTGCGCGGCGGTCATTTCGCTGCCGTCTTCTGCGTGTTCGTGGCCGTGGGCGGCATCTAGCGCGGATTTTAGCGAGACGCTGCCTTTTCCCGCGAAGCCGAGCGAGTAGGCTCCTGTCGTCACGACTTCATCGCCCGCAGTGAGGCCGCTGGTGACTTCGACAAAGCGGTCGTTCATCGCGCCGGTTTCCACGGCGACGCGCACGAAGGTGTGCTTGAGCAATGTGTCGTAGTGGCGGCGATAGACGACGCGGTTTGTCACGTCGCCTTGCAGCGCGAGGCGTGGGATGCTCATCACGCCCTCGCGCTTCGCAG
>JANMLS010000316.1:0-3050 GCA_031372675.1 Verrucomicrobiaceae bacterium
GGCTCAGGTTCAAAAACACAAAACGCCATCTTCCACAGCGACCGAGGAAGCCAGTACGGGAGCATCGCATTTCGCGAACTTCTCAAACAATCCGGCCTCCGCCAAAGCATGTCAGCGCGTGCCAATCCTTACCACAACGCGTGGAGCGAAAGCGTCATCGGCACCATCAAATCGGAAATGCTCCAAGGCGGCTGTTTTATCGACCAAACCGACGCCCAAATCGAGCTCTTTGCCTACATCGAAGCTTACTACAACACCCATCGAAAACACTCCTCCTTGGACTACCTTTCCCCAGCTCAATTCGAGTCAAATCTCACCCAAAACATCTAAACAAAAACGGTCCAGAAATCGGTTGCACCTCACTCAACTATAGCCTCTCAACTGCGGCGTTAGAATGATTCCAAACGGACGTGGTCTATGTGGAAAGTGTGCGCAGCTTGTGGTGCGTCTATAAATAATGCGGCGGCTCGAATGGCGCGGAGATTGAGACGACGTGCTGATGGCGAAGCGGCAATTTCGGAAAGCGGGATGCGGATGCGGTTCCAGCCGGGTGCGAGTTGCAGGTCGCGATAAAAGCGGTCGTCGGGGAGTTTGTGTGGGAAGTCGTCGTCCACGCGCAGTGTGAGTGCGAATGCCGGGCCAGCGTTCCATATTTCCAAAGCGAGCGATTGATACGCAGACCAGTCGCGCCCACCGGCAAGCAAGCGGACGCCCGGCCAGACAGCTCCGGCTGCCGTGGTGATGCGCAGTGAAAACTGGCCTCTGCTGGCGTGCTCCCGCACGCGGGCCAGCGTGGTCCCCTCCCCGCTTTGGGGCCAAAGCAGAAGCTCGGCGTCGGTTTCAAAATCCGCGAGAAGCGGGAAGTTTGCGGCACGCCAGCGCATCCCGGCGGATTCGCGCCACGCGGGCAGGAATGCTGCGAAGGCGCACACTGCGGCGAGTGGGAAAAGTATGATACCGGTAGCAATGCGACGCATCGAATCCGCCGCTGCAACAAGCGTGAACGCGAGCAAGATGCCTGCGAATCCATTCAGCAAATCTTCAAGGCTGGCGCTGCGACCCGTGAGCGGCTGGATGATTTCTACGGCGACGCACAATAGACCGGTCGCAAAAGCAGCGCGGAGTCTGCGCCCGCAAGCTTGCACATCCCACGGCCAAAACCGGTACGCGAAAATCGTGAGCGCGAAGAAGCCGGGTACATGCAGGGCATCCATGAGCCGGATGTAAAATGCCGCGTCGTCCTCGAAGCGGAAGGGGATGAAAAATGAAGTCGCGCAGATGACAGCGAGCGCGAGCCATTTTTTGCGATGAAGCATCAGGCTGCGTCCATGACGCGGGAGACAGGCGGTTTCTCGTCATCGGTCTTGTCTTCATCCGTCTTGAGCCTCTGCCAGCGCTCCAGCACCGCAGGCTCGACTTTGCGAACCCGCCCGCCAACGCCGCCGATGAGGACGGTGCGAACGGTATCGAGCAGGATGAACATATCGAGAAACAGGCTCATGTGTTTCAGGTAATAAAGGTCATACTCGAGCTTGCGGCGGGCATCCATGACGGAGGCGCCGTAAGGGTAATTCACCTGCGCCCATCCGGTGATGCCGGGCTGCACCATCATGCGCTCTTCGTAGTAAGGGATTTGTTTTGCGAGGTCCTCGATAATCTCAGGCCGTTCGGGGCGCGGACCTACAAATGACATGTCGCCTTTGAGCACGTTCCAAAGCTGCGGGATTTCATCAATGCGGTATTTGCGCATCAGTCCGCCGAGCAGCGTGACGCGCGGATCGCGGCTGCCGTTTGCGCCGCCGCTCGCCCACTGGATGCCGGCTTTCTCCGCATCAGTGCGCATCGTGCGGAGTTTGATCATGTAAAACTCACGCCCAAATCGCCCGCTGCGCCGCTGGTGGTAAAAGATCGGGCCTTTTGAAGTGACCCGCACCGCAAGCATCGCGAGCAGCAAAACCGGCGCACCGGTGATGAGGCCCAAGACCGAAACGATGATGTCGAAAAGGCGCTTCACTTTTTTGATGTAAAGAAGGTGTGGTTCGCCACTGGCATTCAGCAGCCACTCCGGGGAGATCAGCTCCAGCGGAACATGCTGGTCAATTTCCTCGCAGACGGTGATGAGCGGCATCACGGTGACGCCGGAGTAGCGGAGCTGGCAGAAGCGTTTGCAGAGCGTGGGATTGTTGAGCGCTTTGCCGGTGACAAGAATGCGGTCGAGCCGGTGCGCGATGGCGATTTTCTCAAGCTCCTCCGCAGTGCCCAAAATCAGCGTATCCGTGACAGGGATATATCCGAGCGCAGACACCGTGCCGACGAAATCGAGATGCTGGAGGCCGATTTCCGAGAAAATGCGCATTTCACCCTCATCAAAAGGGCAAGTGACGATGTAGGCCACGCGCTCCTTTGCGGCCTTCAGCGCAAAATGGAGGTAGCCGTGGTGGATAAACGCCACCACTGCGACCAGCCCCGTCGCCGTGGCGAGGAAGATGCGGCCAAGCACATTCGCGCTCCCAAAGTAGGAAAGCCCGACAAGCACAAACGCTGAGAACACGAGACAGACGGTGAGCTTGAAAAAACGACGGCTCGCAGTGCGATTGACGCTGTGCGACGTGTAAAGCCCCACGACGTAGAGCGACGAAGAAAACCCCACCGCTGCGAGCGCAAACTGCGGCCAGTAGGAATCAATCGCTTGGTTCGCCGTGAAGTCATCGTATTGAATAACGAGCAACGCCGCTGCAAAATGCGCGGCGAAGAAAAGCAGGGCATCCAGCAGGAAATGCACGCTTACTTGGAACCAGTGCTTTTGTAGCAGGCCATTTGAGTTCATTTGTTGATTCGCGACTTCAGGGTTCTGACTGTTCTAGGGTGGGTCGAGTAGGGTTCGACTAGGGAGGGGAAGCTGTTTCCGAATGTGCGGTGCTTCAAGGGAAATCTCCAACGAACTTCGCAACAACTGGACGACGGCGGGCGTGATCGGAGCTGGGTGATGAAAGCAAGGCACGCTTGCGTCGTGGCTCACGCAGCCTCTGCGTGAAACACACAAAACCGCG
>JANMLS010000224.1:0-6687 GCA_031372675.1 Verrucomicrobiaceae bacterium
AAGCGCCAGCGGAGAAACCCGCCGCCGTCGCAAAGCCTGCGCCAGCGCCCACCAGCGAACGCGCCAACATCATCCAGCTTGCAAAGGTCGCCTGATGAAAACGCACACAGTCTCACGGCTATTCCGCCCGCTCAAGTGGACCTCGCAATTCGTGCCATTCATCCGCCTCAGCGGCAACTGGCTCTCGATGGCCGGCTTCATTCCCGGCACTCACGTCACCGTGCGCGTCGAAAACGGCGCGCTCATTATCGAGCCAGCCAAAAGCGAGGAGGTCGCACAATGATTGACCTGAATCTTCCGCTCATCGGCCCCGCCGTCGCCATTCTGGAAACAGCCCGTGCGCTTGCTCAACAGCGCGACCGCGTTGCCCTGCTGCTGCACGGCCCGCCCGGCATCGGCAAAACGCATTTGCTCGATCTACTCGCGCTCGAAATCAGCGGCAGCAAATTCGCCGTCGAGCAAATCAACGGCCAGTCCCTCGGCATCGAGGTAGTGCGCGAATGGCGGCAACGCGCCGCTTACGGGAACCTCTTTTCGGAGTGGAGCGTCAAGCGAGTGGACGAACTCGACCACGCCAGCAGCTCCGCCGCAGCCGAGTTGCTCACCTACCTCGACTACCTGCCAGCAAAGAAAGCCGTGCTCGCCACGACGAACGATTACGCCCGCCTCCGCGCAGCGCACAAAGGCCGTCTCGAAACTCGCTTCGTGGTGTTCCGAGTGGATGCCCCTACGGTCGCCGACGCCGCAAACTACTTGCGCGCTCACATGAAAATCGCCGCCGCAATCGCGAAGCAAATCGCCGCCGGTGCAGTGCCAGACGGTTGCCTCGAAAGCGAAGGCTGCAACATGCGTGCGTGCATCGAAGATGCGAAAGGGTACCTCGCCGCAAGGCACGTCGCCGCCGCCACGCCATTGAGCGTCGTGAAAGGACCCGGCAAATGACCTTCTCCGAACAATCCACCATCGACGGCTACAACTGCGGCGAAGCCGCCAGCGCCATGCAGAAATGTATCCGGCGCGGACTCGAACGCGACGCCCTGTTCTGGGCCACGGAACTCGACCGCTCGAACTTCGGGGAGTATGTGTTCAAGCGCCTGCGCATCATCGCCAGCGAGGACATCGGCCCCGCCGACACACTCACCGCGCTGCTAGTCCGCACGCTTTACGACAACTGGAAGGACCAGCGCAAAAAGGACGATTCCCGCCACGCGCCCGAGCGTCTGTTCCTCGTCCACGCCGTGCTCGCACTTTGCCGAGCGCCAAAATCGCGCACCGTGGACCATGCGCTTGTCGTCAACTACGAAGGCGAGCGGCCACGTCGCGAAGTTCCTGACTTCGCACTCGATAAACACACCGGGCGCGGCCGTGCAAAACGTCGCGGCTGGAAGCATTGGTGGGAACACGGCTGCCAGCTCGCAGCCTCGCCGGGCGACGACTACGAGGCCGAGGCCCGAAGCATCCGGCGCGACCTGCAAACGGAGTTCGTCTTATGAGCAAGCCACTCGCCGACGCCGAGCGCGGCTTATTAAAACAAGCCCGCATCGCGAAACTCATCGGCGCGTGGGCCAACGCCACACGCCGACTCACGCCCGAGGAAATCGCCGAGGTCGAAGCCGAGCACCCCGGCCTCATCAACGCGCAGCCGCCGCTCACCACGGCGGCTGCGCCGTTTGAGTTGCACGGCGCACCTGCGCTCCCCGCGAAGCTCAAAGGCTACTACCTGCACACGCTCAAGCATTACGCCGCCATCTACGGCTACGACCCGACCGGCGGCGAGCGCACCATCAAGCGGTTCGTCGGCATCGGGCGAAACACCGTGCCGCACGATCTACCGCCGCTCGATGAGCCTGCCCGAATGCCGGCATGGTGGCGCTCGCATCATCCGGGCCGAGAAGTGCCGACGGGCATCCGCCGAGCCGCCGCCGCAGTCGTGGTCAATGCCGAGCCGCAACAACAGCCGCCGCCCACGCCAGAGCCATCAATCCCCGCGCCGCCCGCGCCGACGCCACCACCGGCTCCACGCGAAGCTACGCCGCCCACCGTCGAGTCCGACCGGCTCGACTTCCCGGCGCAAGTCGGAGAGCTGCGCAAAATCGTCACCGAACAACTGCAGCAGCTCCGCGCCGCGAGCGCCGAGGTCGCACCGGAAAACCTCACAGACTCAGTCGAACGCGCCGAGTGGGCTCGCTCCAAAGGCGAGCGAGTCGAGGCCGCACAGCGCAACTACAAGTCGTCGCTCGATATGCTGCGCAAAGCCGAAAACGATTTGGTCGAGTGGCAGAAATCACACGAAGAACTCAAGCCGACAGCACAGGTAGCAACCGAGGTCGGGCGCATCGTCGGCGCGATTCACTCCGCCGTGAAGCGGCTCGCAAAAACCGTCCGCCCTCGCATCGCCGGAAAATCCGACGCCGAGCAAGATTCCATTTGGGAAGAGGAAGTGCGCAAATGTTTCCGCATCCTCGCCGGGTCCAAGTTCGCCGCGCCCATTGAGCCATGAGCGCGCTGCCCGAGACATTAGAGGACTGGCTTTGCCGCCTCGCCACGCTCGCCATTCGCGATTTGCCCGCGCAAAACGTCCACGAGTTCGCCGCCGAGCACATCTTCCTCGGCGGCAACAGCTCGCTGCTCAAACGGTTCTACGACCCGTCGCTCACTCCCTACACAAAACTTTTTCAGGAAGCCGCGACGAACCAGTTTTCATTCGTCCCGCTCGACGATTGGTGGCTGCGAAATCTGATGGAGAGCGGCCAGCGAGTGGACGAATTCTTTGCGCTCAAAAGCTCGCAGTCCGGCTTCACGCAAGCGGCGATAAACATCATCGTCTATCTCACCAAGTTCCTGTCTGGACGTGGCCTCTACTGCATTGATTCGCGCGACAAGGCCGGCAAGCTCTGCAAACTCCGCCTGCTCCCGCTGCTCAAAGAATTGTGCGCCTCGCAAATCTCCGACAACGAAGACGACCTCGGCACGTATTGGGTCGAAATGGCGGAGTGGGTTTGGGAAATGGTCGGCTCATATTCCGCCGGTGTGTTTTCTGAAAAGGCGCTCAGTCACGCCTTCCTCGACGATGTGGAATACATGGTCACGGAAGGCGGCAAGCGCGGCATGTTGGACGGCGTCCACATTATAGACCATTGCCGTTCGCGCTTCACCACTGCCGACGAACATTTCCTCGCCGTCTTCTCCAAGCCTGACCTTGAAAAATCCGTCTTTGTAGAAAACTGCAAAGGCGGTTCCCAGCATCGCTATTTCGTGCCGTGCCCATACTGCAACGGCATCCAGTTCCTCCGTCGAAAATCCCTGCGCTACGACAAGCGCGAGTGCAAAGATTTAGTCGGCACCTACGACCTCGATGCCGTCGAGAGATACACGACGGTGCGTTGCGAGCACTGCGGCAAGGACATCGAAGAAAGCTGGAAGCCGCGCATGGTTGGCGAGGGTTACTATCTCCCGAAATCCCGCGAGGACCGAGTGCGCGACCGTGACCCGCTCTTAGTCCCGCGCCGTCTGAGCGTTCACGTCAACGATATGATTTCCCCGTTTGCCGAGGTCAAATGGGGGCGGCTCGCACGCCAGCTCATCGAAGCGGAAAACAACCCCGAGAAACTGAAGTTTGTCATCACAAACCACTTCGCCGAGCCGTGGCAGGAAAAGGCCATCTCGCTGAAAGCCGACCAGGTCAAAGCACTCATCGCCGGTGCGAAGGATTCGCGCGGTCGCATCCACGGCGCGGACGCCGGCGTTGTCCCCTACAAGCGCGGCGAGATTCCATTCATCCCCGTCGCAATCACCGCGACTGCCGACCGCCAGCTCGACAAAAAGAAGTGGACGCTCTGCGCGTGGAAGCTCGATGGCTCGTGTGCGCTCATCGAATACGGCGCCACGCTCTCGGAGGCCGCGCTCCACGATCTGAACACGCATCCGCTCGCGCATCACGGCGGCCCCATTATCTGCCTGCCCAATCCTGCGCTGCAAGCGTTCGCCGGATACGGCATCGAGGCGGGCGGCAATCTTATCGACTCCGGCTTCGAGACCTTCGAGGTGTATGATTTTTGCGACCTGAGCGGCTGGCGTTGGTATCCCTCCAAGGGCGTCGGCGGAATCACCGGCGGCGGCTACCTGGTCGAGGGCAAGCAGGATTTCAAGGATGGCCGCAGCATCCTGCGCTACAACTATAACGATTACGCAATCAAGGTCGCATTTTACAAAGGCAAAATCGCCTTGCATTCGCACCCTCGCGCCGATGTGCGAAAGCCGTCGAACCTTTATTTGCCTAGCGATGTCGGCGATGACTTCATTATCGAGCTGCTCTCCGAATCACTCCAGCCCGTGAAGTCCAAAATCCACGGCGGCATGACCCGCATGGAATGGGTCCACGATACGAGCGTCGGCCCCAACGACTGGGGCGACGCCATGAAAATGCAATACGTCCTCTGGCAAATCATCGGACCGCTGCTGCAGCAGGCGCACGCGCAGAAAGCGCTCGCATCGGGCGGCAAATGAGTTGAAAAAGCGGCGTGAAAATCCTCGCTCTCGCTCTCGTTTTACTCGCGCCAATCGCAGCCATCGCCGCGACCTGCAAAGGCGATGACCCTTGCAAGGCTTGCCGCGACTGTTCCGCGTGCTGGTATTGTTCCCCGAAAAACCCAAAGCGTGCGAGCTGCGGTTGCTGCCGCGCCCAAGGCGGCGCAGAGTCGAAAAGGCGTGATGCGAAGCGGGAGAAAAACGGGAAGTAGTTTGACACTCCCGCGCCGCGTGCCGTGGAGCAGTGGCAGCTCGCCAGCCTCATACGCTGGAGGTCGCAGGTTCAATCCCTGCCGGCGCAATTTTTGACACCACCGGGCCGCGATGCCCGACGACTCCACCATTCTCAACGCGCTGGTCGCCACATTCCGGCGACGACTCGCCGCCGATGCTGCCTACTCGGCCACGCTCGAAGGCTACGCCGATACCGCGCTTGCACATCTCGCCGCTGGTACAACGATTGTCTCGCTCAACCTCGAAGGCGGCGGCGGCAGCTCAATCATGAACTGCAATCCCAGCATCCTGCTGCAAGCCGCTGAAACAGTGCTCGCAGAAAAAGACCAGACCGACATCGGCACCGGCGTCGCACACCTCGACCTTTCCCGCAGCCGCATCGAAACATGAGCATCCTCGCAACCGACCGCATCATTTCGGGCAGCAGCTTTTCCCACACCGGCCCGATGACTGGCCCCATCATCGCGCCCGTCGGCATGGCTGGCGGCGTGTGGGACGGTGCAAATTTTTCCTCCCGGCGTGGCTACGTTTACGCACCGCTGCAAACGCGCGACGAATTGTCGAGCGGCTCGCGCACGGAGCTGGTGCGCCGCGCACGCTGGCTCACGCGCAATGTCGGATTCGCCAAGCGCTGCGTGTGGGGTCTCGCGCGAATGGCGGGCTGGATGTCGCCGGTGCCGACGACGCAGGATAAAGAGTGGAACAAACTCGCCGCCGATTTGTTCGAGCGGCGCTATGGTTCCTCGCCGCTGAGTTTCGACGCGCAAGGCCGCCAAAACATCTACGCTTACCAGCCGCTCGTCACTGCGACGCGAATGCAGGATGGCGACTTTTTCACCGCGCTCACCGAATCCGCGAGCGGGCAGGCGATGGCCATGTCGTACGAAGCCCACCAAATCGCGAGCTGCGGCCCGGCGGTCGCCAAGGAAAGCGGCATCGAGCTGCGCGACGGCGCACTGGTCAATCGCCTTGGTCGCATCCTCGGCTATCGCATCCAGGGCGACGGCGGCGCATGGCAGGGAGTGGACTCCCGCGACATGATTCACCACGCCGATTTTATGTCCGTCGGACATGTGCGCGGAGTGAGCGCCCTGCATCACGCCGTCACTCACCTGCTCGACCGCACCGAGCTTTTGGCCGACCTCAAGACCGGCTCGAAAATCGCGAACCGCCAAGCGCATTTCATCGTCAATCAACTGCCGCAACAGCGCAGCGGCGCGCCCACCGGCATGAGCGTCGGCACCGGCCAGCCCACGCTCGCCACGCCCGGTCAGTGGACGATGCAAGACCTCTACAACCCCGAGAAGCGCGGCGGCAAAGTCGTCGAGTTGGGAGCCGGTCAGGAAATCCGCGCCTTGCTCGACCAGCGCCCGCACCCGAACACGCTGGAGTTTCTCGACTACCTCTGCCGCGACATCGCCGCCGGCCTCGACATGGCCCCCGAAGTCCTCTGGAACATTGCAAAGCTCGGCGGTGCCAGCGTCCGCTACGTGATGGCCGATGCGCAAAAGACCGTCGAGCGCCTCCAGCAAATCCTGGTAGATCAATTGCTCACCCGCTTCTGGGTCTATTTCGTGGCGAAAGAAATGGCCGCAGGCCGCTTGCCGCAATGCCAAGACCCGCATTGGTATGTCGTCGCCTGGCAGCCGCAAGCCAAGCTCACCGTGGACATCGGGCGCGAAGGTCGCCTCTCGATTGACCTGCACAAAGCCGGACTGCTCACCCTCTCGAAATGGTTCGGTGCCCAGGGCGGCGAGTGGAAAGAAGAAGTCGAGCAATCCGTCGAAGAGTTCGCGTTCAAAGTGCAAGCCTGCCAGCGAGCCAGCGAACGCTACGGCTTCGAGATTCGCACCGCCGACGTATGGCCCGACATGGCTCCCGATGTCGGCATCATCGAGCCCGACCCGGACTTCGACGAAGCCGAGG
>JANMLS010000228.1:0-9331 GCA_031372675.1 Verrucomicrobiaceae bacterium
CTTCACGCCTTCCGTGCCGAACAGCGGTAGTAGGCGTTTTCCGAGGTCCGCGCAAAGCACGGCAGTCGGGCAAAAGACCACATATTTTCCATCGCGCCCGTCCTTCGCGGCGCGGCGACGTAGTGATTCTGCAACCAAGTCCAATCGCGCCTCGCTCATCTGCCACGCGGCTTTTTCATCCACGAGCGCGGCGAGAAGTTTCACTTCGTCGGGCGTCGCTTTTGTGGATTTCGCGACTTCTTTTGTAAGGTCAGAAAGTCGCTCCGGTTCGGCTGCGATGGCTTCCGACATGCGTACGTATTCCGCAGCGGCGACAGCGCGGAGGGGATTGCCAGACTCAAGGCGCTCGCTGGCAGCTTCGCGCCACGCATCCAGCGCAGACCACAAATTTCCGTGCGGCTCCTCGTCGAGTTCGATCTCCACGGTTTCCTGCACGTCGCGCACAAATCGCTTTTGCGCACCGGAGAGCCAGCGGCGGCGCGTGCGCAACATGCGGCGGTGAATGCGGTACGTTTCGCTGATGTGCAGATGCAGCTCGTGCTGCACCGCCTTCGCATCCGTGCCCGCTTGCGTGAGCGAGGCGACGAGTTCTTTCACCCGCATGTCATCGGGCAAAAGTGCTGCGAGTTTTCCGGCGTGAATTTTCACCAGTGCCGGAAGTGTGGCGCTGCGGAGCACGAGGAATGCGCGGCCAAGCTCTACGCGCTTTTGTGTGCGCTCTTTGAATGCGGTGAGTTTGTCGGAGTTGTAGTTTTCCGGATCGAGCAGTTCCAGCAGCGCGAGCAGGTCTGCGTCGTGGTGCAAAACGGGTGTCGCGGAGAGCAGCAGCAGATGCTTGGAGGCGTGCGCAATTTTCATCGCGCCGCGTGTGAGTGCGGATTCCTTCACACCGTGGCGCATCACGACGCGATGCGCTTCGTCAATCACGAGGACATCCCAATCAACGCCGAGCAGCTCTTTATCTTTCTCCAGCGAGGAGTGCGGAAACAGCTCCACATCATCTAAGCCGAAGCGCGCATCGAGTTCTTCGCGCCACTGCCGCGTGAGCGCATCGGGCGCGACGACGGCGATTTTTGCGTCGGGTGCATCAAGCCGGATTTGGCGAAGGATGATTCCTGCCTCGATGGTTTTTCCCAGCCCGACTTCATCGGCGAGCAGGTAGCGAATCACTGGGTCATGCAGCACGCGAGCCGCGACTTCGGCCTGATGCTGCAAAATTTCCACCTTCGCGGAAAGCAACGCTGGAAGCCCGTGTGCGAGCTGGTTCTGCCGGAGAAGCTGCACGAGTAAATCGGACCGCTGCTGGAAGAAAAACGGCGTCTCCTGCGCAAGTTCCGCAAGCACTGTGGATGGATCATCGCCGATCAAATATGAGCGGACGCTGAACTCGTTTTCCTTCATCTCCGCGAGTTCCTTCACGCCGGGGAAATGCACGAGATACGAGCGCACCGGTCCCGCAGTCTGCTTCGTCGCCATCACACGCCCGAAGCGCACGACGCCATCCGCTTTGTGAAATACGCGGCTTTGATTTGGCAGCGGGGGATGGACGAGTTCTTCGATGGGCACTTCGGCCTCCACGACGTTCACCGTGTCGGTGCAAAATTGCAGCTTCGCCTTTGTGCTGGAAATGGACACGACCTCGCCGAACCCCGCAGCGCTCCGACCGCGCACCATGACTTTGCAGCCCTCGACCGGCTTTGCTGCCACGGTTGGCCTCGCTTTTCCTGCCGAGCGAGGGACGCCAGCAAACTCTGCGAGCGCCTCAAGCTCCTCCGCGCTGATTGCGTTCTTCGCTTTTTTTGCAGCCGTTTTTTTTGTGGCTGGCTTGTCTCCGTCCGGGGTCTTTTTTGCGCGTGGCATGATGTGAATTTTGGGTTGCTGAAAAGTTTAGGGAGACACTTGCTCGTCCGGGTCTTCGTCTTCGGGCACTTCCTCGATGGACGCTTTCATTTTTCGCGAGAGGAAAGGGCGTAGAAATCCGTAGAGCAGGTAGGAGATGAAAATCACCGCCGGCATCCATCGGTAAAACCGCACGGTGGCGACCAGCACGATGACGATTGCGAGAAACTTCGGCATACTGCGCGTGGTGCGCCAGTTGATGTTTTTGAAACTCGGGTAAGTGAACGAGCTGAACATCATCCACGAAAGAAAAAGCAGGAGCGGCGGCAGCACCCATTTCATCAGCCAATGCTCCACTTGGTCGTTGGTCTGGTTCATGATGAAGAGCGTCACGCTCGCAATCAGACCTGCCGCAGCGGGAATCGGGATGCCTTTGAAATCCTTGCTTGCGCTGGAGACACTGGCGATGGCGATGCAGTTAAAACGCGCAAGCCGCATCGCTCCGCACACAAGATAGACGCTGGCGACAAACCAGCCGATTTGCTCGTACTCGCGAAGCAGCACGCGGCTCACGAGCAACGCGGGAGCGACTCCAAAACTGACCACATCCGCCAGCGAATCGAACTCGCGGCCAAACGGCGAATCCGTCCCGCCGAGTCGCGCAAGCCGACCATCCAGCAGATCGAAAACACACGCTGCAAGGATGCACCAGATTGCGGTGATGAAATGACTTTCGCCTGCGTTGAGAGCATTAGTCCCGACAACCCCGGCGCCATGTACGGCCAGTGCGCCTTGCAGGATTTTCAGGATCGCGAGAAAGCCGCAGACGAGATTTCCCGCCGTCATCAAATTTGGCAGGAGGTAAATCTTTGGTGAGCCGTCGTCTTCGTTTTTCACAGCAGGAGCGATGGGATGGATGCGCTGGAAATGTAAGCGTCGTTTTCGCGAAGCCGTGCGAGAATGCTGGAGCCGCCCTCCACGGCGTCGCCGAGCGCGACGAGGATTTCCGCATTCAGCGGGAGATAAATATCCGTGCGGGAACCAAAGCGAATCATCCCGAAGCGATGCCCTTTTTCCACCACATCGCCCTCGCGGCTCCAAGGCACGATGCGCCGCGCAATCGCACCGGTGATTTGCCGGACAACGAGCGTCGCTTTTGCACCCGCGATGGCCCAGGTCATCGCCTCGTTTTTCTGGTGGCAGTAGGGATGCCGGGCATCGAGATAGTCGCCGGGATGATGCTTGAGATACGCGATTTTCCCGGCCATCGGGGCGCGATTTACATGCACGGAGAAGACGTTCAAAAAGATGCTCACCCGCCGCGATGGGCCTTGGATGAACTCGGTTTCCTCCACGACTTCAATCGCATCAATCACGCCGTCTGCTCCCGCGACAACGATGTCGTCGCCCGGCACAATCCGGCGCTCCGGGTCGCGGAAAAAGTTCACGCAGAACATGAAAACAAGGCTGCACAAAACCGCCGGGATGCCCCAAAACCACCAATCCATCGCCATCCACCAGAAGAAAACGCCACCAAGCAGGGACGGGACAAGGAAGTGACGCCCTTCGTATAAAGTCTGAAATCGCATTGGCCGCGCATCCTCGCCGCACAAGGCGATGCGTCAAGCACGTCTCTGCGCTCATCAGTTTTCGCCAGACAGAAAACTCGACGCAATCGCTGCACGCATCCAGTTTCCGCCGCAGGACGAATCACACATTATGGCTATCATTATTCGCAAATCTGCCGAGCGCGGTCATGCCGACCATGGCTGGCTGAAGTCGCAGCATACGTTCAGTTTTGCTGACTATTACGACCCGATGCACATGGGCTTTCGCTCGCTGAGGGTGATCAATGAGGATCATATCGCGGCGGGCATGGGATTTGGGACGCATCCGCATCGAGATATGGAGATTTTTAGCTACTTGCTCGAAGGTGCGCTGGAGCACAAGGACAGCATGGGAAATGGCAGCATCCTGCGTCCCGGTCAGGTGCAGCTTATGAGCGCGGGAAGCGGAGTCACGCACAGCGAATTCAATCCGAGCCGCACGGAAGCCGGTCATTTTTTGCAAATCTGGATTCATCCGCGCCAGCGCGGACTTTCGCCGAGCTACACGGAGTGGCTGCCAAGCTCCGAGCAGCAGAGCGTGGCGAAAATGCTCATTATTTCTCCCGATGGACGGGACGGCTCGGCGGTCATCCATCAAGATGCCGATGTGTGGCGAGTGCGGCTTCAAGCGGGCGAGAGTATCACCCATCAACTCGCCGAGGATCGCGGCGCATGGCTGCAAGTGATGAGCGGCTCGCTTGCGATAAATGAAATCGTTCTCGGCACTGGCGACGCTGCCAGTTCGGAAACCGAAGGATCACTCACCATCACCGCCACTGAAGCCACAGAAGCCCTGCTTTTTGATCTGCGCTGACAAGCGGGCTTGCGCAGGGAGCAACGGTTGTATTGCGTAGCGGGATGAAATTTCGTCTGACCAAGGATTTTACTTTCGAGGCTGCGCAGACTCTTCCAAATGCGCCGCAGGGCCACAAATGCCGCCAAATGCACGGACATAGCTTCAAAGTGGAAGTCACCGTGGAAGGCGAACGCGACGCAGCGACCGGGTGGTTCTACGATCACGCTGACATCTCCAAAGCGATGCGCCCTTTGCTCGAAAAGCTGGACCACGGCTATCTCAACGAGATTTCCGGCCTGGAAAATCCGACCATTGAAAACATGTGCGCGTGGTTTTGGGAAAAGCTCGCGCCGCAGTGTCCGGGGCTTGCAGAAATCGTGGTTCACGAGACGCCCACGGCTCGTTGCTCGCTGCGCGCGCAATAGTTTTCCTGCGGAATAGTAGCCGCGCACAGACTTCCGTGCTATTGCCTGCCGCAATCCATTTTTACCCATTTATGATCACACGTCGCACCGCTTTCAAAACACTCGTCGCAGCCACGGCTGCCGCAGCTTCGGGAGAACTTTTTGCGCAGGCACCCGCCGCGCCCGAAGTCTTCAAACTCGCGCCGCTCGGCTACGACTACGCCTCGCTGGAGCCGGTGATTGATGCGGAGACGATGAAAATTCACCACGGAAAACATCACGCCGCATACGTCGCCAGACTCAACAGCGCACTCGTGAAAGCTCCCGAACTCGCGACAAAGACCATCGAGGAATTGCTGAAAGACGTGAACGCTCTACCCGAAGCAATCCGCGCCGATGTCCGCAACCACGGCGGCGGGCACTACAATCACACGCTGTTTTGGCAGCACCTAAAAAAAGGCACCGGCGGCCCGCAGGGAGCGCTGCTCAAGGCTATCGAAAAAGCATTTGGCTCCGTGGCAAAATGGCAGGAGCTTTTCAGCGATGCAGCCATGAAGCAGTTTGGCTCTGGCTGGGCCTGGCTCGTCGTGCGCGACGGGAAGCTGGCCGTGGAAGCCACTGCCAATCAAGATTCCCCGCTCATGACCGGCGCATTCCCCCTCCTCGGCGTGGATGTGTGGGAACACGCCTACTATCTCAATTACCAGAACCGCCGCGCTGACTACGTGAAGGCATTTCAGGAAGTGATTGATTGGGAGTTCGTCGGCACCCGCTTTGCGAAGCAGGCATAGTCCGCCGTTTGTTTTCACACCACACTACTCATGTTCGATAATCCCTGGCCGCTCATCGGCTTCCACATCTTCATCCTCGTCGTCCTCGCACTCGACCTCGGCGTTTTTAACCGCAAAACCCACGTCGTCTCCCTGCGTGAATCTCTCACTTGGACCGCCGTATGGGTCACGCTCGCGCTGTGCTTCAATGCTGGCGTCTGGCACTACATGGGCCGCGAGAAAGCGCTCGAATTTCTCACCGGCTACGTGGTCGAATACTCACTCTCGGTGGATAACATTTTCGTGTTTGTGATGCTTTTCACGTATTTCCGCGTCCCCGCCGAATACCAGCACAAGGTTCTTTTCTGGGGCATCCTTGGTGCCCTCGTCATGCGTGCCACCATGATCGTCCTCGGTGCCGTTCTTATTAAACAATTCGATTGGATTCTCTACATCTTTGGAGCGTTCCTTCTCATCACCGGCATCAAGATGATGCTCAAAAACGAGGAAGAAATCCACCCTGAGAACAACCGCATCATCAAGTTGTTCAAGCGATTTGTTCCCGTCACCAGCGACTACCGTGGCTCCCGATTTTGGGTGCGCGAAAACGGCGTCCTTCATGCCACGCCGCTCTTCGTCATCCTCATCCTCGTCGAGCTAACCGATGTGGTTTTTGCCGTGGACAGCATCCCCGCCATCTTTGGAATCACCACGGATCCCTTCATCGTCTATACATCCAATATCTTCGCCATCCTCGGCCTCCGCTCCCTCTATTTCGCCCTCGCTGGAGTCATGGACAAGTTCCACTACCTGAAAATCGGCCTCGGCCTCACGCTTGCATTTGTTGGCGTCAAAATGCTCATCGGTCACACCGCCTACAAAATCGGCACCATTGCCTCGCTTCTCACCATTGTCGGAATCCTGACCACCGCTGTAGTAGCCTCCATCATCTTCCCTAAAAAGCCGCACAAGGAATAGGCGTTATCCAACCTCTGAATAGAGGGAATCCTAAAACCGCAGATGAAGTATCTGCGAAATCCTTGCCGAACTCATTGGCAGTGCAAACACCTCAAGCGGGCAGGCCGGAAAAGATACCTTTCCAGTATGTTTCTTGCGCCTTTTCGCGAGGCGTGTATATTTTTGTGCGATGCAATTCGAGTTCGGCTCAGCAAAAAGTGAGAGCAACAAGCTGAAGCACGGCGTTGATTTTGTAGAGATTCAGGCACTATGGGATGGCTTCAAAGTCGAAGTCCCCGCGAAATCTGAGGGTGAACTTAGATACGCTGTCATTGGTCTGTTCAATGGCGCGACCTACGTCGTCATCATCACATATCGCGGCGTGGCAACTCGTGTAATTAGTGCTCATCGCGCCAATGAAAAAGAAACAAAACATTATGAAGAAGAAACCCAAAAATAACTCCCTCATCACGACGGAAGAATTTGACGCAAAGTTTGATGCTGGCGAAGACATCACCGAGCACTTGGACTTCTCTAAGTCTCGCGTGCTCGCTCCCGGCGAGGATGGCGCACTCAGTGTGAAGCCGCAGAAAGTGAACGTCGATTTCCCCGCATGGGTTGTCGCCGCGCTGGACCGTGAATCGGACAGGCTTGGAATTGCTCGGCAGGCACTCATTAAAGTCTGGATTGTTGAGCGTTTAGAACACGCCCGCTGAAATGAAAAATTTCTTCCTGATAGCCGTTTCCTTCTTTGCTGGAATCGTGTTTCGGCACTTCATCCAGATTGAAAAAGTCCGCAGCCTCGCCGCGCAATCCCGCGTCTCCAGCGAAATGACAAACCGGGAACACAGCCCCAAACCGATAGCGCCTGCGGCATTCACGCCGCCGCCAGCGCGGCCTGGTAGAACATGGACTTTTGTTCCCGGCCTTGGCCGTTACATCGAACACGACAGCAACGTGAGCGCGATGCGGAGTATCGGCGGTGGATAGTGCCGACCGTTTTGCGGTATATCAGAAAACAGAAAAGCCTCACAAACTACTGTTTATGAGGCTCTTAAATTGGTTGCGGGAGTAGGATTTGAACCTACGACCTTCAGGTTATGAGCCTGACGAGCTACCGGGCTGCTCCATCCCGCGATTTGTATTGGACCGCGCAAGCTATTCGGTTGGAAAAATGGCGCAAGCTAATCTTTGAACTTTTTGTGCGCAATTGGGCGGTATTTCAGCAGCACGGGGTGAAATCCATTGCCAGCGATGGTTCAAACGCTGCAACTTGGCGAGAGACTGATGTTCACACCACGCGACGAATCCGGCAGCGAGACTTTCTTAAATCCGTCAGTTTTCGCTGTGTTTGCGGTATGTCTGGTATTTGTGCTTGCCGGTTGCGGTCCCGCTGAAAGCCCTAAGCCCGAAGCTGTGGAGCCGCAGGTTGCAAAGCCAGTCGCGCAAAAAAAAGTAGCCGTGTCCCTGTTGGAACCGGAGGCGGCGGTGTTTGCGAAGTATGCGGGATCGGAGAGCTGCCGCGAATGCCACGCGGCGCAGTTTGATCCGTGGAAGAAATCGAATCATGGGCTGGCGGAGCGCGTGGTTTCGCCGGGGATGGATCGGGCTGCGTTTGATCCGACGCAGAAATTTGAGCATGGAAAGCAGACGTCTGCGGCTTCGGTGAAGGACGCGCGATTTGTCGTGGAGACGCTGGGTTTTGATGGGAAAAAAGAGCCGTATGCGGCTGCGCGTGTGGTGGGGAATGATCCGCTGCAGCAGTTTTTGGTGGAGCGACCGGGCGGGCGTTTTCAGACGCTGGAGGTGGCTTTTGATCCGCACAAAGGGGACTGGTTTAACATTTACGGAAATGAGGACAGGCAGCCGGGCGATTGGGGGCACTGGACGGGGCGGGGGATGAATTGGAATACGATGTGCGCGAGTTGCCACAATACGCGGCTGCGAAAAAATTATGATTCGGGCGCGGATGTTTTCCGCACTGCGATGGCGGAGGTGAGTGTGGGCTGCGAGGCGTGTCACGGGCCGATGAAGGCGCATGTGGATTGGCGAAAAGCGAATCCTTTGACGAAGGAAGCGGACCCGACGGTGAAGAAGCTGGACCGCGATCAGGCTTTCGATACGTGCGGTTCGTGCCATTCGCGGCGGCGGGAGTTGACGGGGGATTTTGTGCCGGGAGATCGGTTTTCGGCGCATTACCAGCTCACGACTTTGGACGAGAGCGACTTGTATTTTCCCGACGGACAGGTGCGCGATGAGTTGTATGAATATGGGAGTTTTCTGAGCAGTAAAATGCACCACGCCGGCGTGCGCTGCGTGGATTGCCATGACCCGCATCGCGCACAGCCGCTGGTTGCGGGGAGCGAGCTTTGCCAGAAATGTCATGCAGGTGGAGCGACTGCGCCGGGCGGGACGGTGCGTGCGCCGGTGGTTTCGCCGGAGCTGCATAGTTTTCACAAAGATGCGTCGGTGACTTGCCAGAGCTGCCACATGCCGGTGACGGTTTATATGCAGCGCGATCCAAGGCACGATCACAGTTTCAGCATCCCGGACCCGTTGCTGACGAAGGAAAACGGGACGCCAAATGCGTGCAATCAATGCCACAAAGACAAGGATGTGGATTGGGCAATCGCGGCTGCGGAGAAATGGTGGGGACCGAAAATGAACCGTCCATCCCGCGAGCGGGCGCGGCTCGTTGCGTCCACGCGAAAAGGCGGGCAGCCAGCAGCGCCACTGGTCGCTACGCTGCGCTCCGAGCCTTCGCCTTACTGGAAGGCGTCGCTGCTGAGACTGATCATGTTTTCAATCCCAGATGCGGAAACCGGGCGCGTGTTCCTTGAGTATGCACAGCATTCAGACCCGCTTGTGCGGACTGCGGCGGTGCAGGCTTTGGAGGCTCAGGTAGCGATGGGCGATGAAGCGGCGCGGCAGGTTCTCGTTCGGAAGCAGGAGGATGCC
>JANMLS010000256.1:0-15454 GCA_031372675.1 Verrucomicrobiaceae bacterium
GCCGACCGAAGCGTGAGAGTCGCCGCAGCGTGGGCGTTGCGTTCTTCGATGGATGCTGGCTCACGCGCTGCCGGGGAGCTTGCTCACACGCTGGACATCGGTGCAGATCAGCCCGTGGGACAGCTCGCGCTGGGTGCGATGGCTCTGGCGCAGGGGCGTATGGAGGATGCGATTCGTCATCACGAAAAAGCAGTTTCTTGGGACTCGCGGAGCGGTGGCATCAGGCACGAATACGCCATTCTTCTCGCTGGCGCTGGCCGATTTAATGAATCGCTTGCGCAAATCCGCGAGGCCGTGAAGCTGGAACCCGGCAACGCGGAGTTTCGCTATAAACTGGCGCTCGCCTTGAATGAAACCGGCGGTCTACCTGCTGCATTGCCGGAATTTGAACAAGCCGTGCGCCTCGATCCACAGCACGCAAGGGCATGGTATAATATGGGGCTTGCCCGCAATCAGCTTGGCAATCCGAAGGGCGCGATTGAGGCTCTTCTAAATGCCGAAAAAGCTGATCCGCGTGATCCGCGAATCCCTTACGCCAGAGCCACAATTCACGCCGCGCAGGGGCAAATCAACGAGGCAAAAGTGGCTGCCGAAACTGCGCTGCGCATCGATCCCAGAATGCCAGAAGCTCGGCGATTCCTAGGCCGCTGAGGTTATTCGATATGCGGGGACCAGAAGCTGTAAGGAGCCACCTCGCGCAAGAAATCGTAGGTCAGTGGATTGATCTTCGGGATACGATCCGCAGGGATGATGAAGGGATTGCCAAAAATATCATTTCCATTTGCGGTCGCGAGTCTGGAATTTGGCTTAATAAACTGAATCAAATCATTGTTGCTGATTAAAGCTGCATCAGCCCTGTTGTTTTCCATGAGGTAGAGCTGGATGGCGCTATCCAGTTGTTTGAGGTCCGACAAAATTTGCCCGGCTTGTGCTCTTTTACGCGCTCTGAGGTAGTTGGGGATGGCTATCGTCAGAATCATCGCAAGAATAGACACGACTATCATAATTTCTATAAGGGTGAATCCCTTCTTGGAAGTTGATGAGATGCCTTTGTGCATATAAATAAATTTAGCAGTTTAAGTGCCAGTCGTGCCAAACTAAATGAGGTAGGTTAAGTTTTTTGAATTCTTGAGTCGGTTTACTCTGAAATAATGAGCACGGAAATTATAGAAATTATTCAGTTTGGATTTTCAAAGATCGCAACTTTGATTTCTAGTTCTCAATAATTTAGCACCCATCATCGCATCTTGATTTGATGTTTTGTTTGTTGAAATACTGCTCGGTGCTGTTAAAAATGCGGATATGTCCGCAACACATCCTCTCGCCGATTTACTGAAAAAACGCATCGTTGTCATAGACGGCGCGATGGGGACCACGATCCAGCAGTATAAACTGACCGAAGAGCAATTTCGTGGCGACCGTTTCCGCGACTGGAAGGGCAAAGACCTCAAGGGAAACAATGAACTGCTAAACCTCACGCAGCCGCAAATTATTCAGGAAATCCATCGCCGCTACTTCGAGGCCGGTGCGGATATTGCGGAGACGAATACTTTCAATGGTCAATTTATCTCCCTCGCCGACTACGACATGCAGGAACTCGCTTACGAGATGGCCCGCTCCGGCGCAGAGTGTGCGAGGCGGGCGGCGGACGAGGTGATGGCTGCGCAACCGGGACGGCTCTGCTGGGTGGCTGGCGCAATCGGGCCGACGACGAAGACATCGTCCATTTCCACCGATGTGAACGACCCTTCGCATCGCGGCACAAACTGGGATGAACTCGTGCGCGCTTACGCCGAGCAGACCCGCGCCTTGCTCGATGGCGGCGCGGACATTCTCCTCGTGGAGACGATTTTCGATACGCTGAACGCAAAGGCGGCGTTTTTTGCGATTGGCGAAGTTTTTGCCGAGCGCAACCTC
Organism: Verrucomicrobiaceae bacterium; assembly: GCA_031372675.1. GTDB lineage: Bacteria > Verrucomicrobiota > Verrucomicrobiia > Chthoniobacterales > Chthoniobacteraceae > SXWH01. The sequence continues at coordinate 1,918 of JANMLS010000256.1, forward strand.
ACGCCGCAGCCGTTTGGTGGCATGCCAGAGGCGGGGAAAAAAGTGGTGCCGCTGATGGCTTCGGTGACTTTTATTCAGGTGAACGGCGACCGCGGCGTGACTGGCCAGACAGTCGAAGCGTTTTGGAACAGCATCTCGCACGTTCCGCTCCTGAGCGTGGGAATGAACTGCGCGCTCGGCCCAAAGGAGCTGCGCCCGCGCATTGAGGAACTTGCAGCGTGTGCGCCGATTTACGTGAGCGTTTATCCCAACGCCGGACTGCCGAATCCGCTGCTCCCGACCGGCTTTCCAGAAACGCCCGAAACCCTCGCTCCGCAGTTGCGCGAATGGGCGGAGGCTGGGCTTTTTAATATCGTCGGCGGCTGCTGCGGCACGACGCCGGAGCACATCGCGACCGTCTCGAAAGCGGTCGCGGGAATCGCGCCGCGCATCGTCCCGACCGTGGAGCCGTATTTGCGCCTCAGCGGGACGGATGCGCTCACCGTCACGCCGCAGACAAATTTTGTGAACGTGGGCGAGCGCACAAACGTCACGGGGTCGCCGAAGTTTGCAAAACTGATCCTCGGCGGAAACTTCGAGGAAGCCGTGAGCGTCGCGCGTCAGCAGGTGGAAAATGGTGCGCAGATCATCGACGTGAACATGGACGAGGGGATGCTCGACGGCGCGGCAGCGATGACGAAGTTCCTCAATTACATCATGACGGAACCGGCCATTTCCAAAGTGCCGGTGATGATTGATTCGTCGAAGTGGAGCGTCATCGAAGCGGGCCTGAAATGCGTGCAAGGCAAAGGCGTGGTGAACTCCATCTCGCTGAAAGAAGGCGAGGAAAAATTCCTCGAAAGCGCACGCCTGGTGCGGCGCTACGGCGCAGCGGTAATCGTCATGGCCTTCGACGAAAAAGGCCAGGCAGACAGCTACGAACGCCGCCTTGAAATCTGCGAGCGCAGCTACCGCATCCTCGTGGATAAAGTCGGCTTTCCGCCGGAAGACATCATCTTTGATCCCAATATCCTCACCGTCGGCACCGGCCTCGAAGAGCACAACAACTACGCCGTTGATTTCATCCGCGCGACCGAGTGGATCAAAAAGAATCTCCCGCGTGCAAAAGTCAGCGGCGGCGTGTCGAACATTTCCTTCAGTTTTCGCGGCAACAACGCAGTCCGCGAGGCCATGCACTCGGCGTTTCTTTACCACGCGATTCGCGCCGGTCTCGACATGGGAATCGTGAACGCGGGAATGCTGGAAGTGTACGAGCAAATCCCGAAAGACCTGCTGGAACTCGTCGAGGATGTGCTGCTCAACCGCCGCCCCGATTCCACCGAGCGACTCGTCGCGCATGGCGAGAAACTCAAGGCCACAAGCTCAGGAAATACCGTCGTGGAAAAAGCGGAAGCCGAGTGGCGCAAAGGCACCGTTGAGGAACGCCTTTCGCACGCTCTGGTAAAGGGCATCGTGGAATACATTGATGCCGACACCGAGGAAGCTCACGCTAAATACGGACGCCCGCTTTTGGTCATCGAAGGCCCGCTCATGGATGGAATGAACATCGTCGGCGATCTGTTCGGTGCGGGAAAAATGTTCCTTCCTCAAGTCGTCAAAAGTGCTCGTGTGATGAAGAAAGCCGTCGCCTTTCTCACGCCGTTTATGGAGGCCGAAAAAGCCGCCGCGCTCGCTGCTGGCTTGGAGACAAAGGCGCAGGGGAAAGTGCTGCTCGCTACTGTGAAGGGCGACGTTCACGACATCGGCAAGAACATCGTCGGCGTCGTTCTCGGCTGCAATAATTACGAAGTCATTGATCTCGGCGTCATGGTCCCGTGCGAGCGCATCCTCGATGAAGCCGTGAAGTGCGGCGCGGACATCATCGGACTCAGCGGTCTCATCACGCCCAGCCTCGACGAAATGCAGCATGTTGCGCGGGAGATGCAGCGTCGTGGAATGAAGCTGCCGTTGCTCATCGGCGGAGCGACCACAAGCCGACCACACACCGCCGTAAAAATCGCGCCACATTACAGCCAGCCCGTCATTCATGTGCTCGACGCAAGCCGCGCCGTGCCCGTCGTGAGTGCGCTGCTTTCGGCGGAGCAAAAGCCCGTTTTCGCGGCGAAAAATGCGGCGGAACAGGACGCAGCCCGCATCCAGTTTGCAGGCAGTGCGGCGAAGCTCACGAGCATCGAGCAGGCTCGCACGAAGCGCCAGCCGTGGAGCCTCGCGGCGCAGGATGTCTCGCAGCCGGAATTCATCGGCGCCCGCGTGCTCGAAGACATTCCACTCGCGATTTTGCGCGACTACATTGATTGGACGCCGTTCTTCCACACTTGGGAATTACGCGGCGTGTACCCCGCGATTTTCAATCACGAAAAATACGGCGAACAGGCGCAGAAGATTTTCGCCGATGCAAACGTGATGCTCGATCAGTTCATCGAAAAGAAGCTCATCAAAGCGCGTGCGATTTACGGATTTTTCCCCGCCAGCAGCACTGGCGACGATGTCATCATCTGGACCGACGAAAGCCACGCTGCCGAGCAGATGCGCTTCCATTTCCTCCGCCAGCAAGTCGAGAAGGAGGGCAACGATTCTGCGAACCCGTATCGCTGCCTTGCAGACTACATCGCGCCAGTCGGCGCAAAGCCCGCGCTAGGAAATGAGCCAGCTCGCGACCATCTCGGAGCGTTCGCAGTCACGACAGGAATCGGCCTCGATGAACTCGTCGCCAGTCACAAAAAAGCAGGCGACGATTACAGCGCAATTATGGCCGAAGCCGTCGCCGACCGCCTCGCCGAAGCCTGCGCCGAGTGGCTGCACGCCCGCGTCCGCCGCGAGTGGGGATACGGAAAAAGCGAACAACTCACGAGGGAGGAAATCATCGCCGAAAAATATCGCGGCATCCGTCCCGCGCCCGGCTATCCGGCGTGCCCCGACCACACGGAAAAAGGCACGCTCTGGAAGCTTCTCGATGCTGAGGCAAGGACCGGCATCCGGCTCACCGAGAGCTTCGCGATGTGGCCCGGTAGCAGCGTGAGTGGTTTCTATTTCGCGCATCCCGACTCGCGATTCTTCGCAGTCGGCAAGCTCGGAAAAGACCAAGTCACCGGCTACGCAGCGCGGAAAAAAATCACGCTCGCCGAAGCCGAACGCTGGCTCGGCCCGTGGCTGAATTACACTCCGGCGTAGTGCGCTTTCATTCATCGGATGATTGGCTTTTGCTGTGCTAACAGCATGTGAATGGTGACTGGTGAATGGTGAATTGTCGCAAGCGGGAAACGACACCCGATTCGCTTGCGACCACTCACTATTCACCATTCACCAGTCACAAAACATCTGCTCTAAGCCTATCAAATAACCCGACCTAGTAAGGCTGCGCGATGATGCGGCGACTTGGATCTGTTGCTCCTGAGTCCTTGTAAATCGGACCGGGATTCGTCGAGAGCACCTCGTAGCCGCGCAGCACGAACTCCGGGTAAAACCCATTGCTCGCTGGCTCATAAACCGTGTCGCCGGAAAACTCTCCCTGGAGTTTGTATTCTACGTTGTTGTCGGTGCCCGGCTTTCCAGCCTGACGGTCTGGAATGAACTTATTACGCTCATTCATCACCACGAGTTTTGCGTTTGCCCACGACTCACCGGAACGCCGGACCCAGCCCCAGAATTTGTATTCCGTTTTGAAATAGCGGCGTCCCACAAAGTAAGCGCCCTTCGGCTCCGCAGCGATTCCAGCGACGAGTGACTCGCGTGCTGCGGCGTTCACCGGGCCGGATGTGCGCCTTTCGACTTTCATGCTTTCGCAGCCTGTGGATGCGAGCAATGCGAGGGCTGTGAGTGTGAGCTGAAGTAGTTTCATGGCTGATTAAATAGTCTGCGAAAGGTAGCCGCCATCAACGACGATGTCGCTGCCGGTGATAAACGAACTCGCTCCGTGCGCTGCTAGGAAGACGCACGCGCCAATCAACTCATGGCTTTCGCCAAACCGCTTCATCGGCGTGTGCCCCCAAATCGCCTGCGTGCGCGGAGTCGGCGAGCCGTCTTCATTGAAGAGCAGCTTGCGGTTTTGCTCCGCAGGAAAAAAGCCCGGCGTGATGGAATTCACCCGCACTCCGCTCGTCGCCCACTCGCGTGCGAGGAACATCGTGAGACTCAGCACCGCCGCCTTGCTCGCGCTGTAAGCGACCACGCGCGTGAGCGGGATTCGCGCACTCGCGCTGGCGATGTTGATGATGCTGCCGCGCCCACGGGCACACATTCCGGGGCCAAATTCCTGACACGGAAGCAGCACGCCACCGACGAGGTTCAGGTCAAAATTTGCACGCCAGTCATTGATGTCTATGCTCTCAATCGGGCGTTCGGGAGTGACCGTCACTTTCGGATCATTTCCGCCCGCCGCGTTCACCAGAATCGTCGGTGCGCCAAACTCCTTTATCACCGCTTCGTGCGCTGCGTGGAGGCTTTCGCGCGACATCGCATCCGTGGCAAAAAATCGCGCCGCACCGCCAGCCTCGCGGATCGCCGCAGCGCGTGCTTCGCCGCGTTCTGCATTGCGTCCGAGCACCGCGATTTTTGCGCCCGCCGTCGCAAGCCCGTCCGCGAGTGCGCCGCCGAGAACGCCAGTTGCACCGATGACGACAGCGACGTCGCCCGTGAGATCAAAAAGGGATGGTTTCATCGCCAAGCACATCAACCGAGAGCAGGACGCGACGCAAGCGAGACGTTTGAGCGCTCCAGATTTTGCGGGTGAGTAACTTTAGCTTCCGAGCAGCGTCTTCGCGTGGGCGAGCGCGGATTCGCCTTTGCCGCCGAGCATCCGTGCGATTTCGGCGACGCGCTCATTTTTCTCGATGCGCGTGAGCGAGGAAACTGTGCGGCCACCTTCGATGTCTTTGCTGACGACGAACTGGCTCGCCGCGCACGCTGCGACTTGCGGGAGATGCGTGATGGCGAGCACCTGACGCTCGCCCGCGATGGTGCGCATTTTCTCGCCGACTGCGTGCGCGATCTCGCCGCCTACGTTGGCGTCGATCTCGTCGAACACGAGCAGGGAAATAGTGTCCTGCGCTGCGAGGGCGGACTTCACGGCGAGCATGACGCGGGAGATTTCACCGCTGCTGGCGATGGCTTTGAGGGGCTTTGCAGGCTCGCCGGGGTTTGGCGCGAAGACGAAATCAATCGCCTCATTTCCGTGCGGCCCCGGTGCAGCGAGCGGTGCGAGCGAGACGGAGAAATCGGACTTCTTAAATCCGAGGTCGCGCAGATGCGCGGTGACGGCTTTGGCGAGTTTCGGTGCGGCGGTATTTCGCTTTTCGGAAAGTTTTGCAGCCGTGTCTGCGGCGGCTTTGCGCTGCTTCTCGATCTCGAAGCCGAGGCGTTCGATTTCCTCGCCACGGCTTTCGATTTTCGCGAGGCGGGCGGATGCGGTTTCGCCGAATGTGATCACGTCGGGAATCGTCGGGCCGTATTTGCGTTTCAGCGTCTCGAAGAGCGAGACGCGTTCTTCCATTTCCGCAAGTTCGCCGGGTTCGATGTCGAGGTCTTCGGCGTAGTGCTGGATGTTGGATGCGAGGTCTTCGATTTCCGCGATGCCGCGATGGAGCGCGTCGGAAAACCGCACTGCCGCAGGGTCCATGCGCTCCAGGTCGCGCAGCAGTCGCCCGCATTCGTTTAGCCGCGTCACGGCACAATCTTCGGATTCCACGATCCGCCCGAGCACGCCATTGGAAAGCTCCAGAATCTTCCGCGCATTCGATGCCACGGTGTAGCGTGCGGTGATTTCCTCATCCTCGCCGGGCTTGAGCGCAGCGTCGTTGATTTCTGTGACTTGGTGGCGCAACAGATCGAGTTCGCGCTCCATCGCAGCCTCGCCGCTGGCGAGTTCGTCGCGCTCGGCGATGGTGCGGTTTAGCGTGCGAAATTGCTCATTGTATTTCTCGTGCAGCGCAGTCGCTCCGGCGAAGGAGTCGAGCAGCGCGAGTTGTTTTTCGGACGACAAAAGCGACTGGTGATCGTGCGGCCCGTGCAAGTCCACAAGCCCATCGCCAAGTTCCTTCAGCACGTTGAGCGTCGTCGGGCTGCCGTTGATGAATTGCCGGTTTGTGCCGCTGGTGGAAAAGACGCGCTTTAAGATCAACTGCCCGTCCTCACACGGCTCCACGCCTTGTTCTTCGAGCCATGCGTTGAGCAATTTCAGATCTCGCGCAGTAAAGACTGCCTCCACTGTGCAGCTTTCCGCGCCGGAGCGGATGAGCGATTTATCCGCACGCTCACCGAGGACGAGCTTGAGCGCGCCGACGATGATGCTTTTGCCCGAACCAGTCTCGCCGGTCACAGCGATGAAGCCGGGGCCGAGCAGCCATTCGAGTTCCTCGACCAGTGCGAGGTTGCGGATACGGAGCGAGACGAGCATGGCGCGATTGAGTAAAAGGAGCGCGTGATTTGTGCAAGTGCGTTGGTTTCAGCGCAGGCATACAACTTTACCTCCTTGCGAACATGCGCCACACTGCCGCCATGACAGCGACGCTTGAGCAAATCCACAAAGACCCATCCATCCTGGATCGGGCAATCCATCAACGTGAGCAGCTCGAAATCATTGCCGATGGAATCATTGCGGCGACATTTACTCCGGCCAGTTTCCTAGATGCAGAAAAGCTCTCACCTGTGGAGCTGGGAAGACTCGCTGATGCTTTAGCCGACGCGCCGGACGACGAATCTGCGGCAATTATTCGTGAAAAAATGATGAAGGGATTTTACGGCACCGCAGATGCCTAAAGTCCGCCGCGCTTCATTGCCGAAAGCGGTTTTCGATCACCTGCTCGACAGGGTGCAGACTAGAAACGTAACGAGCGCACAACTTGTGATGTTTTTGGAATGGCTGGATAGCCAACCGGAAGTGCCGGAAGGAAAATGGTTCAAGCGGTTTTCTGGAATGACTGTGTGCGGAGAAGGCGAACTGGTGAAAACTTTTCTGACTCCCGATCAAGCTCCTGTGGGCGAACGATTGGAATAAAGCCTATCAATTCTCCGTGAAAAAAACCGCCATCATCCGCGAAATCATCGCCGCGCTTTCCGCAGAGCTTGCGAGCTACACGCACTCCGCACGCATCGCGTTTGCCGCCGCGACGGATGAGCAGAGCAAGGCGGAGAATAAATACGACACTCGCGCGCTGGAGGCTTCCTACCTCGCCCGTGGACAGTCGCTTCAGGCTGCGGAAATCCAGCAGGCCATCACGCAGTTTGAGAAGATGCCGGTGCGTGAGTTTTGTGCGGGTGCGCCCATAGATGTCGGTGCGCTTGTCGCGCTCGATGGGAAAAGCGGGACGACGCACTATTTTATCGGTCCGCGCGGCGGGGGAACCGAGGTGGTTTGCGAAGGCTGTGAGATACTCGTCATCACGCCGCAATCGCCGATGGGTAATCAGCTCATGGGGCTGAAAAGCGGTGCGAAGGTGAAGATTGCGGTGGGGCGTTTCACTGAGGCTTACTCGATTGCGAGCGTGCGATAGCGAGCTTTCGATTTGCCAACCGCAAACTGCCGCGCTACTTCGCTCGCCTCTCTTATGGCTAAAAACGCTTACCACGCTTCCATCGAAGGCGCCCAGCACGGCGCGAAAACCCTCGCTCAATTCCTCGACTACGCCAAGGCCGCCGGTGCTGCCGGTGCGCAGCCTAGCAACTACATGCTCGGCGACGGAAAAGGCGGATTTAAGAAGGCCAAGGAAATCAAGGCGACGTTTGAAGACCGTGACATGAAGCTCGACGGCATCTCCGCGCACTGCCCGTTTTGGGTCCACACTTCGATCTGGACCGGCACAAAGAGCGGCCATCCTTTCATCGCGCCGGAAGTCGCGAAACTCTCTCCCGAAAAAATCGAGGCATGGCACGAGAAATATCTGCTCAAACTCATGGACCTCGCCGCCGAACTCGGTGTGAAATCCATGCCGATGTTTTGGGGCGTCGCATTTGGATGGGAACTCGCGACCGGCTATCCGTGGGGATTCTGGGCTGGCCCCGGCTACGATCTGCTCGCGGAAGGTAAGGAGCGTTTTGTGAAAAAGACGAAGAAACTCCGCGACCACGCCCGCAAGCTCGGCATTTATCTCTGCCACGAAATCCACCCCGGCACCGGAGCCTCGACAGCCGATGATTTCAACATGCTCGTGGACATCTGCGACGGCGACGCGACTCTCGGTGTGAATGCCGACCCATCGCATTGCTGGGAAGGCGAAGATTGGGAAACGCGCTTCCTCAAAGTCGGCAAGCGTATCTACGCCGCGCACGTTAAAAACTACACCATCCGCCGTGGCTTCCCGCTGCGCACGATGGAAGCAAGCTGGCCAAAGCGCGCAATGCAGTTCACCGACCTCGCTTCGGGCGACTTGAACATGCAGCGCTACGTGGAGTTACTCCTCGCAGTCGGCTACAAGGATCGCTACTGCAAGCTGCACAAAACAGACAGCGCACCGCTCGTCGTAGAAGCAGAGAGCGCCCACAAGGAACTCGACTACTGCTCCGCCGACGGCATCGCCTACGTGGCCAAAAACCTCTGCTTCCCGCAAGCCGCAGGCAGCTTCGAGGAAGGCATGGGCGCGTGAACGCGCCTGAATGACGAATTCCGAATGACGAAGGGTCGCCGAGCGGTCCTTCGTCATTCCACCTATGCCCGCCGGAACTCACTCCCAGCAGACCGATGGCAGTGTGGAATGATGTCAAAAAAAGGCAGTCAAATTGACATTGCGACATAGTTAATGTCAAAAACATGGGGTGAAATTGACATTGCGACACCCGCAGTGTCAAAACAGCCCCGTATTTTGACACTCCGATGAACATCCAAGATTTCCAAGCCGGGAGCTACGAAGCCCAGTTTGAGCACCAAAGCTTCCTGCCATCTCTGATCAACCTAGAGTGGCAAATCTCCGACCCAGAGACTGTCACCCTCCTTACCGAGAGCACCCGATTGCTGGGCGAATTGAACGCCTTTGCGCAGCTCATCCCCGACGTGGATTTCTTCATCAAAATGCACCTCGCCAAAGAGGCCACCACTTCCAGCCGCATCGAGGGCACGCAGACCAATATGGAAGAGGCCCTCTTTAGCGAAGAAGACCTCGCGCCGGAGAAAAGAGACGACTGGAACGAAGTGCAAAACTACATCGCCGCTGCGAACCACTCCATCGCCCGGCTCTCTACGCTGCCTCTTTCTTCGCGCCTGCTTTGCGAGGCCCACGCCATCCTCCTGCGCGGCGTGCGGGGGAAGCACAAACTGCCCGGCGAATTTCGCAGCAGCCAGAACTGGATCGGCGTCAGCCTCCGGCACGCCACCTTCATCCCGCCCCACCACGACCGCATCGCCGAGCTGATGGGCGACCTAGAGCACTTCCTCCACAACGACCAAATCCGCGTCCCTCACCTCATCAAAATCGCCCTCATCCACTACCAGTTCGAGACCATCCACCCCGTCCTCGACGGCAATGGTCGCCTCGGTCGCCTGCTCATCGCCCTTTACCTCGTCCACGCCGGCATCCTGCTCAAGCCTGCCCTCTACCTCTCGGATTTTTTCCAGCGCAACAAACCCGCATATTACGATGAGCTGACCGCCGTCCGCAGCACCAGCCGCCTCACTTCGTGGCTGCGATTCTTCCTCGTCGGCGTCACCGAGACTGCTGCCGCCTCCATCCAAGTATTCAAGGACATCCTCGCGCTCAAAGAACGCATCCAGCGCGAGTCGCTGCCCACCTTCGCCACTCGGCGGCAGGCCAATGCGCAGAAGTTAATGCTCCACCTCTACCAACACCCCGTCATTAACATCCGCCAGGCCACCGCACTGCTCGACACCCAGCCGAACACCGCCTCCGCTCTCGTCGCGGACTTTGAAAAACTCGGCATCCTCCGCGAAGTCACCGGCCAGCCGAGGCACCGCTGCTTTGTCTTCGACGCCTACCTGCAAATCTTCAGCCGATGAAGCTCCCGGCCAAAATTTTCCTGCTACGCGGTAGGCGGAAATCGTGAACACGACCATCTTCACTATCGGCAAGCCGAAGCTCGGCTACGCCCGCGCTGGGGTGGACGAGTATCTCTCTCGCATGGGGCAGTGGGGCGGGGTGAAATGGGAGCAGCTCAAATCCGGGACGCGCGAGCAGGAGAGTGCGGCGCTTCTTGCGCGGAGCGAGGGGATGTTTCGCGTGGTGCTGGATGAACGCGGGATGGCGGTGACTTCGCGCAAGCTGGCGCAGAGGCTTTCTGAGTGGGAGTTGCGCAGCATGAAGGGCGTCGCGTTTCTCATCGGCGGGTCGGATGGGCACACGGAGGAGCTTCGCAAAAAGGCCGACTGGCTGTGGTCGCTCACGCCGCTCACGCTCCAGCACGAACTCGCACTCGTCGTCTTGTGCGAACAGCTTTACCGCGCCCGGAGCATCCTCGCGGGCCTGCCGTATCATCGCGATTAGTGATTAAAGACCGAGTCGCTCGAACGTGTCCTCGACCCAGCGGAAATGGTGCTCCAGCGAGCAGAGTGCCGCGATTTCAGCGTGGGGGATTTTGTCGGTGATTGCGCTTTCGAGCAGCAGGTTTTCTTGCAGCGATTTGTCGCCGCGCCACGTTGCCATCGCTGCGCGTTGGACGGCTTCGTAGGCGGTTTTGCGCTCCAAGCCGCGCTCGGTGAGTTTCAGCAGGATGGTCTGCGAGTGGTAGAGACCCTTCGTGATTTCGAGGTTCCGCTGCATGTTCTGCGGATAGACGATGAGCCGGTCCACGAGCTTTTTCAGCGAGACGAGCATCGCGTTCATGAGGATGCACGAGTCGGGAAAAATGACGCGCTCCACCGAGCTGTGGCTGATGTCGCGTTCGTGCCAAAGCGCCACATTTTCCAGCGCAGCGATGGCATTGCTGCGGACGAGTCGGGCTTGTCCGCTGAGTTTTTCGCCAGTGATGGGATTGCGTTTGTGCGGCATCGCGCTGCTGCCTTTTTGTCCTTCGGAAAAATACTCCTCCACTTCGAGCACCTCGGTGCGCTGGAGATGGCGGAATTCCGTCGCCCAGCGGTCCACGCTGGATGCGATGACTGCGAGCACGGTGTGAAATTCCGCGTGCCGGTCGCGCTGCACGACCTGCGTGGCGAGCGTCGCGGCCTTCAAGCCGAGGCGTTCGCAGACGAGCTGCTCGACCTTTGGATCGAGATGCGCGTGCGTGCCGACTGCGCCGCTCAATTTACCCACGCGGATGCGCGGCTGCACTTGCTCGAAGCGCTCCAGTGCGCGCGTGAATTCATCATACATCAGCGCGAGCTTCAGCCCAAAAGTGATCGGCTCTGCGTGGATGCCGTGGCTGCGGCCAATCATCGGCGTCATCTTGAACTCCTTCGCACGCCGGGCGATGACCTCGCGCAGTTCGTGGAGGTTTTTCAAAATGATGTCGCTGGCCTGCGCGGTCTGCACGGCGAGCGTGGTGTCGAGCACGTCGCTGCTCGTCATGCCCTGGTGCATCCAGCGGCAGGCCGGGCCGACGTAGCTGGCGACGTTTTCGAGAAACGCGATGACATCGTGATTCGTGCGGCGCTCGATTTCCTCGATCTCCGAAAGCACGAATTTGCCCTTCTCGCGAATCACGCGGGCGTCTTCCGCCGGGATATGGCCGAGTTCGGCCTGCGCTTCGCAAGCGAGCGTCTCGATCTCCAGCCAGATTTCGTATTTCCGTTGCTCGGACCAGATGGCTCCCATTTCGGGCAGTGTGTAACGTGCGATCATATTGTTTTTTGAAAAAGGGCGCGGACCTTGTGCCGCCATTCGCTGCGGCGCAAGCGCAACCCTTTCGCGCTTTGCAAAAAATAGCCCGCGCTACGAAGCCGTAGCAATGGCACGATGCCGTGCTTCGCGCTTGCGAAAGTAGTCTGCGGCTTTAGCCGTCGAAGCGCAGTAAAGTGAACGCGGGCACGCTGCGCAAAAAGCCATCTCTCGCGAGTCTCAGCGCAACTCTGCTTGCGTCGTCGCGACGGCTGAAGCCGCAGACTACTTTCGCAAGCGACTTTGCGGGCTGCTTTGCACTGCGCACTCGCCATGATTCGGCGGCGACGTATAGTCCGCGCGCTCATGCCTACTGAACTTTTGACCATTGCCGGACGCCAGTTTTCTTCCCGCCTTTTGCTGGGGACTGGAAAGTTCCCATCGAACGAAGCGATGGCTGGAGCACTGGCGGAGAGCGGCACGGAGATTGTCACCGTCGCGCTGCGTCGTGCGGATTTGAGCGGGAAGAAGGATCCTTTCGCCAACATCCTCGAATTCATCGATCCAAAAAAATACCTCCTCCTCCCGAATACGAGCGGCGCGATGAACGCCGAGGAAGCCGTGCGTCTCGCGCGGCTCGCACGCGCAGCGGGAATCAGCGATTGGGTGAAGCTGGAGATTCATCCCGACCCACATTACCTGCTCCCCGATCCCATCGAGACGCTGAAGGCTGCGGAGATTCTCGTGAAGGAAGGCTTCATCGTTCTACCTTACATCAATGCCGACCCAGTGCTCGCAAAACGGCTCGAAGACGTGGGCACGGCGACCGTCATGCCGCTCGGCTCGCCCATCGGCAGCAATCGCGGCATCGAGACACGCGCGCAAATTGAAATCATCCTCAACCAGTGCCGCATCCCCGTCATCGTGGATGCCGGAATCGGCGCACCGAGTCAGGCTGCGGAGGCTTTGGAAATGGGCGCATCCGCCGTGCTCGTGAACACCGCCATCGCCATCGCGCCCGATCCCGTTCGCATGGCGAGAGCGTTTCGCATGGCCGTCGAAGCCGGGCGCGAAGCATTTGAAACCGGACTCGCGATGCGCGGAATCAACGCATCCGCAACCAGCCCGCTCACCGCATTTCTCCACTCTACCAAATGAAAACCATAATCCTCGCCCTTGCGGCGCTCACATTCAGCGCATTTGCGCAGTCCACACCCGAAGAAGTCGCGCAGACTCAGCTCACTGCAATGCGCGATGCGGACTGGAAAAAATACACGCAAACCATGCACCCTGCGGCGATGGTGCGCTTTCACGAACTGATGGTGAAAGCAGCGGAAGCAGCGACGGCCTCCGAGAATCCGCAGGCCAAGAGTGCGATGGAGCGGGTGTTTGGCGGGATGTCGGCGGCAAAAATCAAATCCACAAAACCCGAAGCGTTTTTCGAGATGTTCATGAAAAACTTCACCGCAGGGAATCCCGCAATCCTCGACGGCTACCGGAAATCGGAGGTGAAATTTCTCGGCCACGTCGTCGCTGGCGAGACCGCATGGGTCGTGAGCAACATCACGCGCTCCATTGGCGAAAACACTGTCAAAACCGGAGGCGCAGCCGCATTTGAAAAAGACGGCGCAAAGTGGAAAGCAGCACTCAGCGGAGAGCTGGAAGTTCTGGCTGCGGGAATGATTGTGCAGTTCTCGAAGAAGTAGGAATCGGTCCTGTCAGTTTTATCCCGAACGCCGCGATTGGAGCGGCAAAGTAGTGGCATTGGCGCCCCGCCAATGAAAGGTGTCCCGGCGGCCTCCGCCGGGTGCGGTGATTGAGATGCAGGCGCAACCATTTGG
>JANMLS010000354.1:0-10098 GCA_031372675.1 Verrucomicrobiaceae bacterium
GCGTCGTCGGCTGGGTGGACCTGCGCTCGCCGCATGTTGCGGGCGATTTACAGCGGCTCGCTCGGCATCCTCGCTTCGCGGGCGTCCGCCACGTCGTGCAGGATGAGCCGGACGACGCCTTCATGCTGCGTCCCGATTTCCAGCGCGGAATTTCGCTCCTGCGCGAGCTTGCGCTGACTTACGACATCCTGATCTATCCGCGCCAACTTCCCGCCGCGCTCCAGCTCGTCGCGCAGTTTCCTGAGCAACCATTCGTCCTCGATCACATTGCAAAGCCCGCAATCAAAGACGGCGCAATTTCGCCTTGGCGTGAGCAAATTCGCGAGCTGGCCCGGTATGAAAACGTGCTCTGCAAAGTCAGTGGAATCGTCACCGAAGCGGATCACAAAACATGGGAGCCCACCGATTTCAGCCCATATCTCGATGTCGTCTTCGAGGCATTCGACCCCTCGCGTTTAATGTGGGGGAGCGACTGGCCTGTGTGTCTCCTCGCCGCCGATTACGCACAATCCCTCGCTGTTGTGGACAACTACACCCGCGCACTCAGCACGGCAGAAAAAGCCGCAGTCTTCGGCGAAAACTGCGCACGTTTTTACGGCATTCGCTGATCCGGGTTTAATTCCCGGAGATTCCTACAATCGGGCCTGAGTAGCCGGTCAGTTCCAAATACCCGTGGCCCTTGGTTGCGCGGCCATCGCGTGTGCCGGAAATATCAATTACGCCCTCCCAATATGACACTGGCTGGAGCGCTAATTCCTGCGCTTCCAAGGGCGTGCGCACGGAGAGATTCAGCCCCAGCGAAGCGATGCGCAGCTTCCAACCGACAGGATATTTTGCGCCCGTTTTTGCGCTCGTCCAAAAACGATCCGGCTCCATTGCGATGTCGTCACGCTTTAAGTGCTGCACACTCCCGTCCTGCGCAATCCAAGAGCCGCTCGATGCCGCATCCGCTGAGCCATCTTTCAAACGCAGACGATAGATCATCAGCTCTGTGTTGTCCTCAAATTGAATGCTGAACCAATCCCAGCCGGTCTGATTTTTTGCGAGCTGGTTCGTCGCCCACTCGTGGTCAAACCAGCTTTCGCCGCGCACGGTAAATTTCCCTTTGGCCGTGGATAGCGATCCCTGCGTGCGCAGTCGTGTCGCTGAGTAATAGTGGGAAGCGTGGCCTTCCTCCGCGCTTTTGACGCTGATTCCGCGCTCGCCGTGAACCACCAGCGGCTTTGTGTTTTCCAACCGCAATTCGAGCTTCAATTCGCGATGGGAACCTTTCACGAGAAACGCACCATCGGGCGCAAGCTCCAGATTCCAATCGCCAAGCCACGCCAGCCGCGAGCCATCATCGAAGCCCGCTTCGCCAAACGCTCCACGCTTGAGCGATTGCGCAAAATGAAACTCCCCACCGCTCAAATCGGTAATCGCGAAATGGCCGAACTTGATGGAGTCGGTGACGAAACGCGATTGCGCGGGCTGCGATCCCGGCGGGCGAATTCCCTGACGGAAAAATGTGAGCTGATAGCCAAAGCGCCGCCCGTCTTCCGTGCGCAAATTTCCGGTGAAATACCACCACTCCGTCTTGAAGTCGCGGTGCGAGCCGTGGTCGCGCGGCCATTCGTATTTCCAGCCCGCTTCGGCGCGTCGCCACGGCTCGGCGGTTTGCGCGATGTCGAGCAGGCGGGCAAATGCGAGTATCGTGATGAGTAGCGTTTTCATTTTTTATTCTCCTCGTAGCGCGTCTGCGATCTCCGCCTTCCGCGCAACTGAAGCAGGCCACCAAGCTGCCAGCAGTGCGACGGCGGTGAGCCAGAATGGAATCGCGAGAATGGTCATGGTCGGAACGCTGAACGAAATCGTCCACCCGAAGAACGCAGGATTCACCACCCAAGTAAGAACCATCGCGAGAAAAAGCCCGGAGATAATTCCCAGCACGGAAGCCGAGATGCCGAGCAGCGCGGCTTCGCAAAGCACCACATTGCCGACAAATCGCGGCGTCCCGCCAATGGCCCGCAGCAGCGCGATTTCGCGGCGGCGCTCAATCACGAGCACGCTCATCGTGAGAAATACGCCCGCCACGGCTACAACTATCGCGACGGTTCGCAGAATCTCGGTGATGGCAAAGGTCTGGTCGAAAATCTTGAGCACTTTATCCCGCAAGGAGCGACTCGTGTTAATGGAGAACTGCCCGGCGTCTGCAAATGCCGTGCGAAACTCGCGTTCGAGCGCGGCGACATCCGCGCCTTTTTTCAAATACACCACCGCCGACATCGCCCGAGAAGACTCCCAGTATTTGCGGTAGGTCGTGGCGCTCATCAGCACCATCCCACGGTCGCGCGTGTAGTCCACATAGACGCCAGCGATGGGAAATTCGATGCGGCCTTTCGACGTGGATAAAGCAACCGAGTCGCGCCCTTTTCCATGTCGCCGCACGTAAGGCTCCGTGACGACCACGGCATCGCTATTGAAAACACGAGCCATCGCCGCCGCGCCATCGCCGCTGCGAAAAGAAAGAGTGTCGCGGTAGCGGCCATCAATCACGGCGAGCGTGAATCCTTCATCAATGGATTTTTCAAAGAACGTATCCACGCCCTCCGCATCCGGTCTTGCTCGCAGCCACTCCACAGCATCATCGGGCAGATAGGAATTGAGGCCGTAAAGCTCGTTGGCAGCAGGAGCGATGAAAAGATCGGCCACGATCCCGCGACCGATCCAGGAGTCGAGACTGCCGCGAAACGAGAAGACCATCACAATCAAAGCGACCAACATCGCAACTGCGGAGGCCAGCGCCGAAACCGTCACACAACTCCGCCGCATCGAGCGTCGCAGCCGCTCCGCAGCAAGTCGCAACGGAAGCCACGGAGCGCGGCGGAAAACAAACCGCACAAGCGGAAGCAGCGCTGGTGAGAGCAGCGAAAATCCCGCGAGGACTAGGAACGCCGCGACAAAAGCCATCCTCGGCGGCCCGCTTCCGAGCGCCCAGGAAGACGCTGCGGCAGCGAGCAGGAGCGATGCGATTCCCGCGATCCAGAGCCGGTGAATCGCGCCTTCCTCCCGCACAGCCGCAGCCACTCCGCGCAACGCCTCCACCGGCTCCACGCGCGAAGCCTCGGCTGCCGGAATCCATGCGCCGATTAGTGCCGCGCCGATGCCGGAGAAAACCGCTGTCATTAAAACCGAAGGCTCGATCCACAGACGCTCCACATTCACCACTGCGTAAAGCGTAGTCACCGTCTGGCTCACCGCGCCAGTGAGCATTCGCGCCAGCACGATACCACCCGCAGTGCCCAGCAAAACGCCGGGAATCGCGTAGAGCAACGCCTCGCCGAGATACATCCCGCGCACGCCGTTTTTGCTCACGCCGAGTGCGCGGATGATTCCAATTTCGGTCCTGCGCCGTGCAACGGAAGTGGAGATGGTATTGAAGACGAGGAACACCGCGACGAGCAGCGACACCATGCTGAGTGCAGTCAGATTGAGCTGAAACGCAGCGAGCATTTTCCCGATTTGCACGCTGCGCTGACGCGGCGGCGCGACTGTCTGCCCGTTTGCAAGCGGCTTGATCATTTCCGCGACGCTCTCGGCTGCGAGCGGGTCGTGAAGTCGGATGAGCAGCGTATTCAGACGCCCCGGACGACGGATCAATTCCTGCGCCCAGCCAATATCCATCACTGCGATGCGCGAGTCTGCCACGGGCGATTCACCGTCCTCGATCAGCGCAATCACGGTCGTTTCCACGGACATTCCATCCACGACGAGCGGCAGCTTTTGGCCCGGAGCAATTCCCCTCGAAGTTGCGTAAGCGCGGGAAATTGCGATTCCGCCCGGCGTGGAGAGCCATTGCTCGCCGAGCGCGGGAGAGCTTGCGCTTTTGATTTCAAAAGTGCGGAAGTCTGCACCGCTAATCACATCCAGCCCGATGATTCGCAGATACTCGCCCGGAGCTTCCGGCATCGTCGCCAAAGTCTCCACCATTCCCGTGACGGCGGAGACGGGAGCGAGCCGCTCGATTTCCGGCCACAAGCGCTCGTCCATGTCGCCGCGCACTTCGAGATGCGCTTTCCCTGCGACCATATCCACGCTGGCTGCGAAAGATTTTGTCGCGCTGTCATTCGCGATTTGGATGGCGAGATAGACGGCAACACCGAGCGCGATCCCGAAGATGTTTAGCAATGCGAGAACGGGATGCCTGCGAACATGGCGAGCCACATGCCACCAAAAAATTTGTATGCTGGAATATCCGATGCCCATCTGTTGCGGGAAATACGCCCGCGATGCAATGCACGGAGACACGATGCTTGCCGTTCGGCCATCTTTCTTTCATCCAACGCAGGCACCATGACGCAAGACGCGATGCAAATAGACATTCTCAGCCTCTTTCCCGGCATCGCAAACGCGGTGCTCGGCGAGAGCATGATGAAGCGTGCGCAGGAAAAAGGAGCCGTCGCTTTTCGCTCGCTCGACCTTCGCGACTGGACGCACGACCGCCACCGCACCGCCGATGACGCACCCTACGGCGGCGGGCAAGGCATGGTCTTGAAATGCGAGCCGATTTTTGAGGCCATCGAATCCATCCGCACGCCCGCGACTCGTGTGGTTTACATGAGTCCGTGTGGACGCCGCTTCGATCAGCAAATCGCCAAAGAATATGCGACTCGCGGTGGGCACGTCGTTTTACTCAGCGGACACTACGAAGGCGTGGACCAGCGCGTGCTCGATCATCTTGTGGACGATGAAATCAGCATCGGCGACTACGTGCTGACCAATGGCGTCATCGCGGCCTGCGTGGTCGTGGATGCGATTGTGCGCCTGCTTCCCGGCGTGCTAGGCGACGAGGCCAGCGCGGTGGATGATAGCTTTTCCACCGGCCTGCTGGAGTTCCCGCACTACACCCGCCCGGTCGAATTTCGCAGATGGAAAGTGCCCGACATTCTTTTGAGCGGACACCACGGCAACGTCGAAAAATGGCGTCGCGAACAAGCCCTCGCACGCACCCGCGAACGACGCCCTGATTTGCTCCCACCGAAATGAAACCCATTCTCCACGTAGAAAACCTCTGCATTTCCCGCGACGGCACCCGCATTCTTTCCGACCTCGATTGGACCGTGAATCCCGGCGAGCAGTGGGTGATTCTCGGCTCCAACGGATCGGGAAAAACCTCACTGCTTTCTTCGCTCACAGGATACCTCACGCCGTCATCGGGCATCATCACTCTGCTCGGCGAAACCTTCGGCGAGACCGACTGGCGCAAGCTCCGCGAGCGCATCGGGGTCGTGAGCAGTTCCATCCGGCAAAAAGTGCCCGATTGGGATTCTGGCGAGTTGGTCGTTATCGGCGGCAAATACGCGATGCTCGACTACTGGGGACCCATCCGCCGTACGGATCGTGTGGCGGCAAAAAACATGATGGAACGCACCGAGTGCGCCCACCTTGCCACGCGGGAATGGGGCGTCCTCAGCCAGGGCGAGCGCCAGCGCGTCCTCATCGCACGCGCACTCATGGCAAGCCCGAGCGTGCTGATTCTTGACGAACCCTGCGCTGGTCTCGACCCCGTCGCCCGCGAACGATTTCTCGGATTCTTGGAGCGCCTACTCTCCGCCAGCAACGCACCGACCATACTCTTCGTCACCCATCACGTTGAAGAAATCGTCCCATCCCTCACGCACGCCCTCCTTATCGCCAACGGCACAATCTGCGCAAAAGGAGAAAAAACAGCGACCCTCACCACTCGTAACCTCTGCGCAACATTCGGAGCAAAAGTGAAACTACGATGCTCGAAAGCCCACTATCAACTGGATGTGATGAAGCCGTAGCTTCTTGAGTTGATGCAGCCGAAAGGCTGGCTTTTTTAGCGAGGGCAAATGAACTGGCGACCCTACGGGGAATCGAACCCCGGTTACTCCCGTGAAAGGGGAGTGTCCTAACCGCTAGACGATAGGGTCACTCGCTTTGAGGGCGCGTTTTCTAAGCAATTTCCGAAGGGAAGCAAGTTGTTTTTCTTCCGAACTCTACCAGCGATATTCGAGCGTCAGCGTAGTTTTGCCTTTTGGCAAAGTGACCGGGATGAGGACATCAGCGGTTTCGCCTTCGCGAATGATAGCTTTGTGGTTCGTGGTGATTCGGAGTTCCAGCTTGTCTGCGGAAAATGTGCGCTCGTTTGTAGATGCGACATTTTTGCCGACTGCTGCGCGGAAGTAGAAGGATGGCTGCGCGGCAGGCGCATCGAAACGGAGCGTGCGGCGAAAAAACGCTTTGCCGTCGGAATCGCCAACATCCTCAAAGTAGTCATCCACGCTGATGTCGCCGTATTGGTAGCGGAATGTGGGACGCCGTGCGGCATCGAGCACGTAGCCGCGAAATTCGTAGCCGTGGTCCTGCGGAAATGTGTAGTTGGTTTTCGCCTTGTAGGGCCACTGGTCTTCGAGTTTTGCGAGACGGTGAAAGGGGATGCCGGGCGGGAAGGAAATCATCTCCGTCCCGCGTGGAGAAAAGCGGGCAAAATCAACACTCGCAAACTCGCCCTTCCATAGCTGGCGAAGCGCCATTTCGCCCGAGTCAAACGCGAGGCTGATGCGCTCTGGATAGCCGACTGCGATGCCACGATAGCCGATGGGACTTTGTCCCCGGCAAAGTTCCGTGGTGTCGCCGACCCGAATTTCATTGGTCTGGCGCGAAAGGCCGACTGGTTTCTTCGCCCGCGTGCCGTCGCTGAGGTAGTTCCAAAGTGCCTCGATTTGCTGCGGAGTGTCGCCGGCGAGGATGTTTGGGCGGGTGGATTTCCCATCGGGCCAGAAGCTCGGCATGATGACGGTGGGATGAAAGCGCGAGGGCTGGCGCATGTAGAGTGCGAACCAGTTTTTTTGCAGTCGCGTGGTGGTGTGAGCAATATCGAGCGCGGCCATCTCGCCGGATTTCTGACCGTTGAATTCGTGGCACGCTATGCAACTCAATCCGTCGGTACCAATCATCTCGTAGCCTGCTGCTTTGGATTCCTGAATGTTGGCGACTTTCGGCAACACCGCTTCTTCGAGTCGGTCCACTTTGCCGAAAAGCCCGACAAGGTTGCCGACGTTCGCCTCGCCAAATTGAGGCATCGAGGCATCCACGTAGCTGCGCTGGCGTTTCCCGCGCAGAAGGATTTCCGCAATCCAGCCGGGTTGCAGCTTTGCGCCGACGTTTGAGAGCGGCGGCGGGATGCGACCTTGATCGCCCAGCGCGGGCTGCGTGCCTGTAAATAAGGCATTTCGAGCCGGATCAATTCCGCCGACGCCGGTGCGTTCGTGACATGCGATGCAGTTGAAAGTGACGAGCGTTTTTGCGATTTGCTGTGCGTCGTCGAGTTGCGGTTTTTCGGCTAAAGGAAGTGCTTTCGCGACAAGCACGCGCTGCGCAGCAGTAAGATGGAATCGCGGCGATGCGTTGTCGGTTTCCGAGAGGCATCCGAGATTCGGCGCGAGCTTCGCAAATGGTGTGCTGACCTTGGTGGGGAGCTTCAAATCATCGTGGCAATTCGCGCAGCCGAGCTTCGTGAAATAATCGCGCCCACGAGCCACGAAGTCCGCGTTGATTTGCGGTGCGGTAAATGGCGCGATGGGTTCCGCCGAGACGGAGAGCATCGCCGATGGAATCGGCCCGCGCGGAAATTGTCGCCCTTCCATTTCGCACGAAAATTTCGCGTCGCGCCCTGTGTGAATATACACAAGCTGGATGGCGTGCTTCCCCGCAGTGAGTTCCGCAGCGCCCTGAAGCGCCTTCACGCCGCGCCGGTCGCTAGGCTCCTGCTCGATGATCGGCTTGCCATCGAGCAGCAGCGAACCGCCGTTCATCGTGAGGAAAAATGAGTATCGCCCGGCGTTCGCGATATTCAGCCAGCCGTCGTAGCGGACTGCGGTGTGCCTTTGCGTTTTGCCGAGGCTTTCGAGCGCGAAGTCCTTCACATGTCCGGCGCGGTCCGCTGTGACTTTTTCGCTCGCAAGACCTTCCCAAACTTGTCCGCTGTAGAGCGTGTAATTGAGCGCACCCGGCACCTTCGTATTTTGCAGGAGGAAATGCGCGATGCGTTCTATGTCTTGCGAGCCGAGCTGCATGTCGGGCATCCGCCCCGATGGACGAACCGAGTGCGGCTGACGGAGGAAATCCACGAGACTCTGGAAGCTGTATTTTTTCTCCAGCGCACCGAGCGGGACGGAGTTTTCCGCTAGAGTCTCGACGCCATTTTCGTCACGCGGAGAATGGCAGGCGGCGCATCCACGCGAATGAAACAACCGCTGTCCGTGCTTGGATGCGACAGCATCTGGCGCTTGCGGTGCGAAGTCGCTCTTCTTTTGCGAGAAGAGGAAATGCGCGATCTCGGTGGCTGTCTGCTTTTTCTCCGCTGTGCTCAATTTCCCAAGCAAGTCGGGCATCGTCGTGCCGGGTTTTGTGCCGTGAGGATTGGCGATGAATTCCTCGATCCAATCCGGGTTTGCGCGTGAACCGATGCTGGCAAGGCGCGGAGCTTTTTTCGAGCGGCCAGCGAGCGCGGCATCGGCTGTGTGGCAGGCTGCGCAGTTCAGTTCCTCCACAAGCACGAGGCCCTTCATTTCGTCCGAGATTTTGCTGTTCGTGATCGCCGGGATGATCGGAGCGGCAATCGCATTCGTCATCGCGATTGAAAGTAGCGAGAGCAGCAGAAGCGCGGCGCGGAGTATTTTTGGTGGGAAAGTCATAGCTTCTGGAAATCGGGGAAGTTGTTATTTTTTCGCAGTGCCGCCGCCTTGCGTCACAGGCATCGCGAGCAGGCGTTTGCTTTCATCGAGCAGCCATTTCACATCGTTGAATGGCTTGCTGGAAATATCCTGCCAGCGGACGTGGCCGGTTGCATCAATCAGGAAAGTGCCGTGCAGCGGCTGGTTCTCGAAATCATCAAATGCGCGATACGCTTTGAACGCTGCGAGTCCCGGATCCGCTGCGATGGGGAAAGAGAAACCCTGCGCGTCTTTTGACTGCACGAAAGTCTTGTTTAAATCGCCCGCGTTGTCCGTGCTCACGGCGATGATGTTGATTCCCGCAGCGGTATATTCTGTCGCGACGGGACCAAGCGCATTTAGTTGCTCGATGCAGTGCGAGCAACCACTGCCTAGATAAAAAACGAGCAGGTAGGGACGTCCTTTGAAATCCGACGACGTGCGAGCCTTGCCTTGCAAATCAACTGCCAGCCAATCCGGCGCGGTGTAGGGCGACCAGCGAAACGGACCAAGTTTCGCGAGGTCCGGGCGAACTCCGGCGTCGTCTTTCCATTCCAGCTTCGGACGCCAATCAGCCGGGAGTTTCAGGTCATCCACGATGGGCTTCAAGCGCGTGAAATTGATGTTCCCAAGGTCCGCCTGCGCACAGAGCGGGCGGAGTTTTTTGAACGTCTCGCGAGCCTCATCTTTCTTGCCCATACGCCACTGAATATCTGCAAGGTTTGCGAGCGGAAGAACCTGACCATCGGTGTTCTTTGCAGCTTTTTCCGCCTGCTCAAGCGCGGCTTTTTGATCGCCAATTTTCAGGTGAATGCGCGAGAGGCGGATTGCTGGAATATCCTTCAGCTTTTCCAGCATCGGCTTGATTTCGATCATCGGTTTTTTCTCCGCGATTGCTTTGTAAAGCAGGGCTTCGGTCCGGTAACGCTCTAGCGTTTCGATCTTTGGTTTCGCTTTTTGCAGGGCGTCCGTCATCGCCTTATTCGCATCGCCTTTGCTTTTTTTTGCTTCTTCCTCGGCGGCGTCGGCGGCTTCGTAGCGCTGCTTTTTTGCAGTGGCGATGGCGTTTTCGATTACGGCCAATTTCTCATCGCCCTTCTCCAAATTATTCATCTGGAAAGCGGCCACGGCCAATGCGCGAAGGCGCGGGCCGTCCTCGGTGATTTCTGCGCTTGGCTCAAGATACTGGGTGCCATCCAGCGCGAGCAGTTCCTCCCACATTCCCCACGCGGCCAGGATTTCCAGCAGGCGTTTGCGGCCCATTTGGAAGCCCATTCTGGAGTCGGAATACGCATCCCGCCCGATCAGCGTGTGGCTTTTCGGCAGGCGAGGAAGCTCGATCATATTCTTCGCCAAATCGACCGCGTCCCTCATGCGC
>JANMLS010000371.1:0-6823 GCA_031372675.1 Verrucomicrobiaceae bacterium
AAGCGCAGAAAGCCGTAGGCAATTGAGAGACACGCAGCCGACCGAGAAAAACTCCGCTCCCTTCGTCGGCATTACCCGCGTTCAGGTTCGAAGGGTCAGGCGCTTTTCAGCACCACTCTCAGCCGGCGTTGGCTCCCCTGCGTTTCGCGGCGCAGGGTAGGGGACAAAAGAGATGCGTCAAGATCGGCGAGGGAAGCAGCCCGCAAAGAAAAGTAGCCCGCTCCCGACTCGTCGGGATTCGCGGCTGAAACACAACTCGCGAAGCGACCAATTAATTGAAGTGTCGCTTCGCGAGCAATGTTCAGCCGCGAAGGGACTCGCGGGCTACTTTCTTCGCTCGACACACCGCCGCGCACTGCGTTGCCTCTCGCGAAATTATGGACACAAAATCTAAAGCCTTTCTTTTTGAACTCCTCCGCACGCCCAGCCCGACAGGATTTGAAGTCGCGGGGCAACGTGTGTGGACGAAGTATGTGAAGCAGTTTGCCGACTCGGTGAAAAACGACGCTTACGGCACGGCGTGGGCGACGCTGAAGGGGAAATCCAAAAAAGGCCGCCGCGTGATGATCGAAGCGCACGCGGACGAAATCGGATTTATCATCAAGCATGTCACGAAAGAAGGATACATCCGCGTGGATCGCGTCGGCGGCAGCGACACGGCGACTGCGCGTGGTCGCAAGCTCGACTTCCTCGGCGATATGGGGACGGTGCGCGGGATCATCGGAAACACGGCGATTCATCTGCGCAAAGATGGTCTGTCGGACGAGAAGGCGCCGAAGATTCACGAGCTTTACGTGGATGTAGGCGCGTCGTCGGATAAGGAAGTCGCGGAGATGGGGCTGCGCGTCGGGCATCCGGCGGTGTACTCGGATGCTGCGGAGGAATTTGGAAAAGACCGCATCGTGGGCCGCGCAATTGATAACCGGCTCGGCGGTTTCATCATCGCGAAAGTGATCGAGCGACTTTCAAAAAAGCGCCCCGCCGCAACGGTCATCGCCGTGAACGCTGTGCAGGAGGAAATCGGCGGCTACGGCGCGAAGATGGCCGCGCATCGCTTGATGCCCGATGTCGCCATCGTGCTCGACGTGACGCACGCGACCGACACGCCGGGAATCGAACACGCAATTCACGGCGAGGTGAAACTCGGCGGCGGTCCCGCAATCACCCACGGCACCTGCAATCATCCAAACGTCATGCAGCGCATCATGGAGGTGGCTGCGTTGAAAAAAATCACGCTGCAACACGAGAGCAGCAGCCGCTACTCCGGCACGGATACCGACGTGATTTTCGACGTGCGCGAAGGCATTCCCAGCGGCCTCATCAGCTACCCGCTTCGCTACATGCACAGCATCGTGGAAATGTGCCAGTTGACCGATGTGGAGAAAACCATCGAGCTAGTCACAGGCTTCGTCGAGAGCATCACGGATGGCGATGAATTTGGCGTGAAGCTGTAGTTTTTAACGCGCAAACACCGCGCACCAATAAGCGCGCCCTGCCGCATCATACGCCACGCCGAATCCCGTGTGAGAGTAATGATGGTTGAGGATATTTCTGCGGTGCCCGGAAGACTCCATCCACGAACTCATCGCCTGCTGCGGCGTCTTCTGCCCGAAAGCCACATTTTCCGCCCCAGACCAGAATCCCTCGCCCACAAAGCGCAGCGAAGAATGCCTCATTTTTCCAGTGCGAGCCATCGTCTCAGCCCAAGCCTGCGCATAGCTGGAAAGCTCCGGATCGCGCTGAAGCAAAGCCGCGCCGTGGAAACTGCGGTAGTGATTGTGAAGAAGAAACAGCGCATCAGAAAACGACGCACCATCCGCAATCGCGAGCTTCGCAGGCTGAGGACGCACCTTGCGCGGCGAAGCACAAGCGACGACCGAAAAGCACAGCAAAATACCGAGTATTCTAACGAGTGCGCGGCTGCGCAAATAAGCATGGAACCGCGTGGCTTTAATGAAGTGCATGTGCGTCCGTTCAGCAACCTTGAAGCCACACAGCGCACAAACACAAAGTACAGATTTCGGGCGCGTCTGCGGCGTAGATTTTCCATCATTTAGCCCGGACGCCGCGAATGAAGTGCATTGAGTCGCTTGCGAACGTAGTCCGCGACTTTAGTCGGCGCGATCCCAGTCGCGGAGTTGATGCGGTGTTTTCTGTGCGCTCTCATTTTCTGCGAGGCGATCCCTCTTTCTCTTCTCTGCGCCTTCGCCGACTAAAGTCGTGGACTACTTTCGCAAGCGCGCAATCGCGGCGTTCGGGTTGAGCGACCTTTCGCGTATTTAGCGGACCCAAAAATTGTGTTTAGGGTTAGCTGCCGGGGAGGGCGATGCCTTTTACCCGCTTGTAGAGGGCGACGGCGTAGCTGTCTGTCATCCCGCTTACGAAATCGAGCAGCCGCATGAGGCGGGCGTAGGGGCTGGATTCGCGGGCGGCGACGAGGCATTCGGCGGGGAGCTGGCTGGCGAGTTTGTGGCTGCGCTTGGTGGCGGCGTCGCCTTTTGCGGCGATGTCGTTGAGGGCGCTGGCGAAGGTATCGAGCAAGCCGCCGAGCACTTCGTAGCCGGCGATCTCGATCTGCACGCCGCGCTCGGTCTGGTAGATGGTCTTGCGGCTGATGTCCTGGATTTCTCCCATCGCGCCCGCAGCGGGGATGACGTCTATGAGAGGGCGGTCGAATTTCCCTGCGAGAATGGACGCCTCCTCGTCGAGAAAGACAGCGGTGCATTGCGCGAGACATGCGCCGATGGCCATTGCGCGGAGCATTTCCACGGCGGCTTTGCGCGAAGTCATCCCGCGAAGATCGCGCGGATGTTTTTCGGGTGGGATGACGGCGAGAAACGCATCGCGCACATCCTCAAAGCGCAGATGCCCAAGGCGGAAGCCGTCTTCAAAATCCACAAGCCGGTAGCAAATATCATCCGCCGCCTCGACGAGGAAAACGAGCGGGTGCCGCGCCCAGCACTCCGGCCCGCGTTGGATGAGTCCGCACTGATGCGCGATGGCCGCGAAGTGTTCGCGCTCGGTCTGGAAGTAGCCGAATTTTTTGAGGCTCGTGCCCTTGTGCTCCATTCCGCCGATGAGCGAGGCGTGCGGATATTTTGTGAACGCGCCGAGCGTGGCGCAGGTGAGCTGGAGGCCGCCGGGATTGTCCGGCATTTGCAAGCGCGTGAGGATGCGGAAGCCTTGGGCGTTGCCTTCGTATCGCTCGATGTCCGCTGCTTCGCCGGCGGAAAGCCCGCGTCGCGCTTCGATGGCGTGCGTGCTGGAACTCTTGAACCAGTTTTGAATCGCGTCCTCGCCGCTGTGACCAAAAGGCGGATTCCCCAAGTCGTGCCCCAGCGAAGCAGCGTGGACGATTTCGCCAAAGTCGGAAGGATCGAGGCCCTGATTTCCCAGCCCGTGCCGCGCACAAATCTGCGCACCGACTCGCGAGCCGAGGCTGCGCCCGACGCTGGCGACTTCGAGCGAGTGCGTGAGGCGCGTGCGTGCGAAGTCATTTTCCGCGAGCGGAAAAACCTGCGTCTTATCCTGCAATCTGCGGAAGGCGCTGGAGAAGATGATGCGGTCGCTGTCGCGTTGAAAATCAGAGCGCGCAGCTTCGCGGCGTCCGGGTTTTGTGCGCCCGAGCCGGTCTGCGCAGAGCAAGGAATACCAGTTCACGCTGCTCGTTTGCCGGAGTCTGCGCGGGAAGGGAACACGGAAATGTGAGTCGCCGGGGCGCGAACTAGCGTAGATAGAGGAGCATGTTCATCACGGGCGTCGGCACAGCGGTGCCTCCACAACGATACACACAGGCGCAGTGCTACGAGGCGATTTGCGCCGCGCCGCAATACGGGCGACTCACTTCGCGAAGCCACGCGATTTTGCGGAAGGTGCTCACGGGAGAAAATGGAATCGCCGCGCGGCATCTTGCGCTGGAGCCGATTTCCGAGGCTTTCGATTTCACGCCCGACGCGATGCACCGCCGCTTCAAACGTGTCGCTCCGCAAATCGGCGCGGAGGCTGCGCGACGTGCGCTCGCGGAATCTGGGATCGCGCCGCAGGAAATCGGTGCGCTCGTGGTGGCGACTTGCACGGGCTATTTGTGTCCCGGCCTTTCCAGCTACATCGGCGAAATGCTCGGCTTGCGGCGGAGTGCGCAGTTGCTGGACCTCGTGGGCCTTGGATGCGGCGCTGCGATTCCCGCGTTGCGGACTGCATCCGCGCTGCTCGGCGAATCGGAGCATGTGCTGACTGTGTGCGTGGAGGCGTGCTCGGCGGCGGTGTATCTCGACGATGATCCCGGCGTGCTCATCAGCGCGTGTTTGTTTGGCGATGGCGCTGCGGCAGTCGTGGGATCGCGCGAGCCGCAGCCGGGAATCCGCGAAGTGCGCATGACGCGGGCGGAGTCAATTCATCACGCCGAAGAGCGCGAGAAGCTGCGTTTTGATCATCGTGGCGGGCTGCTGTGCAACATCCTCGCGCCAGATGTTCCGGCACTTTCCGCGAGAGTTGCTGCGGATGTGTTGGCTGCGGCTGACGTATCGCCAGCGGAGATTTCCGAATGGCTTTTCCACTCCGGCGGACGCGATGTGCTGCGGGAAATTTGCACGCGCATCAGGCTGGAGGAACATCACGTCCGGCATTCGAGCGCGGTGCTTCGGCAGTTTGGAAACATGAGCAGTCCGAGCTGTCTCTTTTCGCTCCAGCGTGCGCTGAACGAAAAGTGTGCGGCTGGAAAATGGTGGCTCGC
Source organism: Verrucomicrobiaceae bacterium (assembly GCA_031372675.1). Taxonomy (GTDB): domain Bacteria; phylum Verrucomicrobiota; class Verrucomicrobiia; order Chthoniobacterales; family Chthoniobacteraceae; genus SXWH01. Next base: position 4,733 of record JANMLS010000371.1, read on the forward strand.
TTCGTTTGGCGCAGGTTTCAGCAGTCATGGTGCAATTTTAGAAGTGCGATGAAAGTGCGCCGCCTCACGCCTGAGTTGCTCGACGAACTGCCGCCTGATGATGCCGCCGCACGAGCTTCGCGCCGTGATTTACATGTCCTGAATTCCATCATGGGGCATCGCCGCGTTTGGCGTTCTTGGATGCACAACGAGTTTCGCGCAGAGCCGCCGCGAGTCATCGCGGAGCTTGGCGCGGGCGATGGCGCAGCAGTGGCGGAGAATCTCATCTCCGCTTTCCGCGATGGAAAAGGCGCGACGCTGGTGCTTGTGGACCGCCAGCCGTGCGTGACCGACGCGACGATCCGTTTGCTGGAGCGTTCGGGCTGGAATGTGCGTGTGGAGGCAGCGGATGTTTTCGAGTGGCTCGCAAACGCACGCGATGCTGATGCGATTTGCGCGAATCTCTTTCTGCATCATTTCAATGACGCGACGCTTGCGCGGCTTTTTGCGCTGCTCTCTCGTGCGACGGCGCGGTTTGCGGCAATGGATCCTCGACGCTCTTGGGCTGGGCGTATCGGGGTTGCTGCGCTTCCGCTCATGGGTGCGCATCCGGTCACGCTCCACGATGCGCGGGTGAGTGTGGAGGCGGGCTTTCGAGGCGAAGAGCTTTCGGTGCTGTGGCCACGCGGCGGTTGGCAGTGCGAAGAGCGGCGGGCGTTTCCATTCAGCCATTGGTTCTGTGCAAGACGCGGATGAAGACGGTCATGATCATCGGCGGCGGGCTTTCCGGTTTATGCCTCGGCATCGGGCTGCGGCAGCGCGGTGTGCCGGTTCGTGTGTTGGAGGCGGGCGCGTATCCGCGCCACAAAGTTTGCGGCGAATTTCTCAGCGGCAAAGGACGCGATGTTTTGCGCTCGCTGGGGATCGAGTCGCGGTTCCCCGAAGCGCGGGAGGCGGTGGATGTCACATTTTCGCTGGGTGCAAACTCGACCGCACCGCGCACATTACCCACGTCGGCACTTTGTATTTCGCGGTGGAAAATGGATGCGACGCTTGCGGAGATGTTCGCCGGACTTGGTGGCGAGTTGGTGGTTTCGCAGCGAGCTTCGCTGGAGCCGGGGGAGGGGATTATCCGAGCAACAGGACGGCGTCCGCAAGCAGAGGAAGGCGGCTGGCGGTTGTTTGGATTAAAAGCGCACGCGCTTGGCGTGACTCTGCGTGCTGGGCTGGAGATGCACTTCACGCCGCGAGGATATGTGGGGCTGTGCGCGGTGGAAGGCGGGCGCGTCAATGTGTGCGGTCTTTTCCGTAGCCGGGAGGCAGTGCCGCAGCTTGCTCGCGATTGGCGGGAATGGTTGCGCGGTGAGCCGGGTTCGGCGCTTTACGAACGGCTGTCGCAAGCGGAGTGGGACGAAGCATCGTTCTCATCGGTCGCGGCACTGGCACTGGTTCCGAAAAGCGCGGGAATCAGCGGGGAGGTGAGCATCGGCGATGCGGTGACGATGATTCCGCCAGTGACGGGAAACGGAATGTCCATGGCCTGCGAATCTGCGGCGGCGGCGATTGATCCGATGGCAGCGTGGGCGAGCGGCGCGTGCTCGTGGAGCGATGCGCAGCGGACTTTGTCGGCGCGACTGGATGCGCAGTTTTCGCGGCGGCTGCGTGTGGCTGCGCTGCTCCAGCGCACAGTGGTTCAGCCGTCAGCGCGGCGTGCTTTGTTTTGGAGCGTGCGCATTTGTCCGCCACTCCAGTCGCTGCTTTTCAGGCTTACGCGCTGAGTGATTTATTTTGTGCCAGTGCCAGAGCCGCCTTCGCCGGGCTTGGCGTTTGGGTCGTCCTTGGGATCGATGGTCCAGCGGATTTGCGATTCGTCGCCGGGATTCCAGATGATGTCGCCGTTCTCCGTGAGCAAGTCCTTGCCCGATACCTCGCGTGCGCTTCCGTCGAGCATCGAGATGATTCCCTTGCCCGAATAGCGGCCTACGAACGACTTCGCATTGCCCTTCGGAGCACCGTCATAGTCTTTCTTGGAAATCGTCGCGTGGGCGCGATCTTCGCCGGGGAGTCCTTGCTCCATGAAGACGACGACATTGGAAGGCGAGGTGAGGTTTT
>JANMLS010000375.1:0-25924 GCA_031372675.1 Verrucomicrobiaceae bacterium
CCGGTGACGGGGGTGGTGAGGTTTGTGAAGCCGCTGCTGGTTCCCCAAGCGACGTTGACGGTGAGAAATTTCGTCTGGGTATCAAAGAAGATGCCGGGTCCGACTTCGCCGCCAGTGCCGCCCATGACGGGAGGGGCTTCGCTCCCAGACCGGAGGCCGGGGCCAGCAGTGCCGATGAGGTCGAACTGAACGGAGGTGGTGATCTCGCCAGCAGAGACGCTGGCAATGGAGAGGATGGAGGCGGTGATGCCTGCAAGGAAGCGATGGAGCGTTTTCATGGTTATTATAGTGAGTGAGGTTTTTCTCCGAAAGAGCATCGGGCAGGTGTTGCCCGGTGCGATGCCGCAAGGTTTAGCGCGGCGCAGCACGGTGGGCGAGACATTTGATCGCTAAAAAACAAGCCGCGCTGCTCTGCCGAAATGGGGAGCGCGGCGGGGCTACATCCGCTCTGGGACTTCGATGCCGAGAAGGGCAAGGCCGGTTTTCAGCGTGCGAGCGGTGGCCTCGGAAAGGGCGAGGCGGGTGCTCCGCGCTGGCTCTTCCGCTTTAAGAACGGGGCAGGCTTCGTAGAAGGAGTGGAAGGCGTTGGCGAGGTCGAAGAGGTAATTGCACAGGATGTTGGGCCTGTGGTCGTCGAGGATGCCGGGGAGTGTCTCGCCAAATTGCGTGAGCTTTTTAACGAGGGAAAACTCGGCTGGCTCGGTGAGGGTGACTTCGCCGGGGGCTGCAGCGATGCCCGCTTCCGCAGCGCGGCGGAAGATGGCGCGGATGCGGACGTATGCGTTTTGTAAGTACGGCGCGGTGTTGCCTTGGAAGCTGAGGAGCTTGTCCCAACTAAAGACGTAATCGCCCTGGCGATTGGGCAGGAGGTCGGCGTATTTCACAGCGCCGAGGCCGATGATGCGCGCGATGTCGCGGCACTCGTTTTCAGCGAGATCGGGGTTCTTTTCGCGCACGACTTTGTATGCGCGCTCGACGGCTTCATCGAGCAAGTCGGCGAGTTTCACGGTGTCACCGCTGCGGGTTTTGAAGGGCTTGCCGTCTTCGCCCAAGATGCTGCCAAACCAAACGTGCGAGAGCTTCACGGCGCTCTCGGGATGCAGCCGCCGCCAGATCGAGAAGAACTGCCGGAAGTGGAGTTGCTGGCGCCCGTCGGTCACGTAGATGATTTCATCCGGGGCGAATTCGCGGACGCGATACGCGATGGTGGCGAGGTCTGTGGTGGTGTAGTTCGCAGCACCGTCGGCCTTTTGGACAAGGGCAGGAGAGGGTTTCCAGCCGTTCTCGTCTTTAATGAGGAAGGGGTCTTCCTTCTCCGGCACGCTGCCGTCGCTGAACACGCAGATGGCGCCGTCGCTCTCGCGTGCGATGCCGCGCTGGAGCAGTTCGGTGACGGTGTCCTTGAGCCACGGGTTGTAAAAAGATTCGCCGAGAGTGTGGTCGAAGGCGATGTCGAGGCGGCGGTAGATGGTGTCGAACTGAACTTGCGAAAGCCGGATCATCTCGCGCCAGATGGCGTGATTCTCGTCGTCGCCGCCTTGCAGCTTCACCAACTCAGCGCGGGCGGCGTGCATGGCCGCGGGGTCGGTTTTGCATCGTTCGTTTTGGAGTTTGTAGATGCGCTCAAGTTCGCCGATGGGGTCGGCTTCGAGCGCGGCTTTATCGACGATGGTTTTCCACGCGAGACAGAGCATTCCAAACTGCGTGCCCCAATCGCCGATGTGATTATCGGCGACGACGGTATGCCCCAGAAAGCGCCCGATGCGAGCGAGCGAGTCGCCGAGAAACGTGGAGCGAATGTGGCCGACGTGCATGGGCTTCGCGACATTCGGCGAGGAAAAATCAATGACGAGATTGCGCTTCGAGACATCCGGGACGCCGAGGCGCGGATCCTTTGCCAGAGCGGAAAAGCGCACGGTGATGGCGGCGGGCGTTAGACGGAGATTGATGAAGCCCGCGCCTGCAATCTCCGGCGTGTCGCAGAGATCGGAGACGTCCAATTTAGCAATAATCTCCTGAGCGATGGCGCGGGGATTTCCCTTGCGAGCCTTCGCGAGCTGCATGGCGATGTTCGTCTGGTAATCGCCAAAGCGGGCGTCTTGCGCGGCTTGGACGGTGACATTGATTCCACCGCTATCGCCGACGGCGGCGAGCAGCTTTGATTCGAGGATAGCTTGGATCGTTTCCATAATCCGCGCACCGTGCCACAGAGCGGGGCCGCGCTGCAATCATGGCGATAAAAGAGAGCGTCGCAGCGCGGTTCTAAGAAAGTAGCCCGCGAGTCCCTTCGCGGTTTTACGCCACTCGCGAAGCGACACTTCATTTGGTTTGTCGCTTCGCGAGATATGTTGAGCCGCGAAGGGACTCGCGAGCTACTTTTTGCTTCGCGAATCCCTTGGAAATACAACGCTTGCCTTCCCTCAACACGCTCCATACTTTCCGCCCACACGAAAAGCCGAAGTGGCGAAATGGCAGACGCGCTAGACTCAAAATCTTGTGTCCTTACGGGCGTGTGGGTTCGAGTCCCACCTTCGGTACCGTGTAGTAAAAAACGGGGTTTAGGTGCGGTTGTTTCCACCCAGCGGGAAAAATAACAATTTTCTCATTTGCAGACGGGTAGGCTTTGCAGATAGGGCGACGCAGTGATTCACCCACAGGCAACTTTTGTTTCCGCGCTGACCGTGCTGGTTTCGTTTGCCGCCCCCGCGTTTTCGCAGAGTGATGGCGCGGCTTTGCTGGAGCGTTTTTTCGAGATGGGTCTGCCGGATGTGAAAGGGGCGAAGTGGGTGCAGGCTCATCAGCTCAACTCGAACGGTGAGCACGCCGGGTTGCCGGGCGGGTATAATTCCGAGTATTCCGGCAATGGCTGGCTGGTGTCGGAATCGGGCGGTGTGGTGGAGGTCGTGTTTGTCACCGGGCGGCGCATCAAAGGTGAGCGGCGTAAAAATGAGGATGCGCCGAATGGAAAATCAGGGCTACCCGTTGTAATGATCGAGAATGCAAAGCTGGATGAGGACATGAAGAAATTCGGCGCGTTGATCGAGTCGCCCGCTGATTTATTCCGGTATGGCGGTGACGGCGAACAGCGGGCGAAATCAGCGGGGGCGATGCTTCTCGCGCTGGCGCAGTTTCAGCGGAATGGGCACTCGGATTTTGCAAAGAAACATTTCCCCGCTGTGCTCGGTATTGCGGGGAACTCGGCGCGTGCGCTCGATGGCGCGATTTCGCAAATCGCCAATAATGAACTCGAAGCGGCGACTATGCGTTTTGTGGAAAACGGAGACGCCGCAGCTTGTGCAAGCGCGGTGGATGCGTTGGCGGGGAAATTTCCGAGGGGCTGGAGTTCTCGCGAGGCGGCGCTTTTTTTTGCGCAGCGCCTGCGGGAGCAAAAGCCGGGAGCCGAATCCTCGGAGCCTGCGGCAAAGGCTGCGGCGGATTTTTTACTGCGGCTAAAAGCGGCGGATGCCAATGAGTTGATGAATACCGGCAAGTGGCTGCTGCCAAATTCCGGCGGGCGGCGCGGGATGCGGATGTCGGGTCCGTTTGGCGGTATTGAGGAGTTGGATGACGAGGGCGCTGGCGTGCCAATGAAGAAGTCCGGGCCGGCGGCGGCTTTTCTTTCCAAGCCTCGCGAGGCTTTGGTGGGTTTGTCGCGGCTGCTGGACGACACGCGGTTTGTGCGATTCCCGATCAATCGCTCGAACCAAAGCTATCATTTCAATTCATCCAGCGATCACGCCGATAAGCTGAAGATGGAATACGACGCGCTGCCGCGTCCTTCCCAAATCGGCGAGATTGCGCGCACGCTATTGATAGCTGTGGCTCCGAGCAATGATTCGGATTTTGATCTGCGAAAGTGGGCTGATTCTGTGGCGGGAAAAACGGACGATGAGCTTGCGTGGGATTACCTCAAGTCGAGCGATGAACCCAACGATGGATCGTTCTCCCTCGGGCTTGGATACTTGGTTGAGAAGGGCCGGGAGGATTCGCTGCAAAAGCTGCGCGAAGTCATCCTCGACCCCGGCGTGTGGAACTCCAATTCCATCGATAGTATGGCCGGGTTTCTCGAAACGTGGGTCAAGCGTGTGAAGCCGGAGGGCGATTTTTCCGCAAAACTCATCGCTGCGGCGAAAGAGGGTCTCCAGCGGGAGCGCACTGCGCGGCAGCGCTATTCCAGCGGGGACGACGATGACTACGCAAAGCAGCAGGAGGCGCAGACAAAAGCGCAGTTATCCCGGCTCGAAGGTCTGTTCAAGCCTGCCCGCCCACTCAGCGAGGAGATCGCCGAAATCGCCGGGATGGAGGGAAACGAGGCATCCAGCGTATTGCAGTCAAAGCGTCAGCAGTTTGGGGAAATGCCGCTCGCAGAACTTACGGAGGCCATTTTCCCCGCCGCCCTAAAAGCAAAGCATACTGCGGTGAAAATGCAGCTCATTCAGCTTTTGCAGCCGCGCGAGACACTGGACCCTACAAAAAATTCGCAGGCTGTGCGCGAAGCGATGACGACTTTGCTCAAGGACGATTCGTTGTCGGAAAATCCCTGGGGGATGAGCAGCCGCATCGACCGCATCGTAGCAAACCAGATCGTCATGCTTTTTTCCTCGCAGGCGGATAAGAAAAAATGGGCCGAGGTATCCGGCGGCGGGCCATTTGGAGCGGGCGGAAGCAGAATCGGCAGGCAATGGCTTGCGCGGAGCGCGGCGGAAATCGCGGCTGGCAAACCGGCTCTTCCATTTCCCGATCCCACAAAGGCGGATGGTGCGGCGCTGGTGAAAATGCTCGGCGAATTGAGCATGGAAGCCGCAGCCGCGGCGTTTGATAAAAAGACGCCGGACGAGCAAAAGGCGATCATCGATCATCTCGCTAAATCTGCCGAATGGCCGAAGAGTCTCGTGGAAATACACTTCACCGTGGCCGAAATCGCAGATGGCGCAAAGGGTGGGATTGAGGGCTTTGAGCCTGCCAAATGGAAAGGCCGCCGGATCAATGAAGCCGCCATCGCCGAGCTGCGTGCGCTCCCAGAAAAATGGGCGCGGGATTCTTCAAAAGGCATCATGATCGCAGCAGGTGGCCCTTTGGACGGACTCACAATCACGACCCAGAAAAACGAGGGGAAAATTGGCCCCGAACAATTCGCGCAAACAGGCATCTCCTCGGACGGAGCAATGCCCGATGCGCTCTGCTTCAATGTGATTTTCAGCATGGCAGCGCGGTCCAACGTCACGACCGGCTTTCCGATTTGGAAAGACGTGGAGAAAACCCGCGCTTGGAAGGAAAAATACGCAAAGCCGGACCCATCTGCGAAGAAAGAAGAAGCCAAACCTTTTTCCCAAAAACTTGACCCGAATCCCGCGAAGTTTGAACAAATGCTGGCCGACTGGCTCTTACTAAAACCCGAAACTCGCGGAGCCACCATCATCAGCTTCGGAGTCACACCAATTTCCACAAAAGACGAATAAACTATGAACACCAATCCCGCTGAACTCTGGGAAACCACACGCAACACCATCCAAAAAATCCGCGAGCAAACTGCGCGCGTCATTGTAGGGCAGGATGCAGTCGTCGAGCTAATGCTCGCCGCGCTGCTCTGCAAAGGACACTGCCTGATTGTCGGCGTGCCCGGCCTCGCAAAAACGCTGCTCGTCTCCACGCTGGGCAAGATTTTGGGGCTGAAATTCCACCGCATCCAATTCACGCCGGACTTGATGCCGACAGACATCGTCGGCTCCGAAATCCTGCAAACATCGGAGACGGGGCGCGGCTTCGAGTTCGCACCGGGACCCATTTTTGCAAACCTCATCCTCGCCGATGAAATCAACCGCACGCCGCCCAAGACACAGGCCGCGCTGCTCGAAGCCATGCAGGAAAAACAAGTCACCGTGGCCGGTAAGACGCGCTCGCTCGCCGAGCCGTTCCTTGTTTTTGCCACGCAAAATCCCATCGAACACGAAGGCACCTATCCGCTCCCCGAAGCGCAGCTCGACCGCTTTTTCTTCGAGCTGAAAATTGATTACCCGACGATGGATGAAGAACTCGCCGTGCTCGACCGCACCACCGGTGCAAAACTCCCCGAAGCGGAAACCATCCTCGATGCAGCGAGCCTCCTCGCTCTGCAAGCCACCGTCCACGACGTGCCGCTCCCGGAAAACGTAAAGCGGTCCATTTTGAAGCTCACCCACAGCAGCCGCCCCGGCAGCGAACTCGCCGATGATTACGCGAAAAAATACATCAGTTGGGGAGCAGGCCCGCGTGCCGGACAGACGCTTGTGCGTGCGGCGAAAGCACTCGCAGTCTTGCGCGGACGCGAGAGCGCTTCGCTGGAGGAAGTGAAAGCCGTGGCCCCCGCAGTGCTGCGCCATCGCATCATTCCAAACTACAACGCGACGGGCGAAGGCATCACCGTCGAAAACATCATCACGCACCTCCTAGCGCGAATTTAAGACCCTGCCGATGGGCTTCAAATATCTACGTCCCGACGATGTGCGGCGGCTCGAAAGCTACGAGTTTTCCGCCCGTCTGCTCGCGGAGGGATGGCTGAATGGGCGGCACCGCTCGCGGCTGCGCGGCGCGTCCACAGAGTTTCACGAATACCGCGCCTACACGCCGGGCGATTCGCCGGGACTGGTGGATTGGCGCGTGTTTGCACGCACGGAACGTCACTTTGTGAAGACCTTCGAGCAGGAGACTAATCTCGAATGCCACCTGCTGCTCGATAGCTCCGCAAGCATGGCGTTTCACGGCGGCTCGGCGACCTCGAAGCTGGAGTTTGCCTCGTATTTTTCCGCAGCGCTGGCGTGGCTTGTCGTGCGCGGGAGCGATCAGGTTTCTCTGCAAATTTTCGATGACCGCGTGCGCGAATTCATCCCGCCGGGAAGCACTCGCAGGCATTTGCATCAAATCCTCTCCACGCTGGAAAACAACACGTCGCGCGGGCCGACATCGCTTTCCGCCGCGCTCGCCCGAGCCGCGCTCCAGCTTCGGCGGCGAGGCACGGTGATCGTCCTCAGCGATTTTTACGATGACCCCGCTGCGGTCTTTGCCGCGCTGAATCCGTTTATTCATCGTGGATTTCGCATCCATCTTTTCCACCTGCTCACGCCGGAGGAAATGGACCTCGGCGACGGTGCGCTTGCACGTTACGAGGACATGGAGACGAGGGAAAATGTGACGCTCCATCCGCGTGCGCTTGCAGAAAGCTATCGCGAGGAATTGCAGGCCCACATCACCCGGCTGCGCTCGCTGAGTGCGCAGCGGCAGGTGGATTATCATATTGCGCGGACGGACGGGACTTTTTGGCCGATGTTTGACCGGATCGCCGGGGAGGTGAGGAAATGATGAACGGCGACGACACAGCATTTTTTCCAACGCCATGAAGTTCATCTTTGCCAATCCCGCGTGGTTTCTTGCGGCACTCGTGGCGGTGCCGCTGCTGGCGCATCTCTTTTCGCGCACGCGGCCACGGAAGCGAGATTTCCCTTCGCTCAAGCTGCTTCGACAGGCGATGCGCCGCGTGACGAACATCCGCAAACCGCGCGACCGCTGGCTGCTCATCGTCCGCACACTCGCGATTGCCGCGCTCATCGGTGCGTTCCTCCAGCCGTGGCTGCTCTCGCGTTTTGCATCGGCTGAAGGCGCGGAAAAAACCGTGCTCCTCGTGGTGGATGTCTCGGCCTCGATGGGCTACGCCGACGGCACAAGAACGCGACTCGCACAAGCAACCGCCGCCGCCGAGGAAGTCCTCTCCACGCTGCCCGCAAACTCAAAAGCAAACATCGTCTGGCTGCGCTCGCACGCTGCTTCCGAACTCCCCGAACCCGGCCCGAATACAGACTCACTCCGCGACGCGCTGCGCAAAACCACGGCACGCGCAGAGCCGGGCGACATCGCCGGAGCGATTGCGCTGGCTGTGAAACAACTCGCCGCAGCCAGCGGAGAACGCGAGCTGGTGCTGCTTTCCGATTTCCAAAAATCCGCGTGGCAGAATGCAACCCTCGCACTGCCGCCGGGCATTCGCCTCACGCGCATCGCAGTCGGCGACACCGCCGCTGCCAATATGGGGCTTGCGGGCCTCGCGCTGGAGCCAGTCCGCCCCATCGCTGGGCAGGAGGCGCGGGTGGTCTGCCGGGTGCGCAATTTTTCAGGCGAGCCTCGGCGTGCGACCGTATTCGCGGAAGCAGGTGAAAGCAGGCTTTCGCAGACTGTGGAGCTTGCGCCGTGGAGCGAAGGGCTGGTGGTGATGCCGGTGAAATTCCCCACCGAGGGAACCATCCCGCTGAAGGCATCGCTCGCAGAAGATCGCTTCCCCGGCGACGACATGCGCCACGCGCTCGCGGAAGTGCGCGGTGCTTTGCAAGTCGCTGTGGTGGGAAATGGCGCGACTGCGCAGACGTGGCTCCGCGCCGCTCGCTCGCTCGATTCCGTGGCTGCGCGGCAGTCGGCGCTGCAAGATGCAGCGGCGGATGTCGTCTTCATCGCAGGCTGGCAGGGCGAGGATATTGCGCCGCTGCTGGCCCGTGGCGCGGCGGTGGTGCTTCAGCCCGGCGAGGTTGTGGATGCGCGGGCGCTGGCTACGATTTTGAAAATGGAAAGTCCTTCATCGCCGCTTGCTGCCGAGGCGAGTGGCGCGAATGGCTGGAGCCTGCAAATTGCGGCGGAGGAGCATCCAGTCTTCGCGCTGTTTTCCGCCGGTGCGTATGGCGATCCGTCCGCCGGGAATTTTCGCCGTCGTGTAGCGACTCCCGAGTTTCTCAAAGGCACAGCACTGCTGAAATATGAGGACGGAAAGCCAGCGCTCATGCAGCTCGGAGATTCCCGCGTGGCTTGGTGGAATATAGACCTCGCACACTCGGACTGGCCGTCGAAGTCCGCATTTCTCCCGTTCTTCGGCGAGTTTCTGCGCCATCTCGCCGCTGGTGCCAGCGCTCTGCAAAGTCGTGAGTTTTCGCCGGGCGAGCCGTTGCGGTTCGACGCCGCTTCGCTCGATTCTGCAAGCGTGCGACTCGTGGATGAGCGTGAGCAGGCTTTCCCCGTGGCCGTGGAAGAGCCACGAAAACCCTCGCTGCTTGCGAGTGCGGAAATCCTGCCGGGAAGCTATCGCTGGATGATGCAGGACGGAGTGCTCGAAAGAGCCGTTGTGAATTTCCCCGACGCGGAGAGCGATCTGCGCCAGATGACCGCTGCCGAGCTGGAGCAGCAAGGCGGTCTGCTTGTTTCGGGAGCTGCCCGCGAGCGGCTGGGTGATCTTCGCGAAGGGCGTCCGCTGTGGCCGTGGTTCCTTGCTGCTGCTGCGTTTCTATTTTTGCTGGAGGGCGTGTTGCTATGCCTTTTCAAATCGAAGCCGGATGCACAAAACAGGGAGGTTTCCGCAGCATGAAAAACGGAACTCTCGCGGCGATTACTTGGAATCCTGCAATCGGTCTGCCCGAAGCAATCACGCTGGCGCTCGTCGTCGTAGCAGTCGGCTCATGGCTTGCTTTTCGTGGCAGCGCAGGCGTTGGAAAAAAAATCCGAACCACACTATTCATCCTCCGCTTTGCAGCGCTTCTTGCGCTTTCCGTGCTCTGGCTGAATCCCGGTCGCTGGCGCGATGAAAGCCTCAACACCAAACGCGACTGGCTCGTATTGCTCGACCGCAGTCGCTCGATGAACGAGCCGCTTGCCGCCGGTGAAACGCGCTGGCAGGCAGGCTCCAAAGCCGCGACCACACTTGCGCGGGCGGAAGGCGAACAGGGCGCGGTGCGCATCCGCACTTTCTCCACGCAAATCGAAGATGAAGCCGAAATCGCCCGGCTCGCTCCCGATGGCACGGGCACGGACATCGCACGAACGATCACCAGCGCACTGGATCAAAAATCAACGCCGCTCGCCGGGATCGTCCTGCTTACCGACGGACGCTCGACCACGCGCACAAAGCTCGATGAAGTCGCGAGGCGTGCAAAAGGGCGCGGCATCCCCATTCACACAGTCCCGCTCGTCGGAGAGACGGCAGTGCGTGATCTCGCGCTCACCGCGATCCCGCGCCATGTCACGGCATTCAAAGGCCAGCCCGTAAAAGTCTCCGCGATGCTGGAAAATCGGGGCCTCGGCCCGGTGAAGCCATCGGTCGTTTTGCTGGGGCCGGATGGAAAAGAAATCGCGAGAAAAGATGTGACGCTGTCGGACGGGCAGCGAGCGCCAGTGGTTTTTGAGCTGCCGCAAGTCGTCGGCGAAAGTGCGACATTTACACTGCGCACCGAGCCGTGGCCGGGCGAGCATTTGCCCGCGAATAACTCCGACACCGTGCGGGTGAAAGTGCTCGGCGCAAAGACGCGCGTGCTGCTGCTCGAAGGCGCTCCATATTGGGACTCGAAGTTCCTCGCGCAGCTTCTGCGGCAGCAGGGCGAGGTGGATATTCTCACGGTTCATCGGCTGAACGAGGAGCGATACTTCCGCGTCGAAGCCACTGGAGCCGAGCCTCTACAATCGCCCGACACGGTTTTCCCGTCGAATGCTGCGGAGCTTGCCCGCTACGATCTCATCGTTTTCGGTAAAGGCGCGGATGGCTTTTTGAATGCGACACGTATCGCGGCTTTGCAGGGTTTTGTGCGCGACCAAGGCGGCTCCGTGCTATTCGCACGCGGCAAACCATACAGCGGGCGCTTTCCCGCGCTGGAGGCTCTGGAGCCAGTCGAGTGGGGCGAGCCTGCTCCCGGCGCGATGAAATTCACGCCGCTCGCGGATGCAGGCTCCGGGCTGTTTGGCGCGGCACTTCCGGCTGCGGATGATCTCGTCTGGCCCACGCTTCCGCCGCTCGACGACATCAATTCCGTGGCTCGCCTGAAGCCATTTGCGCGGGTGCTTGCGGAGGCCGTTCCAGAAGGCAAGGCGATGCGCACGCCGCTTCTCGTTGTCCGCCGATTTGGTCGCGGAATGGTCGCTGTCGTAAATGCGGACGGGCTGTGGCGCTGGGACTTCCGGCCCGACGTGCGCGAGCAGGGTGCGCTCTATCAGCACTTCTGGGTTCAGCTCATGCAGTGGTGCGCGACCTACTCGGATTTCCGTCCGGGCGAAGATTACGCCGTGCGTGTGCGCGATGCTTCCACGGAGCCGGGGCAGGCTGTTCGTGCCGTGGTGGCATGGCGCGGCCCGACGAAAAACGAGCCGAAGCCGGTGGTGAAAATCACGCTCAATGGCCAGTCTTTTGGAGAGACAAATGCGACTGCGCTCCCGCCCGGGGACGGTGGGCGCGAGTGGGCGGCTTTGTTCACCCCGACACAGCCCGGACGCTACGAACTCCGCGTCGCAGATGCCACGAAACCCGCTATTTTGCAGGGCGAAGCCACGCTCATTGTTCCTGCGCCGCCATCGGAGGTCGACGATTTGCGACCGGATTCCGAAGCGCTCGCCGCACTCGCAAAAATGTCCGGCGGCGAAATGTGGTCGCTCGATGCCATTGATAAACTGGCCGCAAAACTGAAACAGCGCGAAGCAGCTAAAGCGGACGGAAAACCCAAATGGCAGCCACTTTGGCCCGTTTGGTGGGTTGCGGTAATTGTCGCGCTGCTTTTCGGCACTGAATGGTGGATGAGAAGACGGGAGGGATTGCTGTGAAAATCAACTCCACCCATTTCATCCACTCGCGCTCTAACTCAATGATTTCAAACTCATGAACTTTCGCTCTGCACTTCGTTCATTTCTTTTTCGCTGGCGGCTGGGTGTCTTGCTTGCGGGATTTATTCGCGCGCTGATCCTCGCTGCGGTCGCGTTTTTAGCGGCAGGAGTTTTCGATTATTACGCCGGGTTGTCCGACCCCGCGCGGAAGTTCGCGGCTGGGACTCTCCTAGCTTTGGCGGGATTCGGGCTGGTGTGGATGCTGTGGGACGCGATCACTTTTATGAAACGCGACGCGGCCCGCCAGGCGGACTCCGCGATTGGCAGCGGGCGGCGCGATGTCCTCTCCGCGCTGGAGCTTTCGCCAGCGGCAGACGAGTCGCCGCTGGGGCGCTGGCTGCGCGAGCGATCTGTGGAGTCGGCAGCGGGCAATCTGCGTGCGCTGCCGGTGTCGCGCTCGCTACCGCTGCGGCTCATCGGGCGGAATGCTGGCCGTTGCGCGATCCTCGCTGGATTGCTCGGCGCACTGGCTTTCGCGATGCCTGCGCAATTCCAGACGATCTCGCGGCGCTTGCTGGAACCCGGCGCGGATATTCCGCCTTACAGCCCGCTGGTTTTCGTCATCGGGCCGCAGCCAGCAGAGGTGCTCTATGGCGGAGAATTCACCGTCACTGCGGAGATTACTGGAGGCAAGCTGGCAGCGCCGGTTCGCTGCATGATTCGGGATCGCGCAACGCGGCGCGTGGAGGAGGTTGCTGCGTTTCAGGAGACGGCATCGCGGTTTGCGCGGAAGCTGGAAAAAGTGACGGCTCCGCTGGAAGTCGCGTTTGCCGTCGGGCGTGCTCGCAGCGCGTGGATGGCGGTGGATGTGCGCTTTCAGCCCAAGATTCAGGATGTCGTGCTCACGGTGGAGCCGCCGGTTTATTCGGGCCGTCCACGCAGGGAATTTCCACTCGGCTCGCAGGAGCTTGCCGTATTGCCGGGGAGTCGAATCACGGCGCATCTCACGAGCAATCGTCCGCTCTCCGGCGGATTGCTGCAAATCAAGGCCGGGGCAGGTACGCAGGAGATCGAGGCTGTACGCGAGGGCACCAATCAAGTGAAGGCGTCGTGGGTAGCGAAAGGCGCTGCCCGCCTCACATTTTCTGTCCGCGACGTGATCGGCACAAACAGCGAGCAGCTCGCTGCTGAGCAAAAAATTCTCCCCGATGAGCGGCCTCAAGTCGCACTTCGCCAGCCCTCCGGCGATGTGCTCGCGACCCCGGATACCGAGCTGCCTTTGGAAGCAGCAGTGAGCGACGACTTCGGTCTGGTGCGCGTCGCTTTGGTCCGCAAGCTGACCGGCTATCGAGAACGCGCACAATCCGAGGCAGTGCAGACGGGCATCCGCCAGCACGACATCGAGGGAAAGCTGAATCTCTCCGCGTTTGGCGTGCTGCCGGGGCAGATGATCGAACTCACACTCGAAGCGGGGGACACCAATCCAAACCTGCTCGGAGTCAGCGTCAGCGAGCCTGCGCGTATTCACATCATCACCCGCGAGGCATACGCAGAGCGGCTGCGGATGCAGACGGATTTGCAGGAGTTTGCAGATCGCTATGCCGCACTCGCAGAAGCAATCGAGGATGCGCGGAAGGCGCTCGATGAGTTGGATGCTGCGGCAAAAACCGGCGACAAGGCGAAGATCGAGGAAGCTCGAAAGAAGGCATTCGAGGCGCACAAAAACGCCGCAAAAGTCTTCAACCAAATCGCAAAAGATTTCCCGATTTTCGACAGCGACGCCGGTCTTGCCGAGGCATCGAAAAAAGTCGCCGAGCAGTTGCTGCAAAACGGAATGCAGCTCGAAGGACTCGCGGATGCAGCGCCGGGCGATGTTCCGCCTGCGGTTGCCGAGATGAAGAAGCGGCTGGGCGAGGCGGAGAAACAAGCAGAGCCGGAGATGAAAAAGGGCGAGCGCATTGTGGCTGCGGCAAAAGTCGTGGAGCAAATCGGTGAGTTTAAGAAGCTCGTGGAAAATCAGCGTGGGCTGGCGAAGGATTTCAATCGCGCTGCGGAGCAAATTCGCAGGGGAGAGTTGCAGGCCAGCTCCGCGCTTGCGGACCTCGCGAAACGGCAGCGCGAAAACGCAGAGGGCATCCGCAATTTGCAAAAGGAACTCGGCGCAGCGATTGATGCGCTGCCCGAAGACTACGCGGAGTTTGCAGAAGAGGGCCGCGAGTTTCTCGATCTGCTGAAGGAAGCGGATGTGCCGCCGGTGATGGATGAGGCTGCAAAAGCTGCGGAGCTTGCAGATAGCCGCATCGCCACCGAGAAGGCAAACGAGGCGCTGCTGCGGCTTGAGGAGCTTTTGAAAAAGGACAATGGCGTCTGCGAAGCATGTCGCGGAGAAGGCGGGCAGCCGAGTTTCCCGTGGCCGCAGGATGTGGGGACTACGATGCAGCAATTGATGCAGGCGCTCATCCCGAAATCCGGCAAGGAAGGCGGCGAGGGCGGCAAGCCGGGGAGCGGCGGCAGCGGAGGCGAGGGCGAGGGGAGCAGCGGTTTCAGCGAACACGGATATTCGATGCAGGGCCAGATGCCACGGCTCCCACTTTATGGTCCGCCGCGCTCACGCATGAGCCGGCAGGCTTCACCGCAAGCTGGTGGCGCTGGAAAATCGGGAAGCGGCCAGGGCAAAGGCACGCCGGGCAGTAGCGCGGATGTGGCGTCGGACTCGCTGCCAACGCAATCCACGCGCAAAACATCGGGCGAGGGAGTCGTGAGCGAGGCTGTCCCGGAAACCTACCGCGAAGCCGTGAAGCGTTTCTTTTCAACCGAACCCGGCGCAACCGCGCCAATACCAAAACAGCCATGAATCGCAGAACATTCCTCGCAGCCATCACCATGCTTCCCGCCTCGCGTCTGCTCGCGGAAAAACAGGGCGTCGTGCAGTGCGCAAACGTCATCTACGCGGGCAACAAAACCTCGAAGTGCTTTGCAGACGCATTTCTCACGACGCTCCAGCAGAAGACAACCATCGTCACCGAGCGGCGCTTCAAGCCTGTGAAACTCGACTCGAAGGAGTTGTTCGATTTCCCATTCCTCGTGATGACGGGCGAGGGCGATTTCCGCCTGCCAAAGACCGAGCGCGACAACCTCTCAAAGTATCTGCAAGGCGGCGGCTTCCTCCTCGCCTCGGCGGGATGCAGCAGCAAGGAGTGGGACGAGGCATTTCGCCGCGAGATGAAAACGCTCATCTCCGGCTCCGAGCTGAAGGCTGTGCCGATGAAGCATCCGCTGTTCAGCACCGTCTTTAAGATCGAAAAGCTCGACCTCGCGAAATCATCCGGCGTCGCGACTCTCGAAGCTCTGGAAGTAAACGGGAAACTCGTCTGCGTGTATTCACGCCACGGGCTGAACGACACGCACAACTCCACGGGTTGTTGCTGCTGCGGCGGCAACGAAATCCGAAACTCACTCGAAGTGAATGTGAACATCGTCGCGTATGCGCTCCTGCATTAAATTCGCGGCTATCGGCAGGGCAGTCGGTGCATTGACTGTGGCGCTGGGATTGCACGCTTACGCCGCGATTCAGGCTCCCGGCCCTGCAAATATCCCGCTTTCAGTCATCGAGGAATTTCGCGTGAGCGGAATCCCGGATGACCGCTGGGCCGCTTTGATGGAGACTTTGGGCAATGCGGAAAATGCGTCAGTCGTCCGCGATCTCGTGAAGGCGCAAAAGCCGTTTCCGGGAGCAAAACTTGTGGAGCTTCTGGCGAACAAACGGCTGGCGGTGAGGCTGGGTGCGCTGGAGTTGCTCGAAGACTCAGCGGGCGACACGTTTGGCTTCGACGCATGGCAGGAAGACCCCGCAAGCGGTCCGAACAGCGACGCGCTTTTGAAATGGAAAGCGTGGCTGGATAAAGGCAGCGCGACAGCCGCGAAGACCGCAACTTTAACCAGCGAAACTTTCCGCACGCTCGCGGTGGAGATCATGTCCGGCAATCGCGACCGCGCCGAGCGGGCGATGCGGCGGCTGGATGCTTTTGGCCTCCCGGCGGTCGCGCAAATCGAGTCGTTTCTGAAAACGCGCACGGACTTAGAGCCAGCTTCACGCGCTGCACTAAAGGCGGCGGAGTACCGCGTGGTGCTGCTCCAATCTCTGCCGAAGCAAGCGGCGGCTCTTGCGCGTGATCTCGCTCTAGGCACTGCGGAGCAGCAATCCACAGCACTCTCCGCGCTCGCAAAATCGGGAGTGACGGCGTTGCCAGTGATCGCGGATTTTCTCGCTTCGCCCGACCCACTCGTGCGCGAGACTGCGGTAGATGCCGCATTTTCCGCAGGGAAAAGCCACGCGGTGCCGCTCATTCGTGCAAGGCTTGCAAAAGGAACTGCTGCGAAAAGCGGGGTTGTCGGCGCGATTGCAAATGCGCTGAAAAGCCCGCCCGTCCCGCTCGGCAGCGAAGGCGAGGAGAAAGTGGAGAGCGTCTTGCACGCGATGCTGAGGGGATTTGGCAAACACGCATCTTCGGCGGACGACAAGGCCGCGATTGCGCGATATTTGGAGCACCCCGATGAAAATGTCGTTATCGGCGCACTGGAATCGCTCGGCGGCGGCGGCTCGAATTCTTCTCGCTCCATCAGCTACGGAAATGGCAAGCGCGTGATGCCGGAAGCCAGTTCAGGGCCGTTTGCCGACGCGCTCGGCAAGTGCCTCGCCGACCCTCGCTGGCGGATTCGCGCCGCAGCTTTGGAAACTATCGGAAAGCTCTCCGAATCATCGCTGGCAGATAAAGTGAAGCAGTTGCTCTCGGACTCTGATCTATTTGTGCGGGCGAGCGCGATTGCGACTTACGCGCTCATTTCCGGCGGCAATATGATGGAGGTTTTGGAGGCGGAGTTCGCCCGCAAGGACGACATCAAGCCTGTGATTCTCAAAACGATTTTTGATTCCCGGAAAGTCCCCGCGGATGCGATGTGGGAGCTGC
The DNA here is from genome assembly GCA_031372675.1 of Verrucomicrobiaceae bacterium. Lineage (GTDB taxonomy): Bacteria > Verrucomicrobiota > Verrucomicrobiia > Chthoniobacterales > Chthoniobacteraceae > SXWH01. The sequence goes on from JANMLS010000375.1 coordinate 16,557, forward strand.
TGAAAAAAGCTCCGTCCGAGGTGATTCTCCAATGCCTCGACGTGCTGGACCCCGGTCGCGACGACGGCGAGGGCAAGCGCGTCGTTCATGCCGCGCAGTTTGCCAATCATCCCAACAAAGATGTCTCCGCCACCGCCCTTCGCTTGCTTGCATCGCGCGGGCGGCAGAGTGCTTTGCTGCTGGATGCTTTGAAATCGAACGACCCGGCGATTCAGGACGCAGTGCTCGATCAGCTGAATCTTCGACCGGGCGCACTCGGAGCGACGGCCTCGCCGACGACCGCAAATGCTCCTGCCGGAAATCAGAAACTCGATGATCTCTACAAAGCATTCGAGGCAATCACGCCACCGCCGGTGAAAATCGAAAGGCGAGGTTCGGATTTTCCGGGTGACTCTGATGATGAAGGTGCACCAGCGGTGAATGAGAAAATCGCTTCCGGTATAGAACTTCGCTCTGTGTTGCTGCGCTTTTTCAAAGACGGTTCGCCGAGGCAGAAATTCTCCGCAGCCAAGGCACTGATGATTGATGGTGATGAAGCCGCTGCGAAGTATCTCCAAGACTGGATGGCAATTTTCAGCGCACTGGACCGCAGAACCATTGCGGCTGCACTTCAGGCGAAGAAAGATTGGTCAGGAGTCGCGATGGAACTGGCGCTGAGACTACTCAAGGACGATGAGGAGGATGTCCGCAAAACCATGCTCGATGCGTGGGTGGACCGGCCCGATTTATACGTCACGCTGCTCAAAGAGTTTGTGAAACCGGGAGCGAAAATCGCTACGGAAGACCTCTACGATTATCAGTTTGATCGCTCCTTAGCATCGGGTGCCACAGGAGTGCAGCAGTGGGCCGCAAAACTACTGGCAGACAGCGCAGCGGGGGACACGCACAAGGTGCTGGCCATCGTGATACTCTCCCGTGCGGGCGGCGCGACGGAGGAAAACATCGGCCCGTTTTTCAAATCCAAAAGCCCGTGGTTGCGCCGCGCGGCATATCGCGCACTGGGTTTTGGAAAAGACGGAGCGCGTCTCGCTGCGGCAATGACGGATGATTCGCCGCTCGTTCGTGTAGTCGTGCCCTTTCTGGCTTTTCCCGCAGGTGGCGGCTGGATGCACATTTTCGATGACCAAAGCAGTGCAAGCGACAGTCAGGATTTCGGCTCAAACAGATTTTCTTCAGGCGGCGGCTTCGGCGCATGGGCAAATGGCGGGAAGTCTTCCGCCGCAGTCACGCCGGAGCTGATCGCTGCGCTGGAAAAACTCTCCGGCGATCCGTCGGACAACGTCCGCTTTGAATCCATTTTTGCATTGATGCAGCTCGGAAAACCCGTGGACCCGAAGCCGCTGGCCGCGCTGATTCCGAAGTTGGATGATTACAAGGGCACATACCGAATCCGTAATTTTCTTGCGCAAAGCTATTCACGCCTCGGCAAAGCATACGCAATCCTCGCTCCGCTGGCGCTCGACCCGGATGACTCCAGTTCGGTAAAGGTTTTTTCGCATTTCGGAATTTCCCAAGAACGTGCGTTCACGAGTTTCGAGGCGCTGGCGGCGATTGCTCCGGCTGGCGACCACGCTGCGGACACTGCGATTGCGCCGGAGCCTGTTGCTACGGACAACGCCGAGCAGACATTCCGCATCGTGTATTTTCACAAGCCGGGCTGTCGCGAGTGCGAAATTGTCCGCACAATGCTCTCGGACGCAGCGAGGAATTTCCCGAAGCTGACTATCGAGGAGCGGGACATCGGCACCCGCGAGAGTGCTTTGCTCAACGAGGCACTATCCGCCCGCTTCGGCCTTGCAGACACGCTGCGGCAGGTGACTCCCGCGATTTTTGCGCAGACGGGTGCGCTTGTGAAAGCGGACATCACGGCACCGAGACTCGGCGATTTTCTACGCCGCGCAGTCTCCGAAAAGCCTGACGAAAACTGGGCAAAAATCGGAGAGGTAGAAACCGTGGCCGCAGGGCAGACCGTGGAGCGGCGCTTCGAGGCACTCAGCGTCGCAGTCGTCGCCGGCAGCGGCTTGCTGGATGGGATCAATCCCTGCGCATTTGCGACGATCATCTTCCTGCTTTCCTACCTCCAGATCGCACGACGCAGCCCCGGCGAAATCCTCGCCGTGGGCGCAGCATTTATCTCCGCAGTATTCATCGCTTACTTCGCAGTGGGTCTCGGACTCTCGCAGATTCTTGCAAAATTCACGGTGCTGCAAACTGCCGGGCAGGTCTTGAACTACGTGCTTGCCGCGTTTGCGCTCGTCATCGCGATTTTGAGCTTCCGCGACGCACAACTAGCTTCGCGTGGAGAATTGTCCGGCATGACGCTCCAACTTCCCGGTTTCCTAAAAGACCGGATTCGCAGCGTCATCCGCACCGGAGCAAAGGCGCGGCGCTTTGTTTTTGCGGCCTTCGGAGCGGGATTGGTGATTTCCTTCCTCGAACTCGCCTGTACCGGCCAAGTCTATCTCCCGACGATTCAGTTCATGCTGAAAGCCGGGCAGGGGAGCGCTCTTGGGTATCTATTGATTTACAACATCGCGTTCATTATTCCGCTCATCATCGTGTTCGCGCTGGCGTTTTTTGGACTGCGGAGCGACGCACTCATTCGCTTCCAGAAAAACCACACAGCCACCGTGAAGGTGCTCACGGGGATGTTGTTTGTGATTCTGGCAGTGATGCTGATCTTCGGTCACCAAATCATCGCCGCCCTCCGCTAAATCGCGAACCCGACCTCTACGCAAGCGATGTCAGCAGCGCAGGGCGCGTGGAGGGAATGCGGTGGATGGCGCGACCCAGCGACACAATCGCAGATAGCTCCGGGTGTTCGACACCCAGCAGTCGCACGAGTTCCTTTTCGAAATGCAGCATTGCCCGTTTTGATGCAGCGGTCTGATCGAGGTGCGAAAATGCGCGCTCCAGTAAATCGAAAATCTCCGGCGCTGGCTGCTCCGGCTCGGTGGAGTGCTCGATCAACTCCACAAAATACGAGCCGAGCGCGACACGCGGGAAATCCAGCCGCAGATTCTCGCGGGGATTTCGGAGCACGACTTCGCGCAGCGTGTGGATTTCGCTTTTCGCACTCCGCGCAAAACTAATCTCGCACTCAAAGAACAAGTCCATCATCCCGGCAAACCGGCTCTTTGGGCGAAGCGCACCTTTTGCGACGGTCTTCACGCGCCCGAAGCGGCTGGTGAACCACGTCACGATCAGGCTCGTGTCGCTGAAGCGCGTGCGTCGAAGTAAAATCGCGGAGGTAGTTTCCACACGAATCAGCGGTGCGATGGCGGGCGGAGCGAGAGCGTCTCCACGATAGGATGGAATCCCAGCGCGAGCGCGACTCCGTTTCCCGAAGCATCGTCGGACGAGCAATGAAACTGCGCAATCCGGCGGCGGCGCAGGATTCCCTGCAATGCCGCACGCACGGCGAGTTGCGCGAATTTGCGCCCGCGAAAACCGGGTCTGGTGACGACGCCGATGTGCGCAATCCGCCCCGGCCACGACTCATAGCTCGCGACGGAAGCGAGCGTCTCCTCGCAAAAAACGCCCCATGCGTGGCGCGATAAAACATCCAGCCCGCCCGCCTCGCGCTCATCGCGGGTAAGCTCGGATGCAAGCGCGGCGCACACTTTGAAATCGCTCGCAGCCAGCCCGCGCACTTGGACATCCGCTTGCGTAGTCGGAAGGCCCGCCTCCATCCCCTCCAATGAATCGAGGTAATAATGCGTCGAAGGCCCGGTGATGCTTTCGCTCCAGTCCGGGAAATTTTTCTGCCAGAAATCCGGCGAACAAAAACTGGTCGCCGCCGTTCCCCTCAGCCTTTTCGTCAGTTCCCCGATGCGAAATGGCGATGCCGAGATGCGGACATCTTGGCCGATTCGCACCACCACGATTTCATCAAATTCCCTGCTCGGAGAAATCCACACACCTTTGTTCGGAGCTAGAAGCTCCAGCATGTCCATGCCGAGTTCCGAAGCCCACATACCGAGGATGAGTTCCCGGCTTTTTTGTTTCAAATGAAGCTGCCCGACTGGATTTGCGGGCATCATTTGGAATGCGTCCGCAGCAGTTCGGAGACGACTTCATCGCTGGTGATGCCCTCCGCTTCGCCCTCAAAATTCAAAATGATCCTGTGCCGCAGCGCAGCGAGCGCAGACTTCAGGATGTCTTCCTTTGCCACATGATAGCGACCATCGAGCACCGCGTAGATTTTCGCAGCGAGAATCATCGCCTGCGCACCACGCGGACTTGCTCCGTAGCGCACAAATTTCCGCACCATCGCCGTCGCGCCGTCTTCGTCGGGGTGCGTGGCGAGGACGATGCGGACGGCGCATTCCTGCACATCGCGAGCAATCGGAATCTGGCGCACCGTATCGCGAAGGGCGAGCAGCGCATCCGCACCGCCGGGGATTTTCTCCACCTGCGGCGTGTCGCCCGCCGTGGTGCGGTCCAAGATTGTGTGCAGCTCGGCGGCACTTGGGTAGCGGACTTTGAGCTTAAAAATAAACCGATCCAACTGCGCCTCCGGCAGCGGATACGTGCCTTCCATTTCGAGCGGGTTTTGTGTCGCGAGGACAAAAAACGGACGTGGCAGCGGGTGGGGAAAACCGCCCACCGTCACATGCTGTTCCTGCATCGCTTCGAGCAATGCGCTCTGCGTTTTCGGAGTGGCGCGATTGATTTCATCGGCGAGGAGGATGTTTGCGAAAACGGGTCCGCGTCGAAACTGAAACTCCTTCCGGCCATGCTCGTCCTCGGTGATGATGTTTGTGCCCACGATGTCCGCAGGCATTAGATCGGGCGTGAATTGGATGCGCGAAAAAGCGAGATCGACAGCGGAAGCCAGCGTCTTCACGAGCATCGTTTTCCCGAGCCCCGGAACGCCCTCCAGCAGCACATGGCCGCCTGCAAAAAACGCCGTCAACACTCCGGCGATCATATCGTCCTGCCCGGCGATAAACTTGCGCATTTCCTGCGCGATGGCGGCAAAGTGATTGCGGAACTCGGCGAGTTTCTCTTCGGCGATTTGGCTCATGTTTCGCGCGAAGGTGGGCGAAGCCCCGCCTTTATTCCAGCCCCGACTGCGCGGCGCGGGGATAAATCAAGCAGTCGGCCTGGCGACTTCGTAAATCGCCTTCCGCAAGTCGGCGAAGGAGACGGGTTTCGGAAGAATGATAGCGATCCCTTCCGGTAAAGTTCCCGCCGCTTTCATTTCCTCGCCAAATCCTGTGAGCAAAATGACAGGAATCCCCGGATGACTCCGCAGGATTTCTTTCGCGAGTTGCTCGCCATTCATTTCGGGCATGGATTGGTCGGTGATCACGACATCGAATTTCTGCTCCGACATGATCTGAAGCGCACGACTTCCATCGAATACCGTCACCGTCTCGTGTCCGTCGTTTTTCAACTGCTCGGAAACCAGTTCGCAGATGATCTCCTGATCGTCCACAACCAAGGCCCGGAGCGGGCGCGAGCCGGATTTATCCTCCACCAAATCAGGCGCGTGAAGGCTCGTAGTCGTTGCCGGTAGCACCACGGAAAAAACAGCGCCTTTGCCCTCCTCGCTGGTGATTTGGATGCTTCCTCCGTGTCGCTGGATAATTCCGTATGTGACCGAGAGGCCCAGCCCCGTGCCGCTCTCGCCTTTGGTGGAATAAAACGGCTCCAGGCATCGCGAAATCTGCTCCGCGTTCATGCCGATGCCGGTATCCAAAACCTCGATGCGCACTTGCTCGGCGTCATCCACAGTCCGCAGTTTGATGGTGCCTCCAGTCGGCATCGCGTCGCAGGCGTTGAAGATCAAATTCGTGAGCACCTCGCGCAATTCCGGCCCGCAGCCCATCACGTAGCTTGTGGCCAGAAAGCTCGTCTCCACGCGGATCGTGTGGCCTTTCGCACGGGCGCGCACTTTCCACTTCGGCGCGGTGAAAGCGATGGCTTGCTCGCAGAGTAAATTCGGGTCCAGCGAGACACGCACTTCGTCTGCTTCGGCGGGGCGGTAAAATTCGCGCAGCCGCCCTACGACATGCGTGGCGTCTTGCGCCGCCGTGACGATGTGCGTGAGAAAGGCGCGCTCCTTGGAGTTGGCAGCGTGTTTTTGAAACCACGGCAACAGCAGCTCGCCGTAGCCGAGAATCATCGTCAGCGCATTGTTGAAATCATGCGCAATCCCGCCAGCCATCACGCCCAGCGCACGCAGTCGCTCCTGCCGCACGACTTGCTGCTGGGCGTTGAGCAATTGCGCATTGGCCCGCTCAAGTTCCTCGGTGCGCTTCCTCACCGTCTCGTCGAGACGCAGATTGAGGAAGCGATTTTCGAGAAGATTGCGGATGCGCAGTTGCACTTCCGTGGTGTCGAGCGGCTTGGTGATGAAGTCGCTGGCTCCCGAGCGCAGCGCGTTTCGCCGCGTCTCCGGCGAGATGTCCGCAGTCAAAACCACGATGGGGAGAAAGCTGTCCGAATCCATCAGTTCACGGATTTGGGCGATCACCTGATAGCCATCCAAGTGCGGCATGTGCAAATCGGTGAGCACCAAATCCGGCGCAAACTCAGCGAACAGCGGGATCGCCTCGCGCGGGTCTGCGGTGCTCCGCCATTCCACGCCGCCGAAAAGCTCAAGCACCCGCTCCAAAAGGCGGATGTTGGAAGGCTCATCATCAATGATGAGAATCTTTGCGTGAGGCAGTTGGGAATGGAGCATCTGAGGTGTGAACATAGATAGATACGTTCGACACGAAACGAAGAAACACATTACATGTTACTTTTTAATGCAAACCACGTTCGAGCCGCCAAGTCCCTCGCCTGCTCCCGGAAAGGGCGCAGGCGTGCGGCGTCTTTTCAGCTCCATCGCGGGCCGCTACGACACTGCGAACCATCTTCTGAGCGGCGGGATGGATTTTTACTGGCGTCGCCGCGCCGCCGGAATCGTGAAAGCGGCGAACCCCTCCCACGTTCTCGATGTGGCGACGGGCAGCGGCGATCTTGCGCTCGCGATTCAAAAAAAATGCCCGTCTGCCAAAGTCACCGCGACGGATTTCTGCCAGCCGATGCTCGATGAAGCCGCGCGAAAAGGACTCACGGACCTCGTGCTCGCGGACGCGCTCGCGCTGTCTTTTGAGGACGCGAAATTCGACGCACTCACCGTCGCTTTCGGTCTGCGCAATATGGAGGACTGGGAGCGCGCAATCCGTGAAATGGGGCGCGTGCTGCGGCCCGGCGGACTGCTGCTCGTCATGGATTTCTCCATTCCGCCGCCACCGCTCCGCGCACTCTACCGTTTTTATTTGCACAAAATTCTCCCGCGATTTGCCGCAGTCGTGACGCGGGAAAAAGCCGCCTACGAATACCTCGCCGACTCCATCGAAGCTTTTCCGAGCGGTGAGAAAATGAACGCGCTCATCGCGAGCTGCGGCTTTCAGGATGCGCAGTGCCAGCGACTCACCGGCGGCATTGTCTCCATCTACACCGCACGCCGCGCCGCAGCTTCGACGGTCTCCACGCAGTAGCGCGAAAAAATATCCGCCACTACGCCCCACGAGTATTTCTCCGCCACATGTCTGCGCGCTTCCGTGGCGATGGATGCCGCTTTTTCCCGATCCCGCAGCAGCGCGATGCACGCATTTGCAAACGACTCCGCATCGTCGGCGATGAGGATGTTTTTGCCGTGCTCGTAGTCGAGTCCCTCCGCGCCGATGGATGTGGAAATCACCGGCGTCCCCATCGCCATCGCTTCGTACACTTTGATTCGCGTCCCGCCGCCGACACGCAGCGGCAACACCATCGCCGCAGCCTCCGCCATGTGCGGGCGCACATCCGGCACAGTCCCCGTGAGGCGAATGCGCGAATCGCTCTCCGCCAGCGCACGCAGCGAAGCGGGAGGATTTCGCCCGATTCCGAGGAACTCCGCATCCGGCACCGTCGAACGAATGCGCGGTAAAATCTCCGTCGTGAACCAGCGCACCGCGTCCTGATTTGCGTCCCAATCCATCGCGCCGAGAAACGCCAGCACCGGGCGCTCCGTCCGCGCTGCGGGCGGTTGGAAAAATTCGCAGTCCACGCCAGTCGGCACAGCTCCCAGCACATTTTTCATCCCCATTTCGCGGAACAGCGCGGCGTCCGACTCCGACACCGCCACCTGCGTATCCACAAAGCTCGCAGCCTCGCGCTCCATCCGCTCCACAGCCCGCCACTGCTTTCGATAAAGTGCCCGCTTTAGTGGATTGCCGGAAGTCTCCGCGTGCCGCTTGAAAATCACCGACTCCACATTGTGCTGAAACAACATCATCGGCACACGAGGCCGCTCGCGCAGTTCCAGAAGATTTCCCATCGGCGCAAGATAATCGCAGATGAGCAAATCGTAGCGCCCCGCGCTAATCAGCCGCCGCAAATGCGCGATGCTTTCGTGCGAAACATATTTCGACGCGAGGAACGGATACTTCCCAAAAAATGTGTTCCCAAAAACCTCCGCATAAAAGCGCAGCCCGCGTTTGTTTTTCACCGCGTGGGGAACGGGAATCACCTCCTGACAATACTCCGCCGCCAGCGCCACCGACTCATCCGAATCCGCCGGAGTGCGCAGGCAGAGATACGTGATTTCATGCCGCTTCCGTAGCTCCTTGAGCATATTGAAAGTGCGGATGCGGTCGCCGCCATTGAGCGGATGCAGGATGCGGCAGTTGTGAAAGAGAATCCTCAAAGCCCGCGCACCGTAATCTCCCGCGCATCACGCGCAAAAGAAATTTCCAGCCCGGCAACGCTATGTGTCTTTAGTCCGAACGCCGCGATTGAAGTGCATTGAGTCGCTTGCGTACGTAGTGCACGACTTTAGTCGGCGCGATTCCAGTCGCGGAATTGGTGCGGTGTTTTCCGTGCGCTCTCCATTTCCGCGAAGCGATCCCTCTTTCTCTTCTCTACGCCTTCGCCGACTAAAGTCGTGGACTACTTTCGCAAGCGCGCAATCGCGGCGTTCGGGTTTAGTAGTTCAGCTTTCCGATCTGAGATGCAGCCGGGAGCTGCGGAGGATTTAGTAAACCTCGGCGTCGTCGGGGAGGCCGGAGTCGTGGCGGATGCTATCGAGGCTCTTCTTTGCTCCACGCTCGGTATCGGGTCCCGCGATGACATCGGAGACGGCGTCCACAATGGCCGGAAGCGCGAGTAGCGCACCGACGCCGAGGAGCGTAAAGGCGGTGGTTTTCTGCGCACTGCGGCTCATTTTTCCGCCCAGCAGAAGGCCGAGTCCGCAGCCCACGGCGGTCTGTGTGATTGCGAGGAGGGAGGTATTGAGTGCGTCGTTCTGCTTTTTGTTTTCCATGTGGATTCGGTGTGAGGATGCGTTTTTACCGGCATTAGTAAAGCACGCAGCGGGCCGGGGAATG
>JANMLS010000410.1:0-6223 GCA_031372675.1 Verrucomicrobiaceae bacterium
CGCGAATCGGGTGCCGCTCCGGGATGCGGCTCTCCACGTTCACGGTGCACAGAAAATTGGTTTGCTCGGTTTTGCGTCCTCTCATGCTTCTCCGATCTTTACCACGCCGTTTTATTTGAGGCGTTTTTCAGCAGCCTGCTAGAGTTAGGGATACGGTATCGCTTGGTGAAACATACCGCATCATAGTCGGAGTGCCATATCCCTCAGGTGAAACAGAAGTTTGGGTAACAATTACGCATGATGGGAAGGTACTCGCAATTACGCCAGTTCATTAAACTTGAAAACTGTGGAAAATGGAAGCGGGAGATAGGGGTCGGTGTGCGAGAATTGACAGAAAACAGCCTGCGCCGTAACGATGCAGTTGAAGAATTGTGCGAGGAGCAAGGTAGAAGCGACGCCTCTTCGCTTATGAGCGACGCGCCTCGCTTCGCGGGCTGTTACCGCTGGCAGCCTTTGGTGCTGCTCGACTATCGCGACGGGGCGTCGTGAACGGCGGTGCCCGCGGAACGGCGGTGCCAGACTGATTGTAATCTTCTGGCGCGAGAAGTTGGTCGTTGAGAAATTGCGCAAGGTTGCAGGCCGTGATTCTGGATAATGTGTGCGCTTGCATAGCGATAGGAGTTTCGCGCATGGTCGCCTGCGTAGCGAGACAGTCGGGTTTGCCTGACAGAGCGGGATAAACGCGGGTTCGGTGGTGATTTCCACGGGAAGCGATTCCGGCGAGACGGGCAACGGCCACCGGCTTCTCGGTCTCACGGAAAGCATTTCTCATTCATGGCCATCCACGTCGCACTCACTCATCGCACGCATTACACTTACGACCGTCCTGTCGCACACGCTCCGCACGTCGTTCGTCTGCGGCCTGCTCCGCATTGCAGGACGAAAATCCTGAGCTACTCGCAAAAGATCATCGGCGGTGAGCCGTTCATCAACTGGCAGCAGGACCCGTTTTCCAATTGGAACGCGCGTCTCGTTTTTCCCGACAAAATGAAGGAGTTCGCTGTCGAGGTGGAACTCGTCGCAGAGATGGCCGTGCATGATCCGTTCGACTTCTTTTTGGATGAATACGCGCAAAAGTATCCATTCCCCTATGAACCCGCGCTGAAGCTGGAACTCGCTCCGTTCATGGAGTTGCCGGAGCCAACGCCAAAGGTGCTCGCGCTCGTGGAAGAATTGCTTGCGGAGTATTTGAAGAAAGGCGCGCAGACCATCGACTTTTTGGTGGATGTGAACCAGCGGTTGCAGCGACGCATTTCATACACCATCCGGCTGGAGCCCGGTGTGCAGACGCCGGAACAGACTTTGGAAAAAGGCACTGGCTCTTGCCGCGATACGGGCTGGCTGCTGGTGGAACTGCTGCGTTCGATGGGCTTCGCCGCGCGGTTTGTGAGCGGGTATCTCATTCAACTAAAGTCCGACGTGAAATCGCTCGATGGTCCGAGTGGGACGGAGGTGGATTTCACGGACCTGCACGCATGGTGCGAAGTGTTCCTGCCGGGCGCAGGCTGGATCGGGCTGGACCCTACGAGCGGCCTGCTTGCAGGCGAGGGACACATTCCGCTGAGTTGCACGCCGGAGCCTGCGAATGCTGCACCCATCACCGGCGCGACGGATAAATGCGAGAGCACGCTGCACCACGAAATGCGAGTGGAACGCATTTACGAATCTCCGCGCGTCACGAAGCCCTACACGGACGAACAGTGGTCGAGGATCGAAAAACTCGGTCACGCAATCGATGCGGACCTCGTTGCCCACGATGTGCGGCTGACGATGGGCGGCGAGCCGACGTTTATCTCCATTGATGATCCCGACGGGCCGGAGTGGAATTTCGCCGCGACTTCGCCGGAGAAGCGCGTGCTTTCCGACACGCTGCTCAAGCGGCTTCGCGCGAAATGGGCGCCGGGTTCGCTGGTGCATCACGGGCAGGGAAAATGGTATCCCGGCGAATCGTTGCCGCGCTGGGCGTTTGGCTGCTACTGGCGTCGCGACGGGCATCGCGTCTGGCAGGACGACGCGCTCATCGCCACGGAAGGCGAGGACTACGGACACGATGCGGAGAAGTCCGGCGCATTTATCACTGCGCTCGCCGAGCGGCTTGGCGTGGATGCGAAATGCGTGATGCCCGGCTACGAGGACCCATTTCACAATGTGTGGAAAGAGCGCAAGCTGCCTACAAACGTCGATCTCGAAGAAACCGAGCCGAAGAGTGACGAGGAGCGTGCGCGGCTGGCGAAGATTTTGGAGCAAGGCGTGGATGCGATTGTCGGCCATGTGATTCCGATTCAGCGCGTGTGGAAAAACCACTATCCCGCTTGGGCCAGCGGGCCGTGGTTTTTACGTGCGGAGCGTCTGCTTCTCGTGCCCGGCGATTCGCCGTTGGGGCTGCGCTTACCGCTCGCTTCGCTGCCGTGGGTGAAGGAAAGCGAGTATCCCTACATCGTCGAACTCGACCCGACGGAAGAGCGACCACCGCTTCCAAAGCCGGAGGAGTTTCGCCGCCGCTACCAGCGTGCCGATTCGCCTGACCGGATCAAAACCGCCGCAGCCCGCCGCCGACAATTTGAGAAGCTCGACGCAAAGGATCGCGAACTCGAAGAACGCCGCTCCGATCCCACGCTCAAGCCGGAGGTGGGAGAATCCGCGCCGTGGGTCGTCCGCACGGCGCTGTGCGTGCAGCCGCGCGAAGGCCGCCTGCATGTATTCATGCCGCCCGTGGCGACGCTGGAGGATTATCTCGAACTCATCACCGCGATTGAAGACACGGCAGCGGATTTGAAAACGCCCGTCGTGATCGAAGGCTGCACGCCTCCGCGCGACCCACGTATCAATGTGCTGAAAGTCACGCCCGACCCCGGCGTGATCGAAGTAAATTTGCACCCAAGCAAAACATGGGAGGAACTCGTGGACCGCACGACGACACTCTACGACGAAGCCCGGCAGACGCGCCTCGGCACGGAGAAATTCATGGTGGATGGCCGCCACACCGGCACCGGCGGCGGCAACCACATCCTCATCGGCGCGGAGACTCCGGGCGATTCGCCCGTTTTGCGCCGACCCGACTTGCTGCGCTCGCTCATCACGTATTGGCAGAATCATCCATCGCTCAGTTGGCTGTTCAGCGGGCTTTTCATCGGCCCGACCTCGCAGGCTCCGCGTGTGGACGAAGCTCGCAATGATTCGCTTTACGAACTCGAAGTCGCGTTCAAAGAACTCGACCGCCAGCAAGCAGCCGACACCGTCACGCCTTGGCTGGCCGACCGCCTTTTCCGCAATCTGCTCATTGACTCCAGTGGCAACACCCACCGCGCTGAATTCTGCATAGATAAACTCTATACGCCCGACTCCGCGAGTGGCCGTCTTGGACTCGTCGAAATGCGTGCATTTGAAATGCCGCCGCACTCGCAGATGAGCCTCGCCCAACATCTCCTCCTGCGCGGGCTTGTTGCCAAGTTCTGGAAGCAACCCTACCGCAATGAACTCATCCGCTGGGGCACTGACCTGCACGACCGCTGGATGCTTCCGCATTTTTGCCAATCGGATTTCCGCGACGTGATTCACGACCTCCGCGAATCCGGTTTCCCGTTCGAGTTCGATTGGTTCGCGCCGCACTTCGAGTTCCGCTTTCCGCGCATCGGCGACTTCGCACAACGCGATGTGGAAGTGGAGCTTCGCACTGCGCTGGAGCCGTGGCATGTCCTGGGCGAAGAAGGCTCCGCTGGCTCCACTGTTCGCTACGTGGATAGCTCGCTGGAGCGTCTCCAGATCAAAGCCCGTGGACTTACCGGAGAGCGTTTCATTTTGCTCTGCAACGGACGCCGCGTGCCGCTGCATCCCACTGGCACAAAGGGCGAAGGCGTCGCTGGAATCCGCTACCGCGCATGGCAGCCGCCCAACTGCCTGCAACCGACCATCGCGCCACACGCGCCGCTGGTTTTCGATCTCTACGATACGTGGAACCAGCGAAGCCTCGGCGGTTGCCAATACCACGTCGCCCATCCCGGCGGACGCAATTACGACACATTCCCCATCAACAGCTACGAAGCCGAAGCGCGCCGCTTAGCCCGCTTCATAACGCACGGCCACACGCAGGGAGTCAAAGCCCCGCCCGCCGAGCCAGTGAACCGCGACTTCCCATTCACGCTGGATTTGCGGGGGTGAGAAATTTACCCAAACGTCCTGCTTTTCGTGGGCGACGGAACACGGCACGGTGAGCGTGTGACATTTACTGAATCCGCAAAAACGAGTGTGCCCGATTCGCTGGCGATGAGCTATGCGCAGAGGCCCGGTGTGTTTGATGAGATGCTGGGTTGCGGCGGTGAGCCGCGCGAGCATTGGCGGACGTTGATCGGGGAACTGGATGCGCTAGGCGGCTCGGAATTGAGCCATCGCTCGGAGTCGGCGGGCCGCATCATTTTGGAGCAGGGGATTACTTACAATGTGTATGGCGATTCGCGTGGGCGCGAGCGGCCCTGGCAATTGGACGCGATCCCGTTTGTGCTGGATGGCGCGGAGTGGGCGAAGTTGGCGCGGGCGCTCACGCAAAGAGCGGTGCTCATCAATAGTGTGCTTGCGGACTGCTATGGCTCGCAGGATTTGCTGCGGTCGGGATGGTTGCCGCCGGCGTTGCTTTTTGCGCAGCCGGAGTTTTTGCGTCCGGCACACGGGATTCGTCCGCCATCGGGGATTCATCTGCATTTTTACGCAGCGGATGTAGCGCGCTCGCCGGATGGTCAATGGTGGGTGCTGAATGATAGGACGCAGATTCCCACAGGCTCCGGCTATGCGTTGGCGAATCGGCTGGTGTCGTCGCGCGTGTTGCCGGAGGCGTTTCGGAATTGTCGTGTGCAGCGTGTGGCCGCGTATTTCCGGCAGGTGCAGGCGACGCTGGCTTCGCTGTGCTCGCGGCGGACGGATGAGCCGCGCGTGGTGATGCTCACGCCGGGGCCGTATAATGAGACGTATTTCGAGCAGGCGTATCTCGCGCGGTATCTCGGCTACACGCTCGTGGAGGGGCAGGACCTCACGGTGCGTGATGAGCGCGTGTATTTGAAAACTCTGAGCGGGTTGGAGCCGGTGGACGTGATTTTGCGGCGGCTGGATGATGATTTCTGCGATCCGCTGGAGCTGCGCAGTGATTCCACGCTCGGCATTCCCGGCCTCGTGGAAGCGGTGCGTGCGGGGAATGTCGCGGTGGCAAATGCGCTGGGAACCGGGCTGCTGGAGAGTCCGGCGTTTATGTCGTTTTTGCCGGGCTTGTCGCGGCATGTGCTCGGCGAGGAATTGCTGATGCCGAGCGTGGCGACCTGGTGGTGCGGGCAGAAACCGGCTGAGGCTTACGTGCAGGCACATCTCGGCGAGCTGGAGCTGCGGCCCGCGTTTCGCAGGCATCGGGGATTCGGGCGTCTGGCTTTTGATGGGCATAATATCAGCGAGCAAATCCGTTTTGCACCGCATTTGTGGACGGCGCAGGAGCGTGTGCCTTTGAGCACTTCGCCTTGCTGGAGTGGCTCGCGTCTTTCGCCGCAACCGACAGCGCTGCGGGTGTATCTCATCGCTACTCCCGATGGCGGCTACACGGTGATGCCGGGTGGCCTCGCACGAATCGGAGAGGAAAGCGGTGCGCAGTTTGTGACGATGCAGGGTGGCGGCGCGAGCAAGGATACATGGGTCTTGAGCGAAGGGCCGGTGGAGGAGACGACGCTCATCAATCCCGCAGGTAGTGTGGTGGAACTGCGGCGCGTGGGGAATAATCTCCCGAGCCGTCTTGCGGATAATTATTTCTGGCTGGGCCGCTACGCCGAGCGTGCAGATGCCACGGGTCGTTTGCTACGCAGTGCGCTGCTTCGCTTTAATCCTGAGAGCGCAGGGAGTGAAGCGCCGCTCATCGCGCCACTGCTCGACACGTTGAGCGCACAGGGGCAATTCCCCAAAGGGCGCGGCGACACCGCCGATGAGCTGGAAGCCGCGCTGCTCGCCGCTGTGTACGATTCCGCAAACTCTGGCAGTCTGCGTGGGCTTGCGGATAAAGCGGAGGAACTCGCGATGCTTGTTCGCGACCGGACGTCGAATGACGTTTGGCGGGCGCTGAGTGGATTCAACGAGTGTGTTTCCCCATCGCTGTATGGTCCTGAGCCGCTGCCGAGCGATGCGATTGTGGGCATCAATAAACTGCTGCTCCAGGTCGCCTCGTTCTACGGTCTTTCACGCGAAAACATGACGCGCG
>JANMLS010000030.1:0-27500 GCA_031372675.1 Verrucomicrobiaceae bacterium
GGCACGAACGGCATCATTGATTAAGTGCGGCTTCACTTCACCAGCGAAGAAATAAAGGGTGACTTCTTGGCCGCCCTTCAGCTTCTGAAGACGGTTGTGGAGATAGTAGGTTTTCTTGGATTTTTTGGATACGACTGAGAATGCCATGGTAGTGTTGTTTGTTGTGGTTGGTTTTAGATTTACGAATGAAGGCGCGACGGTAGCGGACTGTTACGAGACAATGCCAGCCTTTTTCAGCGTGGGGTATGCACCGTTCTTATTGATGGTCTTCAAAGCGCGGGCCGTGAGCTTCACGGTGACGAACTTATTCAGTTCGGGCACCCAGATGCGCTTGGTCTTCAAGTTTGGCTGGAAATAGCGCGGCGTCACAGCAGTAACGTGCTGGCCGATACCGCCTTTTTTCTTGGCCAAACCACGGCGGTGAATCTTGTTACCACGGAGGGCTTTCGTTCCTGTAATGTCGCAAATACGGCTCATAAAATTGTCTTGGAAATTCGTTTGTTGTTTTTGAAAAGGGGCGCGGAAGATGGGGACAAGCCTCTGAATGGTCAAGGGGATTCTCCCGATTTTTTCGCACCCGCGCATCGCACTGGAAAATCGGATGCGCAGGCGGTGGAATAACCATAAACGCGCTTGCTCACGCCCGCCATTCCTATATCCGCTGGCGAAATGAAACATGCACCAACCATCGCCGGCGCACTGCTCGGCCTCCTATTCCTCGTCTTCGGGGCAAACTTCTTCCTGCAATTCATCCCCATGCCCGCCGATCCATCGCCTCCCGACGCGCCGCACAAGCTATTCATGGGCGCACTTTACCCCACGGGCTACATGGCTTTTATCAAAGTGCTCGAAATCCTCGGCGGCGCACTCATCGCCATTCCGAAAACGCGCAACTTCGGCCTGCTCATCCTCGGCCCCATCATCGTGAATATCGTCGCCTTCCACGTCTTTCTGCTCAAAGGCGCAGGACTTTTTTCGCCGATAATGATCGGCATCTGTGCGCTGGCTCTTTTCCTCCTTTGGGCAGAGCGCAAAGCGTGGGCATCGCTCATCGGCTACCGCCGCAAGTAGAAACAACTTTTCATCATTTCCCCGCACGCCGCGCTGGACTCTGCGCCATGCGCTGCGTTATCGAATGTCCCCGCTAATTCGGAGCGGGTTTTCAACGGCGAACGGGAGGTTCACAGCCTGCACTGACACCGGTCCCCGATTTTTTCCTTACAATTTACATGAAATACAAATTTGTCACCGGCGGCGTCGTCAGCTCCTTGGGTAAAGGACTTGCCGCAGCGTCTCTCGGCACGCTGCTGGAGCATCGCGGGCTAAAAGTCACGATGCAGAAACTCGACCCGTATCTGAACGTCGATCCGGGAACGATGAATCCTTTTGAGCACGGCGAAGTGTATGTGCTCGACGATGGCGCGGAGTGCGACCTCGACCTCGGGCATTACGAGCGGTTCACCCACGGCGTGCTCTCGCAGGCAAACAGTTCTTCGAGCGGCCAAGTGTATGAGTCGGTGATCAAAAATGAGCGCAAAGGCAAGTATCTCGGCAAGACCGTGCAGGTGATTCCGCACGTCACCAACGAGATTAAACGCCGCATCCTCGCGCTCGCTCAGGAGCAGCCTTGCGATGTGCTGATTACGGAAATCGGCGGCACTGTCGGCGACATCGAGGGGTTGCCGTTTTTGGAAGCCATCCGGCAATTTATTCAGGATGTGGGCGACGCAAATGTGCTCATCATCCACGCTACGCTCGTCCCATTTATCAAAGCGGCGGGTGAGCTGAAAACGAAGCCCAGCCAGCAAAGCATCGCGAAGCTCCGCGAGATCGGTCTGCATCCCGATGTGCTTCTGTGCCGCACCGAGCATCCGCTACCGCAGGAAGTGCGCGAGAAGCTCTCGGTGTTTTGCAACGTGCCGCTCGACGCTGTGATCGAGGGACGGGACATCGAAGACACCATCTATCGCGCACCGCTGCTGCTGCAAAAAGAGAAGTTCGACGAAGTAGTATGCAAGCGCCTCGGCATCGAAAATCCGGCGGCGGACATGACCGAGTGGGAGCAATTTGTCACCCGCCTCGTAAATCCGAAACACCGCGTGCGCATCGCTATTGTCGGCAAATACCTGAACCATCGCGACGCTTACAAAAGCATCTTTGAATCCATCCGCCACGCTGGAGCCGCGCTGGATTGCCAGATTGATATTGCCGAGGTGGATGCGGAAGACCTCGAAGCGGGCGAGGTCGCGCCGCATTTCGAGGGCGTCGCGGGCATCCTCGTCCCCGGCGGATTTGGCGAACGCGGGACTGAGGGGAAAATCCGCGCCGCAAAATACGCTCGCGAGAACGGAATCCCGTATCTCGGCCTGTGTCTTGGGATGCAGATCGCGACGATTGAATTTGCGAGAAACGTCCTCGGACTCGTAGGTGCGAACAGTACGGAGTTTGACAAAAAATCGCCGCATCCCGTCATCCATCTCCTGCCCGGACAACGCGAACTCAAGGGCAAGGGCGCAAACATGCGGCTCGGCACCTGGCCCACGGTCATCAAGGAAGGCACGCGCGCAATGGCGGCCTACGCTGTGCCTGCAATCCGCGAGCGGCACCGGCATCGCTACGAATTTAATCAAGACTACCGAGCGCAGATGGAAGCCGCTGGTTTCATCATCGCGGGCACATCGCCGGAAGGCGACCTCGTGGAGTTGATCGAACTCCGCGATCACCCGTGGTTTCTCGCCTGCCAATATCACCCAGAGTTTAAGAGCAAACCCAACAAGCCGCACGCGCTCTTCAAGGGCTTTGTCGGAGCGACGCTCGCTCACAGCAGTCGGTAATCGGTCGCAGCCAAAAAACGCGGGCGATTCCGCTCACTCAATTCTATGCAGGACTCGGTGATGTTGGTAGTCTCCGCGCATGACTACACCACTGCACCGGACGTCTTTTCTCACCCGCGTTGAAATCCTCGAACACCGCATCGCGCCTGCAAACATCCTCGTGCAGCCGGGCGGAACTTCTGTTTTCAAAGACGGTGCGCCGCCTGTGGAGGTGGGAATTTCGGGTACTGAGAGCGCGGCGAAAATCTTTGTGGATAGCGATGCAGCGCTGTTTCTGAGCGCAGGCGACAAGCTCGTGTTTGATACAAACGGGAACAAAAAAGCGGACGCGGGCGAGTTGGTGAAAATGACGGTCACTGCGGGGACAGCGATGGTTTTTCTCACCGACTCGGACCTCGATGGAGTGCTGGAGCCGCATGAGATTTCGGGCATCGCGCTGGGTGCGGGCTTTGGCGGAATGGTCGCTGGCGATGTCGGTCAAGCCAGAGGAATACGTGCAGACATCGTCACCGCGCTGGATGCTGGCGGTGTGCTGGCAAACGACGGGACGGCTATTACCGTCCTCCCGCACGGCATCGAGGGATTCACCGTTACAGGCGCGGTGTCTGGCGATGTGCTTTCGGGCGGCGCTATCAAAAAAATCAATTTCGGTGCTCCAAAAGGGATGGATGCGGCGGAGCCAAGTGTGCTGAGTCTGACGACTGGAAACCAGACAGCGGGACTCAGTGCGACGTTTGGGAACACGATCCGAAATACAACTTTTCCAAACACGGTGGCGGGTTCTGCCGGGCCAAACATCGAGGATGTCACCCTCGCAAACGGGGTAAATACTATCGGAGTTGGAGAAGGAATCGGGAATCCCGGAGGTAGCGGTGGAGCGGGCGGATCGGTGTTGCGCGTTTCGATTTTGAACAGCTTGGGGCAGGTGCAAATCACCAGCGGATTTGGAGGAAGCGGACAAATCGGTGGTGCTGGCGGCGTGATTTCGGGTTTGACTATAAAAGCAAAAGCGCTGGCGGATTCCGTCTCCATCATATCGGGGTCGGGCGGAAATGGAACATCGGGAACCGGTGGCGCGGGCGGGCCGTTGAATAATGTGAACATCGCCGTAGCGGGATCCGTGCTTGGCTTCGTGGCTGTGACTGCCGGAGATGGTGGCAACGGCACCACGACAGGCGGCGCGGGTGGAGCGTTTGAAAATCTGGCATTCTCCGCAGGCACGCTTGCATCCAACTATAATTTTATATCCGGCGATGGAGGCAACGGTGGCACTGGCGCAGGCGGTGCCGGAGGGCTGATGAAGTCGGTAAAGCTGACCACCAAAGTGACCCGCTCCAGCGGGAATTTCAGCGGCGGTGATGGTGGCGATAGCACGTCTGGTCCCGCCGGTGCGGGTGCCGCAATCGAGTCGCTCACGATTGCTTCTCTCGATCTGAGCGCAGGCTCGATTTCTGTTGATGCTGGAAGCGGTGGAGGCTCGACGAACGGCGCAGGCGGCGCGGGTGGAATGCTCAAAACCATCACGACAACTATCCTCAATTCCACTTCCCAATTTTACGCATTTCGAGCGGGCGGCGGTGGAGAAGGCGGCGCAGCAGGCGCGGGCGCGGGCGGCGGTGTGGAAGGAGTGACGATCTCCTCGAAATCCTTGGTGCCATCGTCGTTTGACATCAATTCCGGCGCGGGCGGCGACTCGACTACTGGCAACGGCGTGGGCGGTGCAGGCGGTGCGATTTTGCGCTCAAAAATCAACGCAGTCACAGCCTCCAGCATTTCTGTTTTCAGCGGCGACGGTGGCGATGGCGATGGAACGGGAATTGGCGGCGCGGGCGGGATGATTGATGGCCTCGGTCTTTTTGCGACCACGGTTCTCAGCCCGCTGGCTGTGCAGGCGGGCAGCGCGGGTGATGGCGGCGCGAGCACGGGCGCGGCGGGCGGCGGCATCAATGCGCTGGTGCTCAATTTGAAATCCGCGAATCAAGTCACCGTATTCAGCGGCAACGGCGGCGATGCGGGAAATGGGACGGGCGGCGCGGCGGGTGTTTTTTCCAACAGCGCCATCGTCGTGAGTCGCGCAACCGATCTTATTATTGAAACCGGAGATGGTGGCGCGGTGGATGACGGCACAGCAGGCGTGGGCGGCAATTTTAACAACGTAAAAATCACCACCGGGACCATCGCTCAGGATTTGGAAATCACGCTGGGTGAAGGCGGCGACGGCGGCAGCGACGGGAATGGCGGCGCGGGCGGCACTTTCCTCGGCAAAAACAGCATCACTGCATTCAGCACGGGCGGGGATGTTTTCGTGTACGCGGGAGATGGTGGAACGGGCGGCAACTTTAGCGCGGGCGGCGTTGGCGGTGCATATCAAAACATCTCGCTCTTAATCACCGGCCAGACCGGGCGAATCGACCTTGGGGCCGGTTTTGGAGGGGACAGCACGAACGGAATCGCGGGTGCCGGTGGCGATATGAAATTGGCGGTTGTCGCCAAGGCGCAGGTCGGCTCGGTACAAATTATGACCGGTGGTGGTGGAGAGGATGGTAATGGTAATGGAGCTGGCGGTCGCGGGGGAGACATCCTCAGCGGCAAAATAAGTCTGGCAAATGTTTCCGGCTCCGTGGGCGTGTTTGGGGGACGTGGAGACGAAGGTGTCGGAACTGGAGGAAGTGGGCGTGGTGGCGACATCAAATCCCTCACGATTTCCGCCCCCGGCACGGTCGGCAGCTTTTCGATTATTTCCGGCAACGGCGGGACTTCAGACGGCAGCTCCACCACTGGGAGTGCGGGGATGATTGACCTCCTCAAACTCACAACCGGCGTGGTGACTGGCAATCTAGATGTCTTCGGCGGACAGGGCGGCAACGGCGCGGGCGGCAGCCCGGGAGGCTCTGGCGGAAAGGTGATCAACTCCACCATCACCGTCACAAAATCAGTGGCGGATTTGAACGTCAGCGGCGGCACAGGCGGTGCGGGCAACGGCGCGGGAAATGGCGGCAACGGTGGACTCATCAGCTTTGTGAAAGTGATGGCCGCAGCGGTGCCGTCTTCTTTTAATATGAATGCAGGCAGCGGCGGCTCTGGCGGCACGGGCGGCGGAAACGGCGGCAATGGAGCTGCAATCGAGGATACGACCGTCTCGCTCGGCGGCATCTCCGGGAATGCCGTCCTCTCGGCAGGCACTGGCGGCTCTGCGCCAAATAATGCGGGCAACGCTGGCGATGGCGGCGGCATCCAGCGACTCACGGTGACGACTGCGCGAATCCTCGGCGATGTCCGGATCGAAGGCGGTGCCGGGCCAGTCTCGAATACCACCAACACCAGCGGCGGCGACGGCGGCTCGATTGATGGTTTGAAATTAACCAGCAACCGCGTGGAAGGGCAGGTGGATATTTCCGGCGGCAACGGTGGCCGTGCCTCGAACAACGGCGCTAGAACAGGCAATGGGGGCAGCGGCGGAGATGTGGCAAACGTCGTGGCTGCGGTAAAATTCTCGCGCGACTTTGAATTATCCGCAGGCAACGGCGGCAACAGCGGCGCAAACGGTGGCAATGCTGGTGCGAGCGGAGAAATTTTCAAAGTGACGGCCACTCTCGGCGAAGTGGAAGCAGGCAATGCTTCCATCAACAGCGGCGACGGCGGGCAGCAGCGCGGCGCAACGGGCGACAGCAGCGATGGTGGTCGTGTCAGCGAAGCAAAATTATCGGTCGCATCAGGAATCTTCGGAACAATCTCGATCACTGCGGGCGACGCAAATGATAGTGCTTCCGCCAACGCAGCGGGCAATGGCGGGCTTTTGCTCAACTCATCTCTCCAACTCGGAGCAGCAGCAATTGCGGATAAAATCGAAGTCGCAGGCGGCGAGGGTGCATCATCCACTGGCGGCAATGGTGGCAGTGGCGGCGGACTGAGCGGAGTGACGATTGCGAGCATGGGAATCTCCCAACAATCTATCGGCATCAATGCCGGCGACGGTGGTAGCGGCGGAGGAGCGAATTTCTTTGGCGGAAATGGCGGTGTCATTGACCTGCTCACTTTGAATCACACAGGCTCCGCGCCATCGCTCTCGCTCACTTCGGGAGTAGGCGGCGACGGCGGCGGCACTGGAGCGGGCGTAGCGGGTGGCGAAATCACCAGCACCACATTCAACATCACCGGCAGACTAGGCGCGGAGTTGTTCTCGACGGTCTCGGCAGGCGACGGCGGCGATGCGTCGGGAGGTGCTGGAAGCGGAGGCGCAATCACCACTTTCAAACTCACCGACAAGCTCGGCAACTCCACCTTCCGAATCAATTCCGGCGAGGGCGGCGATTCGTCCGGCACCATCGGCGGCGCGGGCGGCGTGATCAGCGGAATCACCCTCGCAGCACCACTTGCCGAAGTGCTCATCGGCGTTTCCGATTCCGCCGACGGCGGCAATGGCGGTACGATCGGCGGAGCGGGCGGCGCAGTCTCAAACGTGAAAGGCAGCGCAAAAGCACTGAGCATTTTCTCCGGCATTGGCGGCAACGGAAACGCCGCAGGAGCAGGCGGCGCGGTTTCGGATGTGGGCGTCACAATTTCCCGCTTCGTGCAGCAAATCCGCGCAGGCAGCGGCGGCACAAGCGGCACGGGGACAGGCGGCGCGGGTGGAAGCATCAGCGACGTAAAAGTGACCGGTACGATTGGCAATTTCTTCGCCGCTTTTGGAATCGCGACAAACGAAATGGGCGGACTTTTTGTCGGCATGGGCGGCGACGGCGTGACCGATGGCGCGGCGGGCGGAATCAGCAACGTCACCGCCACACGCATCGCGGCGATTGCCGCTGTGAGCACGAGCACCACGGCATCAAACCTCACGACTACAAACGCAGTGAGCAGCATCGCGGGAGTCATCGCTTCAAGAATCGGCGCAGACCTCGATGGCGATGCGGTATTCGATTTCACAAACGTAGGAGGCGACACAAACTTCAATCTCAGCGTGGGCGACATCGCGCTCGATGGTCTTGTCATCGTCAATGCTCCGCTCGCACCCGGAGCGATCAGCGGCACCGTCTTGAAGATATTAGAACTCGTGTAGCGCCCGCGCCGCAGCCTTTTGGTTGTGCCTGCGGGCGGGATGTGGCAGGCAAGTGGCGGTATGCCAGCACCCATCAGCCATCCGCAAGACCCGTTGCACGGGATTACGCTCGAAACCATTGTGGCCGAGCTTTCGGAGAAATTTGGGTGGGCGGAGCTTGCGGCGCGGATTCCGGTGCGGTGCTTTCAGTTTAATCCGAGCGTGAAATCGAGCCTCACTTTCCTGCGCAAGACGCCGTGGGCGCGAGCGCGGGTGGAGGCGTGGTTTATTGATGAGCAGAGGCGGCGGGCGCAGGCTGGGCGCGTGATCGGTGATCCGTGATCGGTCGCAAGCGCAGAAGCACGCCTCACGACCGTTCACCGTTCGCAAATCACGTTCTTTTTTCCAGGAGTTGGCGATTGTGTGAGGCGGGCTAAAGAGCGGCACTTTATGAAAAATCCTGTGTCATTTGTCCGTGTGGCTTCGC
Source organism: Verrucomicrobiaceae bacterium (assembly GCA_031372675.1). Lineage (GTDB taxonomy): Bacteria > Verrucomicrobiota > Verrucomicrobiia > Chthoniobacterales > Chthoniobacteraceae > SXWH01. The sequence goes on from JANMLS010000030.1 coordinate 8,360, forward strand.
TGGTCGAGGCGGTGTCGTTTTTGATCCTGCTCGGAGTGGCGATGCCGCTGAAGTATTTTGCGGGGATGCCGATGGCGGTGCGGATTGTCGGTTCGCTGCACGGGCTGCTTTTCGTGGTGCTTTGCGTGGCGCTGCTGGGTGCGCTGGTGAAGGCGAAATGGAGCGTGGGCCGCGCTGCGGCGGTGTTTGCGGCGTCGTTTATTCCGCTGGTGCCATTCTGGCTGGACCGCCGGATGCGCGAGTGGGAAGCGGAGTGTGCGGAGGGAAAGTGAATGTTTTTTGAAAAAGCCGTCTCGAATTGAGGACGTGACGCTATTTCATCAACAGCAGGCTGAAACCAGCCGTGCGCTGGTGAACAACCGGCACTCCAAAACAAACACAAAAACAAATATGAAAAACATACTCACAAGCATCATCGCAGTCGCAGCACTCTCGTTTGCGGTCACCACCGCCAGCGCAGCCAAACCCGGCAAGGGCGAAAAGAAAAAAGGCGACCCAGCAGCAATGTTCGCCAAGATCGACTCGAACTCGGACGGCTCCATCTCGCTCGACGAGTGGAAAGCCGGCCCAGCGGGCAAGAAGGACGCAGTGAAGGCTGAAGAAGTCTTCAAGAAGAAGGACAAGGATAGCGACGGCAAGCTCACCAAGGAAGAAGCTGCCGGCGGCGCAGGCGGCGAAAAGAAAAAGAAGAAGGAATAATCCTGCTTCTAAAATAGCAAATTACATAGCGGACGCCGCTTCCTTTTCAAAGAGGGAGCGGCGTTTTGCTTTTCGCGGGAGCGATGTCGGGTTTGTGTGCTCCAAAATCGGCTGCGGCGCTGTGTGGAGGCGGCTGCGAGGAGGTCTCGGTGGGAATGACTTGTGGTGATTCTAAGTAGGGTTTCGCCCCATTTTGAATCTCCCATGAGCGACCTAGAATTGCGTCTTATGAAAAACACGAATTCGTTTAAGTCCCTATTCAAGAAACCACGGAAGACCAACTGGCTTCCCATCTTCTCCACCGCAGCTTTTGCAGGCATCGCGTTCGGAGCCGCAATCCTTCTGGCTTCTACCGCAATGGCGGAAGTGAAAAGAACCACCCTCGTTCCCCTGGATGAAATCTTCGTGAACAACGAAGTGGCCGCCGGAACTGCTTTGGTGAATGCCGCCAACATCGCAGTGACAAAAGCCGAACGCGAGGACGTGAAAGCCTTCGCCGGAACGCTCGTCACCGACCACACCAAAGCGAATGCCGACCTCGCAAAGCTCGCAGCGGATAAGAACGTGATTTTGACCAAGCAAGTCCTCGCCGAACACACGCAAACCCTCGCTTCGCTGAACGCGCTGAGCGGCAGTAATTTTGACAAGGTGTTCATCTCCACCGTCCAGATCGAACACAAGAAGTGCATCGAAAACTTCGAGTGGGCTTCCAAAGGTGCCACGGACACGGATGTAAAAACGTGGGCCACGTCCATGCTCCCCGCACTTCGCAGCCACCAAATACGGGCCAATGAACTCAGCGCAGCGCTGGCTACGACGCCAGCCACGGCGACAACACCGGATGCAAACAACACGGCGCAGAATAAGCGCGACCGGGATGCCAAAACCCTGACGCCCCTCGACCAGGGCAACAGCAAGGGCGACACGGATACGACCGCCGAGATTCGCAAGGCGATCCTCGCAGTGAACGACTTTTCGACGAACGCAAAGAACGTCAAAATTATCACCAAAGACGGCCTCGTTACCCTGCGCGGACCCGTCAAATCCGCCGAAGAGAAACGCCAAATCGGCGACATCGCCATGCGGATCGCAGGCGACAAGAAATCGGACAACCAACTGGAAATCGAAAACGTCCAGAGCAACCCGTAATTTCACCAATCACGAAAAAACAAACAACAAACCAACCAAGAAAAACCAACTACCATGTCAAACAAATCAGTATTCTGCATCGCCACCTCAAGGCTCCAAGCCGACCAGATCGTCGATAATCTCAAAGCCGCAGCTTTTTCCAACGGGGACATCTCTGCATTGTTCGCCGATAAAGGATCGAGCCATGACTTCGCGCACGAAAAGAACACCAAGGCTCCTGAAGGCGCAGTCGCCGGTGCCAGCACCGGAGGTGTCATCGGAGGCGCACTCGGATGGATCGCCGGCATCGGCGCTCTCACCATCCCGGGAGTCGGCCCCTTTATCGCCGCAGGCCCGATCATCGCCGCGCTGAGTGGCGCTGCGATTGGTGCGACCGTAGGTGCAATCACTGGCGGACTCATCGGCCTCGGTATCCCTGAACTCGAAGCGAAACGCTACGAAGGCAAGCTGATGGAGGGCAATATCCTCATTTCCGCCCACACGGAGAACGCAGAGGAGATCACCCGTGCGAAAGAGATATTCGAGCGCGCTGGTGCACAGGATATTTGCACGGCGTCCGATTCCAAAACACCCAGTCTGTCGGAGGATGAGACGAGCGGTGATTACGCCGACACGGAAAAAGCGACACGCTACGATGTCGTAGGAAAGTACTAACCGCTCGGGGAAATTCTCGCGATCGGGGCAACCCGGTCGCGGGAGCTTTTCCACTTCCAACCGACTTATGAAAACACTCAAAACTCTATTCCTTTCCGAACTTGCCGACATCTACGATGCCGAGAAACGGATCGCAAAAGCTCTGCCAAAGATGGTGAAAGCCGCGACCTGCGATGAACTGAAAGAAGCGTTCACAACGCACCTCGAAGAAACGAAAGGCCACATCACAAAACTCGAAGAGGTTTTCGCCTGCTTCGACCTGAAACCAAAAGGGGAGACTTGTGAAGCGACCGTCGGCCTTCTGAAAGAGGGCGAGGATATGGCGGAAACGTTCCACGGCTCACCGGCTATCAACGCCGCTCTCATTGCTGCGGCCCAGAAAGTCGAACACTACGAGATTGCGACCTACGGCTCTCTTCATGAATGGGCAGAATTGCTCGACAACCAGAAAGCCTGCTCGCTGCTGGAAGAGATTCTGGATGAGGAGAAAAACGCCAACGATATTCTCAACGAGCTGGCACACTCCAAGAGCAACGCCGAGGCGATGGAGGAAGTAGCAGCCTAACGCTGAGATTTCCGCCCTCATTTCACAAAAAATCACGCTGCGCATAATATGAGTATTTTATACACAATACTAATCGGCCTAGTGGTCGGAGTCATAGCCAAGCTCCTGATGCCAGGCAGGGATCCCGGCGGATTTATCGTGACCACTTTGATCGGAATCGCGGGAGCCATGCTGGCGAAAATGGTCGGGCAAGCAATGAACTGGTATTCCGAAGAGGAATCGGCGGGATTTTTCGCCGCAGTCTTCGGCGCTATCATTCTGCTCGTCCTCTATCGAGTCATCACGGGTCGCCGCAGGCAATAGCCACGGTAGAAAAATTGCGGTGGTGTGGCCGGTCGATGATCCTTCGGGAAAGTTGGCCGGTCACATTTTTTTGCGGAGATTCGGCCAGCAAGATGGGTGCTTCACCCTATAGTGGAGGCCGTGCTCTGAGAGTATCCTGTGGACTATGAAAAAACCTATCACTCGTACCATGCTGTTGGCTCTCCCGCTGACGGCTGTTTTATTCCTCCCGTCTTGCGTCTCCGAATACGGCTACGACCAAGGCCCGCGCGTCAATGCCCCATCCCGTAGCGGCTACACGACGTATGCCTCCCTGCCATCCGGTTACTCCGGTTCCGCCTACTACTACAATAACCGCTACTACACCGGAGGCCGCTACGAACCGGGAACATTCTCTTACAGAGGCCGGACCTACTCCGACCGCTACTATCACAACGGCCAGTACTTTTACGGCGGCAACTACCGTCAGCAAGCCAGCGCCGGATTTTATCAGAACCCCGGTGTCCGCTCGACAGCCTCGGTCGGCTATGTGACCTACCGCGACTTGCCCAGCAACTACGCGGGAAGTGCCTATTACTACAACAACCAGTACTACGCCGGAGGTCGCTACGAACCGGGAACGTATTCCCACAATGGCCGCACGTATTCCCAACGCTACTACCATAATGGCCAATACCTCTACGGCGGCGACTATCGCCAGCCAGCGACCGTCATCTCCGACCCGCGCACGCTCCATCGCTCCGGTCCCGGCTACCGCACCAACAGGCGGTAAAATTTTCCCACCACACCAAACCCCGACACCGGCCAGTGAGTCGGGTCGGTGATGCAGGGAAATCTTTCATCGCTTATACAGTGCCTGTTCGGAGTGAATGGGTAAGAAACAGAAAACCAGCCTAAAAACGTTTTGGCCTGTTCGCCAACGGTTAAAAAATGACACAGCCCGTCCCGGACCCGCAAAGAACCGAGAGGGCTGTGCCAGTTTTGTTCCTACACAAAGTAAGAGGTTTATGCGCTACGGCGGCGGCGCATCAGGCCGAATACGCCGAGGCCAAGCAGCGCCACCGAGGATGGCTCGGGAATCACAGTCAACACGAGATCGGTGCCTCCATCAGCCAGCGCGAGCGTGCCGTTGAAGAATCCAAAGTCGCCGGAAAGATTGCCTGAATCCAGCGAACCTAGAATCGTGTTGTTTGTGGAAATGAGCGTGTAGGTGGTTTCAGTCATGCCACCAAAGTCACTGAAGTTGAAGTCGCTGAAGCCGAGCGTTCCGGTGCCGATGTTTAGCGTGCCTGCGGTGAGTTGGATAAGGTCGGAGCTAGTGCCGAGTTCAAACACGAGGCTGGCCGCAGTGTTGACTGCGCTGAGGTCGAGATCGCCACCTACCATCAGTGTGCCGGGCGAGGCTCCGGGTGAGAGTTTACCGCCATTGGCAACTGTGATGCTGCCACCAATCGTGCCAGTTCCGCCGAGTGTGCCGCCGTTGTTTACCGAAACCGCACTGCTGCCGCTTAGCGAACCGCTGACCAAAAGCGTGCCCGCATTGACATTCGTCGGGCCAGTGTAGCTGCTTCCCCCGGAGAGAGTGAGCTTGCCCAAGCCTTGCTTGGTAAGACCCAAGCCCGATCCGGTGATGTCACCTTGAATGTCGCCGTTCACGCCAGTGGCTTGCTCGAAGACGCGGGAGCCAGAGCCAGCGAGGGTCATGCCGGTGTTGACGGTGCCGAGGTTCTTGAGCGTGCCATCCGTGTAAGTGATGGTGTCCACATCGGTGATGTTCCCGCCCTTCATGTCCAGAACGGCAGCGGAGCCATTGAGCGATAGCGAGGAGGTGATGGTTCCGGCACCGAGGTTGCCTTCCTTGATGTCGCCGAAGACATTGAGGGTGCCGCCGGTGAGGCTCACGGTGGCGGTGGCCAGCCCAGGGTTGCCTGCGTTGGCGTGATTGCCGAGGATGAGGTGCTCGGGACTACCTCCTGTGGCGCCGATGGTGGCCGTGCCGCCCTCGACGGTGAAGGTGCCTTGCACACCCACCGTGCCGCTGGCGGTGGCGGTGGTGTCGAGGTCATTGGCCATCGTCATCGCGGTGTTCACCAGCAGCGTGCCGTTTTTGACGGTGAAGGTGCCTATGCTGGAAGTGCCTGCTTGACCTGTAGTGTCGGTGGCTAGACTCTGCCCGATCACCAGAGTGTTCACATCCACATTGCTGGACGCTCCATCCATGATGAAGGTGCCGTCGCCGCTTGCACGGGCGCTAAGAGCACCGCCGCCCATACCCACGAGGAGGTTGTCAACCATTGCATTCACCGTTCCGCCAGTGAAATCCATCTTACCTAGGTTCACCGTGCTTGCACCATTAGCGAAGGAGACAAGCTGGAGGTTGGCTTGGTCGCCGAGGTAGATATTTGTCCGGGTAGAACCGCCGGTCGCCCCGCGGATGGTGACGATGGGGTTGGTCAGGCCAGTGTTGAATTCCATCAGGCCAGACATGCGGGAACTGCCGAGCACAAACGAGGCAGCGTTCAAGTTATTCGTCGTGCCAAGGATCAACTTGGCCGGCGTGGCCGGCGTGGAGCCAGTGGAATTGGTTGACCCGCCCACGGCGATGACGCCGCTGGCATTGATGGTGTTACTGCCTGCAAGGGCCAGGATGTCATTGGTTGATTTGCCAATATTATTCACCGCAGCTCCGGCGGCCGAGGTCGGACGTCCGACGTAAACGTTGGCGATGTCGGCGGTGAAGTTGGCCAATCCGGAGAGATCCATCACGGCGCTGGCAGTGGCACCGGTAGTGGTGGCGAGCGACGTCGTGTTAGCGACAACGATGTTACGGGTGGCATCGGTGACGGTGAGTGTGCCCAGTCCCGTGACTTGCAGCTTCGCCTGAGCGCCTAAGGCGGTTGATCCTACGAAGACGACGTTGGCCACCGTGCTGCCGGTGAGGGTGAGCGACTTGCCAGTGCCGATGGTGATGGTGTTGGCGGTGGCGGAGTTAGTCCGGACGTTGAGGCCTCCCAAGGTGGCGTTGACGTTGGTGGTGGCCAGATCGAGGTTGCCGGTATTAGAGGCAGTGTCGTTAATAAATCCGAAGTTGAGAGGGCCGGTGAGTGTGTGATCCACATCGAGCTTGAGCGTGCCATTGTCGATGGTGGTGGCACCAGCGTAGTTGTTGCTGGTGGAATTGAGCGTCAGGGTGTTGGTGCCGAGCTTGGTGAGTCCGAGAGCGCCGAGGCTGCTAGCACCGGTGGTGAAGTCGGTCCACTGGTTTTGACTGGCAATGGAGGTGTCGATGCCGAGGGCACCGGAGGTTTTGGTGGCATTACCCGCTGTCAGGAGGAGATCCACTTCCGGCGTAGTCCAGCCGCCTGCGCCGATCCGCACGCCAATCGTGCCACCGTTGAAAACAACCCTAGCTGCGGCATTGTATCCTGGCAGTGCGGCGGCGGTGGTGGTGATGAGTGCGCCGCCGGTGGCGGTGGTGGTGCCGTTGTAGGTGTTCGCGCCGGAGAGCGTCCAAATGCTGGTGCCTGATTTGACGACGTTCTGGGTGGGCCTTACGCTAGTGACGATGTCCCCGCTGATGAGGTTTCCTGAGCTGGTTCCACCTAAAGTGAAGTTGTGGAAGCCAAGGGCACCAGCCCCAGATGTAACGTTGCCCGTGATGAAGAGATTGGCCGTGGTCGGGTTAAATGTCGTGGTGCCATCGGCGGTGGCAGTGCCAAAGGAGACACTGGCGAACGAAATGGCAGCGGTTCCGCTGGTCACATTCGTTCCCGCCGTGATGTTCATCTGGGTATTTCCCATATTCAGGACCCCCAGGGCGTGTGTGAGGCCTACGCCTAACGGGCCTGCGCCTGTCGTAGCCCGATCCGAGACAATGTTAGTAGTCCCTGAACTGGAGAATCCGGCACTGATGGACGGCAAATTCGCTGCCGTGAATGGGGTATCCGTCCCGATCTGCAGGATATTGCCGGAGGCTGTATTGAAGGCCAACGATGAGGAGCTTGACACGGCGTTGATGTGAGCGAGGCGAAGCGTGCCGCCGGCGATTTGGGTGCTACCGGTGTAGCTGTTGGCAACACTGAGAGTTAGAGTGCCCGCACCAAACTTGGTGAGTCCTTGGCCGCCTATGTTACTGCTATCAATGATCCCTGCGAAAGTCACGTTCTGACCATTGGTGTCAACTCCAACGGCGAAAGTGCTGTTCTTGAAGCGGGACGAGTAATCTTGGGCGGCGCTAGCGGCGGTGTAGCGAATCCTTCCATTGCCATTGAACGTGATATTCCCACCGACTCCCAGAGCGCTCGCGTGGCCGGCTTCCAAGGTAGAGGTAACACCGCCACCGATGGTGGTGGTGCCAGTGTAGGTGTTCGCGTTGGTAAGTATCCAGGTTCCTGCAGCGCTCTTGGTAAGGCTGGTGGCGTTGGCCGATGCGTCGTCTACGATCTTTAGGGCGATGGTGTTGCTGCCGGTATTGGTGCCGGTGAGTGTCAGGGTGCGGGTGCCGAGCTGGCTGTTGAGCCCGATGTCCCCAGTGCCGGTGAAACTCAGGGAATTGGCTGCGGTGGCATGGGAGGAATCAATCGTGCCGCCGCTGGTGCCGACGCTGAAGAGCCGGTTGGTGGTGGCAGCGGCGGCGGTGTTATATTGAAGCGTGCCGCCGTTGAGGACGAGATTGGTCGCAGCAACGGCTCCCGCTCCGATACTACTGTTACTACCGCCAGGCGCGAAGGTGGCCGCGTTCAAGATACCGGCAGTGATGCTGGTGATGCCGGTGTAGTTGTTGCCGACATTGGAGAGGGTCAACGTGCCCGCGCCATCCTTGACGATTCCAACTGCTGCGTTGCCGCTGATGATTCCACCAAACGTCGCGGCGCTGTTCACGGTGATAGCACGGCTGTTCGCCCCCAGGGCCATGTTGTTGGTGAAAGTCAGAGCGCCGTTGTTGGTGGCGTCGCCCACGGTGAAGTTACCGCCGATGGTGATCCCGCCGGCGTATTTGCCGGTCAGGTCGCGCGCCGTTGTGGAATTGGAGCGGATGGTTCCGCCGTTGATCGTAAGGGCACCACCAGCGCCCATGGCATTGACCCCGCCCACGGCCATAGTTCCGGCGTTGATCGTGAAACCGCCCGTGAAAGCACTGCCCGTCGATATCGTCAAAATACCGTCGCCGTTTTTGATGAATCCGGTGCCAGCAGCGACGGAGATTGCCTGGGTACCAAAATTCATGTTTTTTCCGGCTGCAACCGTGATGGATGCAACCGTTCCACCCGTTCCGATCGTTCCAGACGCCGTAACGTTGACACTTTCATTGGCGACGATGGAGGAAAAATTTGTGGTGGCTCCCGTGAGGGCCAGAGCAACCCCTCCGTTGTCCACAAAGTTGACTGCTCTGCCGCTAACCCACGCGGTGTTGAAAGGTCCTGCGGCGGAAGTTCCCCAGAAACTACCCGTCCAAGCATTTCCTGCGGTTGTTGACTTGTAGAAAAGTGTCTGAGCCTGCGCCTGCTCTGGGACGAAGGCAATCCCCGCGGCGATGGCGGTGGCGAGCGGCAAGGACAGGCGGGCGGCGGTGCTGCGCGAGAAGATGGCGGTGGAGAGGATTGTTTTTTGGCGATTGAGTTTCATTTTGGTATTTGGGTTGCGGGTTTATTGGACGGATTGGTTCGCTGTGGTGGACTGGTTCGGTTTGTTGCTGGGATTTGTTCGCTGAGGTGAATACCGCTGCGATGTAGGCGCTAGTGGTTATGTCCACACTTACGCCTCATGTTTCCGATGTGGCAAATAAAACTTATCAAAGCGCCCTGAGTGAGCTTCACTCAGGATTATTGAGCCTGCAGCAGCGGGTGTTTTTCGACAGCAAGGCATGTGATTTTTTCATCAGAGAGACAAAACTCTGGACGCCGCCGTGATTGCCAGCCCTTGTATTGCTCCTGTCGGAGCGAGGATTCCAGTAGGAATTCTTTTACTGGTTTTGCAGCATGATAGACCCCAGCCGGTAGCGGCGTTGGCCGTCGTCGCCTGCTATGGGAAGTGCGATTTGCGGGGTGCCATCGCGTGTGCCGACTGAGATGAAAAGTTCGTAAGTGCCGGGTTTGGTGGTGGGGCCGAAAAGACCTGTGGTAAAAGCGCTTTCCAGTGCGGTTACAGGGGCTTCCCCGGGCGGGCCGACTTTGAGGCTGCGCATGTTCAGCGACTCGTCCGTCAAAACAGACACGATGCCTCCTTCGGCGTCTTTGAGCGTAAGGCAAGGAAAGCCGCCGGGGTAGCAGGGTGCCACGCCTTTGTTGGCCCAGCTCCACTTCACTTTGAAGACTTCCTTGCCGGGTGCTGCACCGATTTTGACAGATTTTGGCCAGCTTATTTCGAGTGGCTGGAGCCGGTAGCCCATGCGCTGGTTGATACGGTCAATTGTCTCGCGGTTTTCCGCGAGAATCTGCCGTGGTTGCCCGTGGATGGACATGAAGCTGGCGTGATAGTCTTCGACCGATTTGAGCAGAAGCTCTCCGCTCCATGCGCCGATTTTTTTGGAACCGCCGTAATGCTGGTGTTCGAGAATCACGGGTAATTTTGGCCAGAATTCCTGAGCCATCTCGGCGTGGTGCCAGGAGTTCGGCGGAGGCTGGACCAGAATGCTGTCGTCGCGCAGTGTGACTCCCCGGGACAAGGCATAGTCTGTGATCGGAAAATTCCGGCCCGGTTTGTCGTGGCCTGCGAAGTCATCGCTGATGCAGAGAAGGGTTTTCTTAAAGTGCTTGAGGTGAAGGTCAATGTGGAGCTTCTGGATTTCGATGGAATCCTGATTGCTGCTCATAAAGGTGTGGCCTTCCCCCCACATGCCATAGGTGCCGACATCCATGAACTCGACATTTGGATTCCCGTCATAGCGTCTGGCCAGGGCACTCATAAACGCATCGAGTTTTTGCAGATAAACCGGGTTATCAAAAAACGGATCCCAAGTATCGCTGCTCTCCACCCGGCCCTTGCCGAAATGGTAGAAGGTTCCCTTGGCACCCGCCTTTTTCACCCATTCGGGAGTCGCGTAAGCCATCCAGTTTTCCGAGGTGGTCAGGCGCAGGGCGATGCGCTTGCCCTTGGCGATCCAGCGCTGTGCCGGGGTGTCGAGGATGGCCCAATTATACCGGCCTTCCTCCGGTTCAAGATAGGCCCACGGGAGGCGAAAATAAACCGTCGAGAGGCCGGGAAAGTCATCGAGGGTGTCTGCGGGTGCGAGATTCGAGCCATAGTTCTTCGCATTGTTGGAGTAGAAGTGCATGGTCCATCCCATGCTCGGATTCACTAGAGCTTTTCCGGTATCTTCGGTTTTTACCGTCACCATTTCACCCGCCTGCAAGACGCAGGTTGTTCCCAACAAAATCGCGGGGATTAAATTGCGGAAATTGCGGAATGTCATTTCTACTTTGGCGACCAACTTCTGGAAAACGGGATTCTATGGGTTTGAGAGGTCTCCAGACAGACTGCCGGGCTTGCCCCAATTGGGCGGACGATCGACGAAATCCGGCACATGAAAGCCAATCTCTTTGGCCAGACGATCATGCTCCGCCAGCATTTTTGACTTGAGCGCAGCAGCAGCAGGATCGTCGATGAGGTTGTTGATTTCGTAGGGATCCGCTTTGAGATCGAATAGTTCGGTCCATGCACGGTGCCCGGGGTATTTGATGAGCTTGGCGTTGGCGGTTCGCATAGCGGTAATGTCCGGCACGTTGGTGTCCTTTTGGTTTTCGGCGAAGTATTCATAAAACCAGCTTTGCCGCCACGGCACATTTTTCCCGGTCAGCAGCGGACGCCAGCTCCGGCCCTGCATTTCCTTCGGAATATGCAAGCCAGCGTAATCCAAGAGCGTGGGAGCAAGATCGAGATTGAGCACCATTTCATCAACGGTGCGCCCACGGGCATCAGGTCCGAGTGTTGGGTCGCGCACGATAAAAGGCACGCGCAGGCTTTCATCATAGGCGCTGCGTTTATCGCCAGCGGAGTGTGCCCCGAGATAGACGCCGTTGTCGGAGGTGAAAATGACGATTGTGTTCGAGGCGAAGCCGGTCTCTTCGAGTGAGTCCAGCAGGCGGCCTATGCAATCGTCCATGGCTTTGACCGAGCGGAAGTAGTCGAGATTGGTAGGCATCGTGGGCGGCACCGGTTTTTTCTCCATAGCAGCCGGGTGATGCTTTTTCGTGTAGATGGGTGGTGTGTTCACATTTGGCACGGTCCGGGCAACTTCACCGGCATAAAGATCCTTGGTGCGGGCCGGCGGCTCCCAAGGCTGGTGGGGGGATTTGAATCCGAGAATGAGTGACCAAGGCTTGGCAGATGTCTTTTGTTTTTGAATAAAGGCGATGGCGTAGTCAGTGGCGACATCATCGATCCAGCCGCTGGTGGGAGTGTCCTTGCCATCCACGATGAAGGGGCAATCCGCATACTTGCCATGCCCGATATAGCTGGCAGAAAAATCGAACCCAGGACGCTCGCGTTGATCGCGCATGTGCCATTTGCCGACATAAGCCGTGGTGTAGCCGTCCGCACGCATCAGTGTGGCATGGGTGATATTGTTGACCGGAAATGGCCGGAAATTCGTGGCAATGCCGTTGCCGCGGTCGTGATTGTAGAGTCCTGTTAGATTTGTCGCCCGACTGGGTGAGCAGATCGAGTTGATGACAAATGCATTTCGGAAGCGCACGCCGTCCTTGGCCAGACGGTCCAAGTGAGGAGTTTGCAACCAAGGAAAGCGTCCCTTTTCACCCTGCTCCTTTTGCACCACCGAGAGGGCGTCGTAGGATTGGTCGTCCGTGTAGATGAAAAGGACGTTAGGCTTGGCTGGTTCTGCGGCGAAAACGGTCGCGAAAGGTGCCAGCATTAATGCGATAATCAGTGGAGTGGTGTTTTTCATCGTCTTCAGTTCTGTATTTCAAAAATCAATTGGGTTCACTTGCCCAGCCGTGCCCACTCTTTCATCAGCGCACTGTTTTTCAAAAGGGCTTCTTTGCGGGTTTTGGATGGGGTTGTGCTGAGTTCGTAGGCGAGGTTGGCGTCGTAGGTTTTATCGGATTCCGGGCCGGGGTCGCGCGTCTCTCGCATCCAGCGTTCGAGTCGCTCGCGCAGAGTTTCGAGTGTGGATTGGTGTTGAGGTTCTGCGGCCAGATTGCGGGTTTCAAACGGGTCCGCTTTCACATCGTAGAGTTCCTCTTTGGGGCGTGTTGGTGAGAACAGAATTTCTTCCTGCAAGGGGCTCAGTTTGCCTTGCGCGTGGAGTTCACGGAGTCGCGGGAGAAAGGGCTTGTTGTCCTTGTAATCATTCGGCTGGAGCAGTGGGCGCTGCGGGTGAAAATTGCGGATATATTTGAATCGCTCCGTGCGCACGCTGCGAATGCGGTCCACCGTTTCGCCACAACGATCGCGCGCGGCGAAGACGGCGTCTCTCGGCGCATAGTCCTTGGCGAAAATATCGCGGCCCTGCATCCATGCTGGTACTGGCAGTCCCGCCAAAGCCAGCGACGTGGCAGCCATGTCGATGTGCTCGATGAGATCGGTGCGAACAGCTCCGCGTGCAATGCCGGGACCGCGCACGATGAAGGGCGTTCGGATTCCTTCATCGTAGAGGAACTGTTTTCCACGTGCATGGCTGATGCCGTTATCGCCCATCAGAAAGATGATGGTTTGATCCAGAATGCCCTCGGTTTCCAGCCGCTGAAGAATCTCGCCGACCTGTGTATCACAAAAGCGGATGCAATCGAGATACTGCGCCCAATCTTCCAGTAGTACCGGATCGCGCGGATAATACGGAGGCATGGAAACGTCCTCCGATTTGGTCAGCGTCCCGAGTGCCTTGGGTGCCACGTCCCGAAGCCAGCGGCCATTGTCATTGCGGTTTTTTCCGCCCCATAACTGAATCTGCGCGAAGAATGGCTGCCCCGGTTTTCGGTCTGCCCAATCACTCCCGTCATACATCTTCGCGTTCCACTCGAAGTTGTAGTCGGTTTTGCCCATCCGCTCCCTTTTCGCAGGATAGTCGCCATTGCAGGTGAAATAGCCGGCCCGCTGGAGCAGCGCGGGCACCGGTTTGACTCCATCTGGCAGATTGATTTTCTCCGTGCTCCTTCCGCTGCGATGATGGTGGGCGCCGATGCTGGTTTGAACCATGCCCGTAATCATGGCCGAGCGCGACGGCGAACAGACCGAAGAGGTAAGGAAAGCGCAGCCAAACTTGGTGCCCTCGCGCACGAGGCGATCTATGTTTGGCGTCTGGATTTTCCTTTCCCCGTAGCAGGGTAATTCCGCCCCTACGTCATCCATGATGATCCAGAGAATATTGGGCTTCGCAGGCAGCGTGGGCACTTCAGCGGACTGCGACGCAAATACGCCAGCAAGAAGCAGCACGACGATCAGGATGAAGTTTGGTTTCATCAGCTCGGCTTCCTTACATATTTTGTTCCGGGTTTCACTGCTGTCATTCATGAGTGGGCTGTTGATGCTCCTGCGCGTCAGAAGCCTCGCGAGACTTATGCTGTGCATCCGCGATATGGCAAACGGGTTTCCACTTGACGACCTGAATGTGTTTCACTCAGGTCTTAAAAATGCCGCAGCGTAAATTTCTCACCATTGCCGAACAGGTCGCAGCGCACCTGCGGGAAGAGATTCGGCGAGGGCGGTGGACCGTTGAAATGCCTGGCAGGCTTGAAGTGGCGGCGGAACTCGGCATCAGCGATCAGACTGCGGAGACCAGTCTGCTCCAGTTAGAAAAGGAAGGCATCTTAATACCTCAAGGGCCCGGGCGACGGCGGCGGATCAACTTATCGTCTGGTGCGGTGGCAACTGCTTCCCTCCGTGTGGCGATTTTAGTCGGCGAGCCGGATGACCGACGGCGCTCTTACCTTGTCGAAATAAAGCACGAATTAGCGGAGGCCGGACATTCGCCGTTTTTCACACCATGGTTTATGCCGGAACTTGGGATGAATGTCGGGGCGATTGTTGGCCGGTTGAAGCGAACCGAGGCGGACGCATGGATCGTTCTCTCCGCAGCCCGATCGCTGCTCGAATGGTTTGTCGCACATGAAGTGCCGGTCTTTGCGCTGTTCGGACACCGACGCGGGCTTCCAGTCGCCGGCGTCGGACCCGACAAACCACCGGCCATCGCCAAAGCCACCCGACGGCTCATCGAGCTAGGCCACCGCCGGATCGTGCTGCTGGCTTTGCGGGCACAACGTCTTCCAAAGCCGGGTGCGAGCGTTCAACCCTTCCTCGATGAGTTGGTCGCCCACGGGCTTGAAATCAGCCCTTACAATCTGCCGGATTGGGAGGAGGACATCGACAGTTTTCATGAATGCCTTGAGTCACTGTTCCGGCTCACACCGCCGACCGCAATCATTGTAGATGAGGCCGGCTTTTTCTTCGCGACCATGCAATTCCTGCTGAACCACCGCCTTCGCGTGCCGGAGGATGTTTCGCTAATTTGCACCGACGGCGATCCGCACTTCAATTGGTGTCGCCCGCCTATCGCACATATTCACTGGGATACCGCTCCAGTGGTGCGCAGGGCGTTGCAATGGACTGCCAACCTGGCCCGCGGCAAGGCGGATGTGCGGCAGACTCTTACCAAAGCCGAGTTCATCGAAGGCGGGACGATAGGTCCGGCATCGAAGCTATGAAAAACGGAGAATTTCTAGGGAATCAGTGAGAAGGTTTTTTGATTTGCGTTTGAAATGAAACTTTCTGCACGCCGCTGCTAGTATTTTCCCCGGAAGCTGGTTTTCTCTCCGCCTTTCAAAATGTCGGACAAACGCAAACTGCTCATCATTGATGTCGCCGCGCTGGGATGGAATCTCGTCTCGCACCTGCCGGAGTTCCGGCCTGCGCAGAGTATTTTCCCGGCGGTGACTTGTCCGGTGCAGGCGAGCTTCCGCACGGGCGAGCCGACGGGGAATCATGGGCTGGTGGCAAACGGGCTGTTCTTCGAGGATTTGCGAAAGGTGCTGTTTTGGGAGCAGTCGTCGCGGCTCGTGGAGGGGCCGCGAATTTGGGATGATTTCCGCAAGCGCGGAAACTCGGTGGGGATGATGTTTTGGCAGCAATCGCTCGGCGAGGATGTGGATTTGGTGGTGTCGCCGTGGCCGGTCCACAAGCACAGCGGCGGGATGATTCAAAGCTGCCACACACAGCCCGCAGGGCTGGAAGAGCGCATCAACGAGCGCGTGGGGCGTCCGTTTAATCTGATGAATTATTGGGGGCCGCTGGCGAATCACAAATCGAGCGACTGGATCGTGGACGGCATTTGCGCGGTGATGGAGATGAAGGACGTCGCGCCCGATGCGCTGTTCACCTACATCCCGCATCTCGACTACGATTTGCAGCGCCACGGCCCGCATTCCAAGCAGGCGGACAAAGCGCTGGACGTGCTCCTCGGCTATCTCGAACGGCTGAAAACCAAGGCGGAGGAATGCGGCTACGACTGGCTCGTATTCGGCGATTACGCCATCGAGACGGTGAAGCACGGCGCAGTTTTTCCGAATCGCCGCCTGCGCGAAGCGGGGCTTTTCGGCACGCGCGATGTGCGCGGAATGGCGTATCCCGATTTCTACAGCGGACGCGCTTTCGCGGTGAGCGACCACGGTTTTGCACATGTGTATTGCCGCGATGAAGCATCGGTGGAAGCGGCGCGGCTCGCGCTTTCCATGCTGCCGGGCGTTGCGGAGATTCTTGGTAAAAATGAACAAGCTGCGAGAGGACTCGCGCACCGCCGGAGCGGGGATTTGATCATCACTGCGCAGCCGGGGACGTGGTTCGCGTATCCGTGGTTCACCGACAAAGCGGAAGCGCCGGATTTCGCCGGGCATGTGGATATTCACAACAAGCCGGGCTACGACCCGTGCGAGCTGTACTTCGGCTGGCCGCCGGGAACGGTGAGTTTTAACACGGACAAAATCCACGGCACCCACGGAAGCAATCGCGCCGGGATGGAAATTGCGTGGGCTTCATCGCTGAAGCTCGCGACTGCGCCAAAGACGCAACTCGATCTCTCGCAAGAAGTCCGCAACTGGATGGACCGCCGATGAGCACGGAGACAAGGACGATTCAGCAAAGCATCGCAGTGACGTGGGAGTTCCCCGTCACGTTCACGCACGGGCTTTTTGATGCGCAAAATCTGGTGCTCGTTCAGACGCTCGGACGGCTCCACGAGCAGTGCCGCGCCCGTGCGCTCGTCTTTGTGGATGGCCATGTCGCCGCCGCGCTTCCCGGTCTTACGGGCGAAATCGCACGCTATTTTTCCACGCACGCCGCTGCGCTGGAACTGGCCGGAGAGCCTGTTGTAGTGCCGGGCGGCGAGCAGGTGAAGAACGACTTCTCGCTCGTCGAAGGCTTCATGCGGCTGATGCTGGAGCGGCACATTGATCGGCAATCCTTCGTCATCATCGTGGGCGGCGGTGCCGTGATGGATGCCGTCGGCCTAGCTGCTGCGCTCGTGCATCGCGGGCTGCGACAAGTGCGCGTGCCGACCACCGTGCTCGGTCAAAACGACGCCGGCGTGGGCGTGAAGAACGGCGTGAATTATCTCGGTGGAAAAAACGCCGTCGGCAGCTTCGCCCCGCCGTTCGCCGTGCTGAATGACTCCCGCTTTCTCACCACGCTTCCGCAGCGCGACTGGCTCTGCGGAGTAGCGGAGGCGTGGAAAGTAGCCATCATTCGCGACACCACATTCTTCGACTGGCTTTGCAAAAACGCTGCGAAATTTCCTGCGCGTGATGCGGCAGCGATGGAGCAACTCGTCTTCCGCTGTGCAGACGAGCACCTCTCGCACATCCGCTCCAATGGCGACCCTTTTGAGTACGGACGCGCGAGGCCGCTGGATTTCGGCCACTGGAGCGCACACAAGATCGAGCTGATGTCCGGTTTCAAAATCAGCCACGGCGAAGCAGTTGCCAGCGGCGTTTTGCTCGACAGCATCTACGCCAGCTATATGGGCTGGATCACCGATGCAGACCTCGCCCGCATCTCGCTCGGCTTGCAGCAAAGCGGCTTCCCGCTCTGGCACGATGAACTGGACGCGCGCGATGCGAATGGCCAGCACCTTGTTTTTGCCGGGTTGCGGGACTTTCAAGAACACCTCGGCGGGGAGTTGACGGTGACTTTCCCCAATGGCCTCGGTGCACGGCGCGAAGTCCACGAAATCGATCTGGCAAAAATGGCGCAGGCTGTGCAGCATCTTCGGGAACTCGTAGCGCAGAAGCGCTGACTCCCGATGATCGTCCAACACAGACCACCGCTCCACCTAACCTATTGCCTCAACATTCATCCGGGTGAGACGTGGAATGAAAACCTCCAGTCCATCCGCGAAAAAGCGGGACTGGTCCGCGAGATGGTTTGCCCAGGACAATGGTTCGGCCTCGGCCTGCGATTAAGCGCCACTGCGGCTGCGGAGCTTTCCGCAAACGCCGCTCTGCGTGAAGAAGCGCTCGGTATTTTCGGTGAGTTGCAGATGTATCCGTTCTCGGTGAACGCATTTCCATTCGGACGATTCCACGGCGGCGCGGTGAAGGAAAATGTGTACGCGCCCGACTGGCGGATGCTCGACCGGCGCAACTACACCTTCCAAGCGGCGGACGTTCTCGCTGCATGGCTGCCCGAAGGCATTGACGGCTCCATCAGCACCGTGCCGGGTTCTTTCAAAGGCTGGATTCGCGATGCAGCGGGCGTCTCCGCGATGGCGGAAAATCTCGGCGCTGTCGCCGCATACCTCGCCGCTGTGGAGGAAGACACAGGCCGCGAAATCCATCTCGGCCTCGAACCGGAGCCTTCGTGCTACATCGAGACGACAGGCGAAATGGTCGCATTTTTCAAAAACGAACTGCTGACCACGGGCGTGGAGGAGATTAAGCGCATCCGCAAATGCTACACGAGCGAAGCCGAGGCACTCATGCGGCGGCACATCGGCGTGTGCTTCGATACGTGCCACGTCGCGCTCCAATTTGAAGACCCGCTCACCTCGCTCCGCACTTACCGCGAAGAAGGCATCCGCGTTTCCAAAGTGCAACTCAGCGCCGCGCTCGCGATGCCCGGCGATGCTGAAGGCTGGGAGGCTTTGCGGCAGTTCGATGAGCGCGTTTATCTGCACCAAGTCCGCGCTTTGATGAACGATGGAACCTTGCGCTCTTGGAACGACATTCCCGATGCGCTTGCAGACGAAGTCGGGCGCGAGAGCGTGCAGGAAATCCGCTCACATTTCCATGTGCCGCTGTTTTTCAAAGGCATCGGAAATGTGCGCAGCACGGTGGAAACGCTCACGCCTGATTTCTTCCACGAACTGCGAATCGGCAGCACAACGCATGTGGAAATCGAGACCTACACGTTCGATGTCCTGCCAAAAGAAATCCACCCCGGCGATGTCGTGAAAAGCATCTCCCGCGAATTCGAGTGGGTGCAGACGCACCTTTAAGTGGCCCAGTTGCGCCGCAACTGGCTGCCGGTCACGGCGTGACCGGCCTACTTACGGAATCCAAACAGTGAGGATGCCTGCGGTCTTATCCGTGAATGAGGCGAGGACTGCGAAGCCGCCGATGTAATTTGTGGAGCTGCCTTGGCCGAGCGCACCTTTTGTGGGGCCGAGGACGGTGAAGGTCTTCACTGTTTTTGGGCCGCTGGAAAATGTCACGGTGTTGCCTTTGCGAAGCGCGAGGACGAGTGCGCCGAAGGAATCTTCGCACCAAAAACCCGTGTCGTTTGCAGTGCTCACTGCGCCTTTTACGGTGCCTTTGAGTTTGGCGGTGAACACTGCGCCTGCGTTGCCGG